>JBBCIV010000248.1:0-11489 GCA_037189665.1 Phycisphaerae bacterium | reverse complement strand
GCCGAGGCGAAGCGCCAACTCTTCGGCCGATGCGGCATTGATCTGCTGGCAGGACCGACCGAGATCATGGTGATCGCCGACGCCTCGGCCGACCCGGCGCTGGTCGCGTGCGATCTGCTTGGCCAGGCCGAGCATGATCCGAACAGCGGTATCGCCTTGATCTGCACCGACGAAGCGTTTGGACGCAAGTGTCTTGCCGAACTTGAATCCCAACTCGCAACCCTGCCCACGCGCGACATCGCTTCGCAAAGCTGGGCCGCCAACGGCCGGATCTACGTTGCCGAAAGCGATGACGAAGCCGTCGCGCTCAGCGATGACTACGCGCCGGAGCACCTTGAATTGCAGGTTCGCAATCCTGACTGGTATTCGTCGCGTCTGAAGAATTATGGCTCATTATTCATCGGCGAAGAAACGACGGTGGCCTATGGGGATAAATCCATCGGCACCAACCACATTCTTCCTACCAGCCGCGCCGCGCGCTACACGGGCGGCGTCTGGGTCGGCAAGTTCCTCAAGACCGTGACCTATCAACGAATGACACCGGCCGCGTCCCGTGAAATCGGTGAGGTTACGTCGCGACAGTGCCGTGTGGAACGCATGCTCGCCCACGCCATCACTGCTGATGTGCGAGTGGAAAGGTACGCCAAATCATGAGCATGTTTCGACTTGACGGAAAGACGGCGCTGGTGACCGGATCGGCCACCGGCATCGGACAAGCAACCGCGATCGCACTCGCTAAGCAGGGCGCGCACGTGATCGTGTCGGATAAGCCCGACGTATCGCTAGCTGAGAGCCAGGGATTGCTTTCGAATCTTGGCGTACGGGCCCATTCGATTCCGATCGACGTTCGCGACCAAGGGCAGATCCGCGACGGCGCCCGCAAGGCACTGGAACTGTGCGGGCGCATCGACATTCTTGTGAACAACGCCGGGATCAATCGCCCGACCGCCGGGCTCGAAGTGGATGAGGCGAACTGGGAAGATCATTTCCAGACGAACGTGCGCGGTGGATTCTTCCTCGCCCAGCAGCTTGCGCCCGCGATGGTCGCATCCGGCAACGGGCGAATCATCTGGATCTCCAGCCAGTCGGGGCTGGTCGGCATCCCCGGTCAGCCGGTCTACTGCTCAACAAAGGGAGCCATCATCCAATTGGTTCGCACCCTTGGAGTGGAGTGGGCCAGGCACGGGATCACGGTGAATTCGGTCGCGCCGACGTTTGTCGAAACGAATCTGACGCGCCAGCGGCTGAAGAATCCCGAATTCCAAAAGTTTGTACTGGGAAAGATTCCCTGCGGCCGGATTGCCACCACCGACCAGATCGCCGCCGCCGTGGCTTACCTTGCCAGCACGGAGGCGGCGATGGTTAATTGTCATACCCTCAGCGTCGATGGTGGATGGACGGCGTGGTAGTCCGACTCGGAGGATCACCCGATGAGAAGCAGTCAACTAATCGATCCGACGCCCGTCATCGAACGATCGTCCAAGCGTATTCGGCTGACCGATATCGCGGAGCGCGCACGGGTGTCGCCTCAGGTGGTATCGGTCGTGCTTCGAAACGGCGGCAGCTCGACGATGCGAATCGCCGAGCGCACCGCGGCGAAGGTGCGCCGGATCGCCGATGAGATGGGATACTGGCCAAACCTGGTTGCCCAGCAGTGGCGAGGCAATCAATCGGACCTGATCGGGGCGTTGATCGGCGCGTCTTCTACCGCGGCCAATTTCCGGCGTCTGGCCGCGATTGAGCAGGAGGCGTACCGGCAAGGTCATCGGCTGATGATCGGGCAGTTCCACGAGGACGCATCGAGTTCCCGCGACTACCTCGCGGACCTGCTCGCAAGAGGAATCGACCGACTGATCTGCTTTCAGAACCCCGCGCCGGCCTCTGACAGTGCGGCGGTGCGGTTGCTGTCGCGGTTTCGTTCGGTGGTGTTTCAATCCGAATCGCCGCTTCCCGACGGGTTTGTCGTCGACGTCGACCGGGCGGCCGGCATGACCGATGCGGTTGCGCATCTGGTACGGCAGGGGCGTCGTCGTATCGCTCTGATCTTAAGTGCGCCGGCGTCGGCCGACATACTGATGCAGCATCGGCTCGACGGTTTTCGCCTCGGGATGGCGCAAGCTTCGCTCGACTCCCATCAATTGCTGGAGTGGGCCGGGGACGGCGTGTTTCCCCCAAGCGCCGAGCGAATCGTGGCCGCCGTTGACTTCTTGAACGTAAATCAGGCGGATGCGGTCATCGCCAGCAATGATGTATGGGCGATTGAACTGATGAGGGCATTTCGACGCATCGGGAGATCCGTTCCCGAATCGATCGCGATCGTTGGTTTCGATAACATTGATGCGGCTTCGCTGTCGGATCCCGCGCTGACCACGGTTGACCCGAACTACGAAGCGTTCGCCAAGTACGCGGTGGAACTGGTGCTTCAGGACGGGCCGGTCGCCGATCGTCGGCGTGTTGTTCGGCCGTTGCTGGTGATCCGCGAGTCGGCCTAGCGCCTGCGGGTCACCATCAGTGGATAAGTGGAAGAAGGTTCCCCCGGCGGCTCGTGGTTGAAATCGATGCGCATCCTTATTGCTCCTGACAAGTTCAAATGCTGCCTGTCGGCAACACAGGTTGTGGAGGCGATTGTCGGCGGATTGCGGCAGGCGGACCCGTCGATTGAGGTCGAACGCTGTCCGGTTGCCGATGGTGGGGAGGGAACGGTATCCGCGCTGGTGTCGGCGACCGGCGGGCGATTGATCCAAACCAATGTGACCGGCCCGCGGGTGGAGATGAAGGTGGATGCCACGTTCGGTTTTCTTGGTGATCGCGAGACCGCTGTCATCGAAATGGCGGAAGCGTCGGGGCTGCATTTGCTTCGGACTGAACAGCGAGACCCGCTTCAGACCACCACCTTCGGCACCGGCGAACTCATGAACTGCGCCGAGCAGATGGGAGCGCGGCGGCTCATTCTTGGGATTGGCGGAAGTGCGACCTGTGATGCAGGGCTGGGATGCGCACACGCACGCGGTGTTCCGATCCTCCTAGGCGGAGCTGGCCTATCGATCAGCCAGCCGCCGCTGCGTGGGCGGGATGTGGAACGTGTTACTGGTGTCGAAGGTCACGCAGACAACGCGCGGCCGATTTCGATTGTCGTTGCCTGCGATGTCACCAACCCGTTGTTCGGGCCGAACGGGGCCGCTTGCGTATACGGGCCTCAAAAGGGGGCCACGCCGGAGGTCGTTCAGCGCCTGGATCAGGCGATGGAGCGATTGGCAACTCGGCTCGGCCAGGTTGAACTGGCGAATCAGCCTGGCGCGGGAGCGGCCGGGGGATTGGGGTTTGGGTTGCAGGCGTTTTGTGGGGCAACGCTGCAAAGCGGATTTGAACTGGTCGCTGACGTCTTAAATCTCCGCCGGCGCATTGCCACAGCGAACCTGGTCATCACCGGAGAAGGTAAGCTGGATAGTCAAAGTCTCTCCGGCAAAGCCGCATACGGGGTCGCGATGCTATGCCAGGAACTCAATCGCCCGTGCATTGCCATCGCCGGCGTCGCAGAGGATCGGCCGGCAGTGTTCTCGCATGTCTATTCCGTACGCGATCACGCCACGTCGGATGACGAATCCATGACACACGCCGCCGCACTGATTCGTCAGGTTGTGGCGAACAACCTCAACAACTGGCGCTGATGAATCACGCCTTGGCGGGGTTGGCCTGGTCTTCGGCGTGTTCGAGCTTTCCGTACTCAATAATCTTGCCTTTTCGCAACTGCGATTCGAAGTAGGCGTAGCAGATGCACCCGCACACGCCGAGCGCAAACACGATTAGAAAGCCGCTGGAGTAGTCCCATACTTGGGCCTCGGAGTCCGCGCTTTCCCCGTATCGCCAGAACGAGAAGTACTTCACGAACAGGCCGATCACCAGCATGATGATCATTCGCAGGATGTTGGCGACGACCAGAAATCCGGAGTTGAGCGTCCCCATCTGGTTTCGACGCACCAGATCGAAGATCAGCGGTTCGATCGCCGCTCCGGCAAGCGTGTCGACGATTTCGCCGATCGCCATCAGCACAATCCACTGCCATACTGTGGGAACGCCGACGAATTCGATGAACACCCAAAGGCCCAACACCTGGAGCGTGGATAGCCACAGCCCGATACGAAACAGTGTCCGCCGTTCGATCCGGTCGGCGAGGAACAGCGCTAATGGCATTGCCAGCAGCAGGATGTAAAAGGTCTTGGCGACGCTCAGGGTGCCGAGCACTTCCGGCGGATAGTTGAATTGCCGGGTGATCATCAGCGCGGAGAGCTTTCCCAGGTTGGCGCTGACCGCCACGGTGCAGAACAGCAGCAGGTAGATCATCAGCCACTGGCGGTCGCAGAAGATCTCCCGGAGAAACCGGTAGGGGTTGAATCGTTCTGGTGGCAATGGCTTTTCGGGCTTGGTTTCCTTCAGGTTGAACGCCAGGTTCAGCCATGCCAGTACGACAGCGAATCCGACGACGCAGAAGATGACATGCACGCCGCTGAACGCGAGCTGGCCGGACTCATTCAACCAAGTTGGCACGGGGACGTCGTACTTGCTGCTGTACTGCCGCATGAGAAACCAGCCGAAAAACAGGCTGGCGAGCACGCTCATCGTCTTCTTGATGGTCGCGCCGCGGCCGCGCTGCTGGGTGGGGACGGTTTCATAGAAGAGGGGGGAAAACGGGCCATTATAGCCCATGTCCATGCCGAGGTTCCACAGGATGATCACCGCCAGCATGATCCACAGCGTCCCGGCAAACGGCGCCCAGAACATCGCGACGCCAAGCAATGCCCACCCCACGAGCATGAACGGCTTACGCCGCCCGAGGGGAGTCCAGATGCGGTCGCTTTTCCAAGAGACATAGGGAGAGATCAGAAAGTTGAGGCCGATCCCCAGGCTGCCGACGGCCATGATCCAGAAAGGGTTATCGATGAACTTGCCGAGCATGAGGGTCATGCTGTCATCGCAGCGATCGACCAGAGTTTGAACGGAGGTCGTAAAGCACAGCAGAATGATCCAGTGCCACGGCACTTGTCGTTGGGCGGTACGAATCATCAGGTGACTCCGTGGTGATCTCGACGAACTGCGCCCGTCGTTAGCGACGAGTCGCGCAAGCTGTACCCGAGCCTGGAATATGGCGATGCAGGGTGATCCATCACATTGCCGGGCATCGAGTCTCACGCCTAGCAAATTCATGCCATGGCGTTCAGGGAATACGATTAGGTTGATTAAGATCGTAATGCAAAAGGATTCTCGAGGTGGCGTGAATAGTCGCCGCCGCCACGATGAATCGGGCAACCCGTCAGATCAAGCTGAAGGCGTCTCCTTACGTCTCCTCGAGGGAACCCTTCAGGTCTACTCGCGATCGAGCGTGGATCGCGTCGCCCGCCGCGCCGGCCTGACACGGCTGTGCCTCGGCGAAGGACGCAACGGCATGGTCCGCTACATCCGGAAGGAGGTGGAAGTCGCCGCCATCGCCTGCAACCGGGTGTTGCCTGCCAGTGCGCCGATTTGCTGGTCGATCTGCGGAAGGACAACGAACCGAACGAGGGGGGCCGGCTCGCGCCGGTGTTCCACGCTGGCAGCCGGATTGACGCCACCAGGCAATCGAACGCCACGCTGCGCGGTCGCCCAATTGAAAAGGCGCGTCAGAATCTCACGGTAGCGGTTATCCACAGAGGGGCAGAGGAGGGGTTCCAATATCGCGCATCCCGAAACAGGCACATCACGCCATTGTGGACGAATCGCCTTATTCGGCACATTCGATCTGGTCATGAGCGGCCCGCTTCCGTTACACGAATGATGTGGGAGGAAAGCCATGAATGAGAGCGAAATCGATCAGTCCGTGGCCAGGTTGCTGGAATCGAAGTCGGTGCTTCGCCGTCTTGTCGAGCATTCGACCGCGATCCGGCAGTCGGACCCGGAAAACATCACCTTTCTGCGCGGGGTCATGTGCCAGTTGGGCATGCCCCGCAGCCGCCAGCAGTCACGGCGGTTTGAAAGAACATCGGGCAACGCGAGCCTGCTGATGGAAGCCGGGCAGCTTTTCAAGGCCGACCAGTGGGTCGAAATGCCATTGCCCTACGGCACGCGCCCCCCGCCTGGCGCTGATCCACATGAGCACACAGGCGAGCATAACAATGCGGTGTCGTTGAAGTCGTTTCTGGAACGTAATCACCGAGGCCGGGCCAGCAGGACCGGGAGGACAAAATGGGTGAGCGGAACGCGGCGCCTACTGGACGTGCTTACCCCCGAACCATTAAGGTGACGTTGAAGGAGTCTCTCTTCGACGATGAAAGATCAAGCAGGCGAGTCGTCATCAACGCATCATGTCGAGCGCGCGTCCACAACGGAAGGGCTGCCGATCGCGCCGTCAATGGGCCCGGCGATCGTGGCGGCGGACGTGTCGAGGCAATCCGGGCTGATGGATCGCCGGACAGCGTTTATATCCTTGATCTGCGTCGTGCTGGCCATCCTGGCGGCGTTGGCGGCGCAAGCGCTGGTTCATCTCATCGCGTTGTTCACCAACCTGTTTTTCTACGGGCGGGTGTCGTTTCACGAAGTCACGCCCTGGGACCACCGGCTTGGCCTGTGGGTCGTGCTGGTGCCGATCGGCGGGGCCTTGATCGTTGGCCTGATGGCGCGGTTTGGTTCCAAGGCCATTCGCGGGCATGGGATTCCCGAAGCGATGGAGCAGGTTCTGACCAACCAGAGCCGCATTCCCGCACGGATGACGTTTCTTAAGCCGTTGTCGGCGGCCATCGCGATCGGCACGGGCGGGCCGTTCGGCGCCGAAGGCCCGATCATCGCCACCGGCGGCGCACTGGGATCGCTCATCGGGCAGATCATGCCGGCGACGGCCTTGGAGCGAAAGACCCTCCTCGCCGCCGGCGCCGCGGCCGGGATGTCGGCGACGTTCGGCGCGCCGGTGTCGGCGGTGCTGCTTGCCATTGAACTGTTGCTCTTCGAGTTCCGGCCCCGATCGCTTGTCCCCATCGCGCTGGCGACGGTGACGGCGGCGGCGGTGCGCGTCATGTTCGTCGGGCTGCACCCGATGTTCCCCATGCCCGACTTGGCCGCCCCTACGGGCATCGCCATCGCGTGCTATATCGCCATCGGCGCCTTGGTTGGGCTGGCCAGCGTTGGAATCACCAAGACCATCTACGCGATCGAGGACCTGTTCGATCACCTGCCGATCCACTGGATGTGGTGGCCTGTCATCGGCGCGGCGGTCGTGGGCGTGATCGGGTATTTCTACCCGCGGACGCTCGGCGTCGGGTATGACAACATCACGCAGATCATTTCCAACCAAGCCGGGCCACTGTCGTTCGTCGCGATACTATGTCTCATGAAGTTCATCTCGTGGGCGGTCTACCTTTCGAGCGGCACGTCGGGCGGGACGCTGGCGCCGCTGTTCACGATCGGCGGTGGAATGGGGTTGCTCGCCGGCGCGGCGGTGACGGTCTTGCTGCCGGACGCGGGCGTTGACGTGCGCGTCGCCGCGCTCGTCGGCATGGCCGCCATTTTCGCCGGCGCGTCGCGGGCGATGCTGGCGTCGGCCGTGTTCGCGTTCGAGACGACGCTTCAACCGCTCGGGCTGCTCCCGCTGCTCGGGGGATGCGCGGCGGCGTATTTCGTCTCGGCGCTGGTCATGCGCAACACGATCATGACCGAGAAGATTGTCCGCCGGGGCGTGCATGTGCCGGTCGATTACGCGCCCGATTTTCTCGCCGGGGTGCCGGTGCGCGAGGCGATGTCCGAAACGCTCGTCACGCTCAAGGCCGACGACGCGCTCGCCGCCGTGCGCGGCTGGATCGAGCGTGGCGAACCCGGTACGACGCACCAGGGATTCCCCGTGCTGGACGACCACGGCCACCTCGTCGGCGTCCTCACCCGGCGCGACCTGCTCGACCCCAGGCACGCGGGAACGACCCGCGTGCGAGAGATCGTACACCGCCCGCCGATCATCGTGTACGCCGACGCCACGCTGCGCGACGCCGCCGACCACATGGTGAACCACGACGTCGGCCGGCTTCCTGTGCTCAACCATCAGACGCGCCGCGTTGTCGGCATCGTGACGCGCAGCGACCTGCTCGCGTCCCACCGCACACGAATCCGCGAAGCGCGTGACGCCGAACGTGGTCTGCTGACGCCGCGAAAGTATGGTTCTGCCCGATGATGAACGCCCAGCGAAATGCGCGAGTGGCAATGGTGCGTGAGCTGGTCCGGCGCTTCGACTGGAACTTGACCTGTTACCAGATTTTCAATCCGGGGCTTTTCGCCGGGCGCCTTGTGGGCAGTTGCAACCGCGTTTTATAACGGCGCTCCTGCTCGTGCCTTCGTCCGCACCTTCCACAATGATTCCCGCCGCGCTACTCCAGCGGCGGCCGGCCCATCGCGCGGCGCCATACCATGATCTGGCCGATGTGCAGCGACTCGTGGTAGTGCATAAGATAGACGAGCGCGTGTCGCGTGGTCGTAAACGCTTGTTCCCATCGCGGCAGGCCCGGCGGTTGGAGCAGGCGTTCGGGTGGCGCGGTTTCCAGCAGCTTCGTGACCTCGGCATGTCCGCTGCGATAACGGGCCAGCAAGGCGTCCTTGGCCAGGTAGAGGGACGGATCGTCAACGGGCGTTGAGCCGGCGTCGTAACGATTGGCGTTGGGCGCGGCGGCGGGATCGGCGACGGCCTGGCCGCGCGCGAGGCTGGTGATGGCCGGGTGGTAGTGAATCAGGTGGGCCAGCGTCCACGCCGGATGATTGACGACGCCGTGCGGCTGGCGAGTCATCTCATCGGCCGAGATGTCGGCCAGAAGTTCTTCCGCTTTTTTCAGGTTCAGAAGCCAACCGGCGATCAACAATTCAGCAACGTCAGACATCCTGGTTCTCCATCAAGACAGATTTCCGCGCGCGCTACGATTCTGGCACCGCGTCTTCCTTATTGTTATGGGCAGCAGTTATCTCGCGTTGCAGTTTGTCGATCTCATCCAGCAGCTTGATGAACCGCCTGCCCAGGGGCGTCAGCGCGTACTCCACTCGCGGCGGGATTTCGGGATAGCTCTTGCGTTCAAGCACCCCGAAACGCATGAGCTTGTGCAGCCGTTCGTTGAGCACCTTCGTCGTGAGTCCATTGGCCGATCGCGCCAGCTCGCCGGGCCGTCTCACGCCTTTGCGGATCTGCCCGAGCACATGGACCGTCCACTTACAGCCGAGGCAGTTTTCGACCATTTCCGCGGCGCTGACAGGCCGCGTGACACGAGATTTTTTCACTCGCGATTTTACAATATTTTCGACCATAAAGTGCCTACCTCACCGAAAAGTGCCCGGTTGTCGCTACGTGGCGATGGGAACTACTGTCATGACGATTCATGTAAGCAGTTCTTCACGAAAGGAGCAATCCAGATGTCTGCAAAAGCCACATTTTATCACGCCGGCTGCCCCGTATGCGTCAGCGCCGAGCAATCGGTTGTGAAGGCGATTGATCCGAATCAGTACCAAGTCGAAGTGGTCCACTTGGGCGAGCAGCGCCGACGGCTCGCCGAAGCCGAGGCTGCCGGTGTGAAGTCCGTGCCGGCGCTTGTGTTGGACGGCCAGGTCTTTCACATCAACCACGGCGCGGATCTGTCGGCGTTGAAGT
The DNA here is from genome assembly GCA_037189665.1 of Phycisphaerae bacterium. GTDB lineage: Bacteria > Planctomycetota > Phycisphaerae > Tepidisphaerales > Tepidisphaeraceae > BPJO01. Next base: position 1,849 of record JBBCIV010000248.1, on the reverse strand, counting down.
GAATGGTTCAGCCGAATTAATCAGTTTTGATCGTTGGCCAGCACACAGAGAGATACGGCAGATAGAAGCCCCGCCGCCGGTAGATGGCGGCGGGGCACTGGCCGCTACGCTCGGCCAAACACCATGCAGATGTCGTGCAGGCCAGGGATGAAGCTGCTGCGATATGTGTTACGGCTGGACGTGTTGCCGTGCTGGAAGCGTGCGATCTCCGTGCATACATTCTTCCCTCCTCCAAGACTACGCGTGCTTTTGCCCTTAATGTCTGGAATGAGTAGCTTCGGACGATGAGTGAGCGTGGGGTAAATTCGGTCGATGGTGCGGTACCAGTTCTGCGGTGCTTTCATCGCGACGTGCCGTTTCGCAATCACGTCCCTCCTCGCCTCAAGGTAGTAGCGGAGCTTTGGGTATTCGTCCAGATCGACCAGCCCGCCTTCGTCAGAAAACGGGTTCACGACGCCAAGTCCCTGCCACTCGACCACACCGCTCAGGATGTCGCCGGTCATGACCAAGGGGAGCTTCCAGCTCTCTTCGACATCAAGCTCGTCGAAGCGGCCGATGAAGGCTTTATCAGCGCCGGTCGCGACGCCTATCCCCGGCCTCCTCCACGGTCGGGAATCGCGACTCGAGGCGGCGGACGAGTTCCATCTGTTCGGAAGATTCGAGAATCCACAGCTCGCTTCCTTGCGTCACCGCCATGAGTTCGTGTACGCCGAGCGTTGAGTGCGAAAGCTGCTTGCCGGACAGGACTTTCGCGAGTTTCGACAACGCCGCGGTATTGATTTCCGGCCGACGGACGACCCGCGTATTCCCGCCGCGCTCGTTGGTGATGACCGTGATCGCAGGATAGGCCGTCACTTCGGTATGGAACGCAGGCGTATTCACCATGTCAACGTAAATCTTCAGCCGAAAGCGAGATGTGATGAGTTTACGAAGCGGCCCACCGTAGCGGTTCTTCATCCACCGGTCCGCGCAAATAAAACCAAGCTGGCCTCCCCCGGCCAGCGTAAGCAGCGAGCGCTCGATAAACGGGATATAAAGATCCGCCCGGTCGCACAGTGTGCGGTAACGCCGTCGGTACTCTGCAAGCAACGTGTCGGCGATGAGCTCCTGTCGGACGTAGGGCGTCCGGCCGCGCACGGGCGTGATTCGGTCGCAGCAGAATCCCCACGCCGCCGCCCGCTTCGACAGCCAGTTGCAGGCGCCGGGCCTGCACGTGCGTCAGCGGCGTGTCGATCCATGCGATCGTTGCCCCCACGTCTGGACAACGCAGGCATTCGATGGCCGTCCAGAACCATGTCCGCCGACCGAGGGCGCAGGAGCAGGAGCCGATCGGGCGCGATCCGAGGATTGCGGGCGGATGGACCGTCCGCATTGGGTCCAGCCAGGCCAGCGCACCGGCCATACCGGAGGCATTCAGGGTTTCGCGAGCGGTAAACAAGGCGGGCAGCCGTCGTTCACGGATCTGCAGGTCGCGGGGCTGGGGTCGCCGCGGGCGGCGAAGTTCTTTGCCGACTGCGAGCGGCTGATCGACTTCGACAAGCTGGCGGCCACGCTGACAGAAGCGGGCCTGGCGTACCGCAACGACTCACGCAAGGGCGGGGCGCCCAACTGGTCGGTGGCGTTGATGCTCAAGGTGGCGTTCGTGCAGAAGGCCTTCGCGTTGTCGGACTCGATGGCCGAGCAGATGCTGCTGGACCGGATCAGCTTTCGTTCGACGATAAGACGCCCGACGAGACGACGATCTGGAATTTCCGCCAGAAGCTGATTGGCCGTGCGGGGACCTTGTTTGACGCGGTGGTGGCCGGCATTCCGCGTAGTGGACGAAATCTGGTGTTACCGAGTCCCAACG
>JBBCIV010000247.1:0-19515 GCA_037189665.1 Phycisphaerae bacterium | reverse complement strand
ATATGATAACTCCCGCTATACGCTCGACCCCTCAAAACGCCCGGGGCAGCGCGTCCATGTGTTCGGACGCGCTGCCCCGGGGATGGTTTGAGAAAAGATTGCCGGTGTCGTTACGGCGTCGGCTGGGTCGTAGGGGCTGATTCCACCGTTTCGACTTCCGGCGAAGGCGGCAGCGGCGGGACGGCGGTGTAGGTGGGCGGGATCTGGACGCCAGTGGAGGCGACGCCATCGCGCTGTTGGTAGAACGTGTACGGCATCGTCACGAGGTTGACGAAGTACGTGCCGGTGTCAGAGAAGTAGTACTGCCAGTTGGGCTGGGCGGGATCGGGCTCGTAGCCAAAACCGGTTGACCAGGTGACGGTGTCGCCATTGGCATAGTAAGCGGTGGCGGGCTCCCACTGGCGATTCTGCATGGCAGGATCGATCGTGAGGGGTTCCATGTTGATCTGGCCGGCGCTGGTGGTGCTGGACTGCACGCAGCCGCCCAGGAGGGCAAGGCCAGCAAGACCGGCGAGGCAGAGGATCGTCGTCCGTGGGGTATTCATCAGTTCTCCTTCAACTTCTCTTTCTATCAACGTCAGCAGACGCTCGCGGCCCGCAAGGTAAGGCGAGCCCTGAAAACTACTATCGGCAAATCAGGGGTTCCAGAAACGGTCCCATTCACTCTTGGCGGTGCCGTCGCCGGGATGCTTGCTGTCGAGGCCTTGCGGGGCCTTTTTCGGGTCGTGGGCGTCCGGGCCGTAGGAAAACGGGTCTTTCAACGCCGAATCCTGCCGGGATTGCATCGAGCCGCCCGACTCCGACGACTCACAGCCGATAACCGCAACGGCAGCGATGACCGCCGCAAGTCGCCAGTTGCCGGTCGCCGGTTGCCAGAAAGTGCGCACGCGCGGCCGCCTGCTTCGCAACCCGCAACCCGCAACTCGCAACTGCGTCGTTTTCATCGTTTCAGTCCTTCCGAATACTCGATGGAGTAATTCGGCGCTTCCTTGGTGATCGTGATGTCGTGCGGATGGCTTTCGGCCATGCTCGCGCCGCTCACGCGGCAGAACTTCGCGTTCCTGCGAAACTCATCGATATTCTTCGTTCCGCAGTATCCCATGCCCGCCCGAAGTCCGCCAACCAATTGGTAGACGAAATCGCTCAGCGGTCCGCGATACGGAACCTGGCCTTCAACGCCTTCGGGCACCAGTTTGCTGGCGGAGGAGACGCCGGCCTGGCCGTAGCGGTCCTTCGAGCCCTGCACCATCGCGCCCATCGAACCCATGCCGCGGTAGCTCTTATAACGACGCCCCTGGTGGATGATCATTTCACCCGGCGACTCATCCAGGCCCGCAAACAGCGACCCCATCATGCAGCAGCTTGCCCCGGCGGCGATCGCCTTGGCGATGTCTCCCGAATGGCGAATCCCGCCGTCGGCGATCACGGGAATGCCCGCCGGCTCGGCGACGCTCAGGGCGTTGAGAATCGCGCTGATCTGCGGCACGCCCACGCCGCTGACGATGCGCGTCGTGCAGATCGCGCCCGGGCCGATGCCGACCTTCACGCCGTCCACGCCGGCCTCGATCAGGTCGCGCGCCCCTTCGGCGGTAGCGATGTTGCCGGCGATGACCTGAATGTTGTGGTTCCGCTTGATCTCGCGGACGGTCTCCATGACGTTGCGGCTGTGGCCGTGGGCGGTATCGACGATGATGACGTCCACCTCGGCGTTGATGAGCGCCTCCACCCGGCGGAAGTCCTTCACCCCCGTCGCCGCGCCCACGCGGAGCCGGCCGCGGCTGTCCTTGCAGGCCTTGGGGAACTGGTGCAGCTTGTCGAGGTCGCGCATCGTGATCAGGCCCGCCAGCCCGCCGGCGTTATCGACGATCAGCAGTTTCTCGACCTTGCTCTTGTAGAGGATGCGCTCGGCATCCTCGAGCGACGTGTTTTCGGGCGCGGTGATGAGGTTGTTCTTGGTCATCACGTCGCCAATGCGGCGCTGGTCGTCTTCCTGGTACTTCAGGTCGCGGCGGGTGAGAATGCCGACCAGCCGCGGCAGTTTGCCGTTGGACGTGGAACGCGCCCGCAGGCCGATCTGCGTGCTGTCGATCTCGCAGATCGGGATGCCCGAGACGTTGTACTCCCGCATCACGCGGCGGGCGTCGGCGATCGTGTTGTTCGGCGAGAGGACGATCGGATCGACGATCACCCCGTTCTCCGACCGCTTCACCTTCTCCACCTCGCGGGCCTGCGCTTCGACCGGCAAATTCTTGTGAACGATGCCGATCCCCCCTTCCTGCGCCAGCGCGATCGCCAGCGCCGCCTCGGTGACGGTGTCCATCGGCGCGCTGATGAGCGGAATGTTGATCTCGATGCCGCGCGTCAGACGGGTGCGCACGTCGGCGTCGGAAGGCACGAAATCGCTGAACTGGGGGATGAGGAGCACGTCATCGAAGGTGATGGCGTCGTAAACGATCTTGGGGTGATCCATGTAGCATCAATAAGGCCGCGTTGCGTTGCTGTCAAGGCGATTATGGGACGCGTGCCCGCCGACCGCCCTGGCGATAGCTAGAACAGCGATTCGCCTTCCGCCGGTGGAGTCCAGGCGAGGCCGAGATGCTCGTGGGCGGCCTTGGTGGCGCGCCGGCCTTGGCGGGTACGCATGATGAACGCGGATTGCAGCAGGTACGGCTCGACGACATCGACGAGCGTATCCGTTTCCTCCCCCATCGTCGCCGCGAGCGCCTCGATGCCGGCAGGGCCGCCCTTGTAAATGTCGATGAGCGTTCGCAGCAGGCCGCGATCGAGATCGTCGAGGCCGCGGTCGTCGATGCCCTCGAGCTTCAGCGCCTGCCGGGTGATGTCGAGCGTCAGCTTGCCCTCGCCTTCGACGATCGCGTAATCGCGCACGCGGCGGAGCAGTCGGTTCGCGATGCGCGGCGTGCCGCGCGACCGCCGGGCAATCTCCCGGATCGACGCCTCGTCGGCCGGGACGTCGAGCTGCCTGGCGTTGGCGTGCAGGATGATCTCCAGCGATTCGGGCGCGTAAAACTCCAGGTGCAGCGGCAATCCGAACCGGGACCGCATGGGCCCGGTGATCAGCCCGATGCGCGTCGTCGCGCCGATGAGCGTGAACGGCGGCAGCGGGATCGTCACGCTGCGGGCGTGCGCGCCGGCGTCGAGCGTGATGTCGACCTTGAAGTCCTCCATCGCCGGGTACAGATATTCCTCGATCACGGCGCTGAGGCGGTGGATTTCGTCGATGAAGAGCACGTCCCCTTCCGCCAGCCTGTTCAGAATCCCCACCATGTCGGCCGGCTTGCTGAGCGCCGGGCCGCTGGTGACGTGGACCTGCGCGCCCATCTCGTTGGCGATCACGTGCGCCAGCGTCGTCTTCCCCAATCCCGGCGGCCCGTGCAGCAGCACGTGCTCGACCGGCTCCTTCCGCGACTTGGCCGCCTGTACCGCGATCGACAGCTTTCGGATGAGCTGATCCTGCCCCACATACTGCTCAAACGACGTCGGGCGCAGCGCGTAGTTGAACCGCTGCTCTTCTTCGCCTTGCGATTCGCCGGAGATGATTCGTTCGCGGGCCATTCAATTTCACCACGGAGACACGGAGGAAAACTAACGGACGTTTCTCAGGCGCAGCATCTCACGGATCAACTGATCCGCGCGTTTCATATCTGGACTGGATTGCTTGGCGCGCTCCAGCAGTTGTTCGGCGTTGTAGCGGGATTCGCCGAGCGCGACCAGCGCGTTGATGGCGTCTTCGTCTACGCCCGATCGAGCGGACGCCGGCTGTGTCAAAGTTGCCGCGGCGCTGATGACATCGATGAACGTGCCCAGCTTGCCGCTCAGTTCGGCGATGATCAGCTCGGCGGTGCGTTTGCCGATGCCCTTCAGGCCGGTCAGGAGTTTGGCGTCCTTGCGTTCGACGGCGCTGGCGATATCGCTGGTGGAGATCGTCAGTGCCCGCAGCGCCGTTCGCGGGCCGATGCCCTTGACGGTGATGAAGCGCTCGAAGAACTGCTTGTCGCGCACGCTGCGAAACCCGATGAGCGTAGGCTCGAAGAAGTTGCCGTCGCCCTGGAGGAAAAAGAGCGTGTGGAACGTGATGTCGGCGCCGATCTGCCCGCGAAGCGCTTCAACGTCGGCGGCGGGGATGAGGATTTCGTATTCGATGGGGCCGGCGCTCAGGTGAGCGCGTTCGTCGTCAACTCGCGAAAGATGGCCGGTCAGGGAGGAAATCATCTGTTAGGGGGAATGTTAACCGGAATCATGTCGTGGCGGAAACGAGGCGACGTAAAAGTCGTTTCTTCTCGTCCCACTCACTTCGCCAACGCTCGTCCGCAGCATAGCGCAACCGCCAGCGCATCGGCGACGTCGGGCGGCTCTGGTGGCTCGGCCAAGTTCCACAACGACTGGATCGCCCGCTGCATCTGCGGCTTGCTCGCGTGGCCGTTGCCGGTGAGGTTTTTCTTGATGCGGTTGGCGGGGTATTCGGCGATCTGGATCGCCCGGCGCTGCGCGACCAGCATCAGCACCCCGCGCGCGTGCCCCATGACGATGGCGGTGCGTGGGTGGGCGTAGTGCGCGTACAATTGCTCGATCGCCACGATCTCCGGGCGATGCTCCTGGAGGATCTCGTCCACCTCGCGCTCCAGGTCCACCAATCGCTGCGCGACCGTCCACTTGCTGTTGAGGCGAATAACGCCTGCGTCGATCAGCTTCGGCTTGCGCAGGTCGAATTCGATGACGCCATAGCCCGTCAATTGAAGTCCTGGATCGATCCCAAGAATCTTCATGCCTCCTCCTCGGCCGCCCAATCGCTGATCAGGCTGCCGGCACGCGGGAGGAAGCGAAGGAAGTAGACAGCCGGCAGCGCGTAGAAGAAGCTCCCAAAGCAGATGGGCATGGCCTTGCCGCCGTAGATCGCGAACGAGCAGATCGTCAGCATCGAAGGGACGAGGATCGCGAGGCTCCCCGAGATTGGTACAACGTGAAGCCAAGCTTGCCGAACACGTCGCATGTAAACGGCTTTGGGATCGCTAAGCGATGTGCTGCCATAGTTCAGCCCTATTTGCGAAGAGTGGATCGCCATCGCCCCGAACGGGATTACGCAGCCAAGGAAATAGAGCACCTCGACAAGCGACGCCCCGCGTCCGGACTTTTCAAACGGGATCCATCGAAGCAGCACCACGGCCGCCACGACGACGCCCGCAACGACGCCGGCGAGTGCCCATGTGCCGAAGATGAGGTGGCTTGGTCGCATCCCCGATGCGTTACTTCTTCTCCCAGCCCGTTCCATCGGGCCGGTCGATCAGCGCGATGTTCAGGCCGGCCAAGCCGTCGCGGATGGCGTCGGCGGTGGCGAAGTCTTTCTTTTGGCGAGCTTCGGCGCGAAGGCGGATGATCAGCTGCATCAATCCCTCGGCCAGCGAGTCATCGACCGCCGGCTTCTTCGGTTCGACCGTGAACAGCCCCAGTACGCCCGCCAATGCTTTCAGTCGCAACGTGGCCTGCGAGACGCGGGTGATGACGGCCGGGTCCTTGGATTTTTCGACGCCGGTCTTCTCGATCTCCGCGTTGATCGCCCCGGCGCACTCGTGCAGCGACGCGATCGCGCCGGCGGTGTTGAAGTCGTCGTCCATCGACGCGTGGAACTTTTCTTCGTACGGCGCGGTGAGATCGGTCGAAGCCGGCTCCGCAGGCGCGGCCGTGAGGCGTTGCGCACGCTCGAACAGGCGTGTGAAGACGCTGATCGCCTTCTTCACGTTGGCAAGCACCTCTTCGTTGAACTCAATCGGGCTGCGGTAGTGCGTGCTCAGCAGCAGGTAGCGGATGACGTCGGGGCCTTGGGCGTCGATGAGGTCGCGCGCGTCGAGCGTGTTGCCGAGCGACTTGCTCATCTTTTCGGCCTTCCACTCGCCGCTGGCGGCCTTGGTCTTGATGCGCGTCAGGCCGTTGTGCAGCCAGTATTTGACGAACTGCTTGCCGGTGCAGCATTCGGATTGGGCCAGCTCGTTTTCGTGGTGCGGGAACTTCAGGTCATCCCCGCCGCCGTGGATATCGAAGGTTTCGCCGAGGTACTTGATGCTCATCGCCGAGCATTCGATGTGCCACCCCGGCCGGCCGTGGCCCCAGGGAGACGTCCACGACGGCTCGCCCGGCTTGACCGACTTCCAGAGCGCGAAGTCGGCCGGGTGTTTTTTTCCGGTGCCCGCCAGATCGCGCAGGCCGGCTTCCTGATCTTCGAGCTTGCGGTTTGACAGCTTGCCGTAGTCGGCGTCGGTAGCGGTATCGAACCAGACGTTCCCGTCGGCGGCGTAGGCGTGGCCCTTGGCGATGAGCGTTTCGATAATGCCGATGATCTCGCCCATATGCTGGCTGGCGTAAGGCATCACGTCGATCTGGTCCTTGATGCCCAGGTCGGCCAGCACGCCCAGGTAGAGCGCGGTCTGTTCCCTCGCCAGCGCCTCGAACGTGATGCCGCGTTTTCCGGCCTCGTCGATGATCTTGTCGTCCACGTCGGTCACGTTCACCACCCACGTCACCTTGTAGCCGCGGTGCACGAGATAGCGTTTGATGGCGTCGAAGATCACCGGCCCGACAAGGTGCCCCATGTGCGGCGGCTTATAGACGGTGGGCCCGCAGAGGTAGATGCCGACGTGGCCGGGCGTGACCGGGACGAAGGGCTCTTTTTCGCGGGTGAGGGTGTTGTAGACGCGTAGCGACATGGTGCGTTCTTCGGCTTCCGATCTCAGTGTAGTTTCAAGCGAATCAAGAGCGACAATGTAACTATTGCCGTTTGATCAGCAATACGACCGCGTGGGCGGCGATCGCCTCACCCCTGCCGATGGCGTCGCATCCCTCGTTGGTCCCGGCCTTGACGTTCACCGGCGCCAGCAGCCGCTCTTCCAAAACCGCCTTCATCTGCTGCTTAAACGGCTTGAGTTTCGGCCGCTCGGCCTGGATGGTGATATCGACGTTGGCGACAGACAGATCCTGCCCCCGCATCCGCGACACCGCCTCATCAAGAAACACAAGACTGGACGCGTTTTTCCATCGTTCGTCAGTGTTCGGGAATAGCTCGCCGATATCGCCCTCGCCCAGCGCACCGAGAATGGCGTCGACCAGGGCGTGAATCACCACGTCCCCGTCCGAGTGCGCCGCCGCGCTAACCCCCTCCGCCACCACCACCCCCCCCACGACCAGCCGGCCGCCTGACTGAAGGCGGTGAACGTCGTAACCGTGGCCGATGCGGATGTTCGTCATGACTGCCCCCTCGTAGCTGCGACGCCTGCGTCGCCCATTTTCTGGCTGGCCAGCCAGCTTCCGAACGAAATCGTCCGCTCGGAGGCAAGGTTATGTTCGTCCTCGGCCCAGCGGGCCGGATTGTTCAAAATGTATTCCCGAATCAGGTCCAGCCCGCGATCGCCCCGGATGACGTGTTCGTAAAAGTTCGGCTGCCAAAGCCCTTCGCCCGCCCCGGGGCGAACGTGATTGACCATGCGTGTGACCGCGCTTTTGAATGATCCGATGACGGCGCTCAGCGACCGGGATGCGGGACCCGTTGGTCGAACTCCCTGCGGAATGGGCGACGCAGGCGTCGCAGCTACATTGTTTCCGACGAAGCAGATGATCGCGTGGAAATGGTTCGGCATGACGATCATCTGGTCGAGTTCGACGAACGGATGATGGTTGGGCACGTCTTTCCAGCAAGCCTGAATGATCATGCCTCGTCGGGTCAACCGCACCTGATCGCCTTCGACCGTCCCGAAGATGCACGAGCGGCCACCGCTACAAACGGTGACGAAGTACGCGTGGTTCTCCCGATAGTCGAAGCCGCGAAGACGGATATGTTCGCGATATCGCTCCATTGGCCCTCACGTCAGATCGTATTCCTTCAATTTGCGATAAAGCGTTCTTTCGCCGATCCCGAGCATCTGCGCCGCCTGTTCGCGGTTGCCCTGAGTCATTTTGAGGGTATTGCGAATCAGTTCGCGTTCGGCCTGTTCGATGGAGTAGCCGACGAAATTGTCCATCGTGGGGGTAGTATTGGTTTCGATGCGGGGGTTGATGTCGGCCGGAACGTCGGCCTTGGTAAGCGTCGGTCCCTGGGCCAGCACCACCATATTCTCAACCACGTTTCGCAGTTGCCTCACGTTGCCCGGCCAACTGTAGGCCATCAGAAGATTTTGCGCGTCGGAGGTGATGCCTTCGATCGGCTTGTCGTACTTCTCCGACACCTGCTGAATAAAAAAGTGCGTCAGCAGCGGGATATCCTGCCGGCGGTCGCGCAGGGGCGGGAGGTGGATCGTGATGCCCTTGATGCGGAAGTACAGGTCTTCGCGAAACCGCTTGTCCGATACCATCTCATCAAGCCCGCGGTTGGTGGCGCTGATCAGGCGAACGTCCACCCGGCGCGGCTCGTTGCTGCCCAGGCGGATGACCTCGCCGCTCTCAAGCACGCGGAGCAACTTCGCCTGCATGGCGGCGGGCATGTCGCCGATCTCGTCGAGGAAGAGCGTGCCGCGGTCGGCGTATTCGAACCGGCCTTCGCGGTCGGACTGGGCGCCGGTGAAGGCGCCTTTGACGTGGCCGAAGAGTTCGTCTTCGAGGATCGACTCGCTCAGCCCGGCGCAGTTGATCGTCACCAGCCGGGCCTTTCGACGGCGGCTGTTGTTGTGGATGGCGCGGGCGATCAATTCCTTGCCCGTGCCGCTTTCGCCGAGGATGAGAACGGGGATGTCGCTCGCCGCCACTTGCCGGGCGGTCGCCAGCACCTGTTGCATCTGCGGGCTGCGGCCGATGATGCCCTCGAAGCCGCTGGATTCGACGATCTGCGCCTGAAGCACCTCGTTCTCGCGCCGAAGCGACGCCTTCTCCACGGCCTGCTGCACCTTGAGACGGAAGTATTCGAGGTCCAGCGGCTTCTCGATGTAGTCGAACGCTCCCTCGTTGAGCGCCGACTTGCACGTCGGGATATCGGCGTGCGCGGTCACCATGAGGACGACCGGCGTGGGGACGAGTTTCATCGCGTGGCGAAGCAGTTCGAGCCCCTGCGGCTGACCGTCCATCATCAGGTCGGTGACGATGACGTCGTACTGCTTCTTGGCGAGCTTGGCGAGGGCTTCATCAAGGTTGTGAGAAACGTCGCGCGAATGGCCGAGCCGGTCGAGGGCGTCGGCCATGACTTCGGCGTGATCGGTTTCGTCGTCGACGATCAGGATGCGGGATAGTGCGGTATTCTCAGACATCGGTTCGACAATTCTAGCGCCCGATCGGCCCATGTCACGACGCCGGCGGCAGTGCGATGCCGAAAACTGAACCTTTGCCCACCTCACTGCTGAGGCTGACCCTGCCGCCGTGCTCCTCGGCGATTCGCTTGGTCATCGCCAGCCCGAGCCCTGTGCCCCCTTTTCGCTTGCTGTAGTAGGCCTGGAATATCCGAGGCAGGTCGTCCGGCGAGATGCCCGGGCCGGTGTCGGTGACGTACAACCAGGCAAGGTTGTCCTCGTTCTTCGCCGAGACGATCAGTTCTCCGCCGTTGGTCATCGCCTGAATGGCGTTGAGCATGAGGTTTAGCGCCGCCTGTTTTACCAGTCGAGGATCGGCGTTCGCCATCACCGGCTCCACACTGGGGACGAGCCGCAATTTGACGTGCGATAGCTGGGCCTGAGGCATAAGAAAGTCCACCAGCTCGCCGAGGAGTTGCTGGAGGTCAACCGGCTGGCGCTGCAGTTCGATCCGGCCGGCATAGCGAAGGAAGTCATCGAGGGTGTCGCGCAGGCGGGTTGCCTCGCGAGTGATGGTCGACAGCCGTGACATCGCCCGAGGGGAGGTTGTGCGATCAGACCCAAGGTCTTCCTGCAACAGCTGAAGGTTCAGCAAAACCGTCGAAAGAGGATTCTTGATCTCGTGCGCCAGCCCTCCGGTAAGCGTGCCGAGTTCCGCGAGGCGCTCTGCCTGCCTTGCCTGCTCTTTCGCCGCCAGAAGCCTGCGATACATGATGCGCGCGCCGCAACCCGCAATCGCCAAACCGATCACGAGCCCCGCCGTCGCGCCCAATGCCCAACCAATCATACAGGGAAATCCCTAGGTTAACCGCTAAAATTTCGGCCGTAAGTTGCTATCGGGTTTTCTCCGATTCGGTTACCTTACGGAACGTTGGCGGGCATAGAGTAGGTGACGGTAAGCCTACTGGAAAGGGCACTGAGTGAGCGAGCATGTGTACGTGATCGACGATGATCCGGTCGCATCGGAGTTCATCGTCGGCGTCGCGGCTTCGGCGGGCTATCAAACCAGCCGATTCGCGAGTGCGGATGAATTCCTGGCGTCGGCGAACAACCAGCTTCGCGGCTGCGTGATCCTCGACTTGGAAATGGAAGGCATGGGCGGCCTCGAACTTCAGGCCGAGTTGCTGCGCCGACATATCTACCTGCCGGTCATCATCGTTAGCGGCCATGCGGCGGTGTCGTCTGCCGTGCAGGCGATGAAGCAGAACGCGTTCGACCTCTTCGAAAAGCCGGTCGCTCCCAACGCCCTGCTCCCGGTCATCCGTCGAGCCTTCGATCACGACTCGCGGCAAGCCGCAATGCGTCGGGAAGCCGAGGAAATCCGCTCACATTATCAGACCTTGTCGCCGCGAGAACGCGAGGTGATGTCACTCGTGGTAACCGGCCTGGCGAACAAGCAGGTGGCCGCACAACTGGGACTAAGTGAAAAAACGATCGAAGTTCATCGTGGCAACGTAATGCGTAAAATGAAAGTTGAAAGCCTCGCTGCCCTTGTGAGGGCGGCAATGGTATGTCTATAAGTGTCAGTAGATCATGCACCTGTGTGGGTGCTATAACGCGGCCGTCCGCGGGCAATCGGATTTTCGCGTTGAATTTGGGAAGCCAGCAGCGGTTTGCACCGATGATATCCTAGGTCGGTCATCGTCAACCCCTGTCGTCTTTCCGGCAGTAGTTTGTTTTCAATGGTAGAGAACAACTCGGGTCGGAGTCCTCTTTCCTCATGGAGATGAGTTTGGGCGGATCGCGTGCGCACCCACGCACACGTGGCGCGCATGCGTGTCACGTGCGATCCCACACTCGTGCTCATCGAAGATCACAAGGACCACGCGGTCACAGACCGAAGGATTTGGGTATGAAAAAGCGTGTTGTTTTCCGCATCCAACTCACGACGGATGCAAAAAAACGCCTGTTGGATATTTCGGACCAGTTAGGCATTACGCAGATCGCGATCACATCGCGAATGGTGGAGTGGTTTGCCAGCCAGCCAGACCTGATCCAGGCGGCGATCCTCGGCCTTTACCCGGATGTCATCAAGCAGGATGTCGCCACCCTCATCCTGCAACGCATGGCAGAGGGCAAGAACGACCGGTCAAAGTAAGCACTTTGCCGAACGCCTGCGGTTAATCCCCATAACATTTGACTCCTCCATTACTTACGCCTCGCGACTGCTCTGGCGGTCGTGAGGCAACTTCGTTGTCCCCTCAGACCGGATGCCGCCGACCGAGGCACTGAATTCTGGCGCGCGATGTGCTATGATCGACGATGGCGATAAAAGCGTGCGATAGTGAAGGAGCCTGCGGATGGCCGTCTCGATGGAACTGGCTCGCATCATCATCAGCGAGATGCAGGACCAGCAAATCATCGTTCTTAAAGAGGTTCATGGTGAGCGGAGCTTTCCGATCATCATTGGTTCCGGGGAGGCGTACGCCATCGACCGGCGACTAAAGGGCATTCCCACCCCCCGGCCGCTCACGCACGACCTCCTCGCGACCGTCATCGCCGAAATGGGCGGAAAACTCGAGGCAATCGAGATCAACAACCTCCAGCAGAGCACCTTCTTCGCTCGCCTGCACATCCGCCAGAACGGGCATGTACTACAGATCGATTCTCGTCCAAGTGATGCCATCGCGCTGGGCGTGGCGACGAACGTGCCGATCCTTGTCGCCGACCACGTCCTTGACGAAGCCGGGCAGTAAGCCCTTTTGCTTCCTCGCGTTCCGGCAAAGGCACCATTTGATCAGTTCTTAAGCACCCCGCCGTGCGATCGGGCGCGTTGCCCGCAACCTGAGCGAACCCGGTTAAAACGGGGAACTCCGAAAGTGCCTTTTTAGCTGCGTAACGCTTATTTTCTTCAAAATGAGCTTGGCACGACGGTTGTTATAAGCCCTCCAGTCGATCAGCATTTTTTGCGGAACCTGTGCCTCGGGCGGTATGTCCAATCCCCGAACTGAAGTCCGTCAGGACCGGCTTGCCCCGGTCTTCGACCGAATCCTGCTCGCCCGGCCGATGCCGGTCGACGTCGATTGGGCACGTTGGCTCCGAACCATTGAACGCAAACGCGGTGCCGCCCGGGCGAACGGCGCGGGCCTGCCCGTTTCCTTCAACCGGCAGATGACCCTCAGCAGCTTTCGGCTCGAGGGCATCGACGTCACCGATGCCGACCTCGACGCCGCCGCCGAACGCCGCACGCAGGCCAGGCGATCCTTCGGCTCGCGCCAGCGCCAGCGACTGCGCAATCACATGGCCATCCTGTTGTCGATCGTCCGCCGGCTCACCCGCCGCGAGCCGCTTCGCGTCAGTCAGTGCGTGCGCTGGTACACCTCGATCTCCGCCGGCCTTTCGACCAGCGGCCTCGACCTGCCCGTCATGCAGCGGCTCGAAAACACCGTCCGCCGCATCAACAGCCCCCAGATGCGGCTTCAGCCCGCCATCACCGACATCGCCCGGCAGCACATCGACCTGCTCGTCGATCCGATGTTTCCCAGTTTCAACGGCATCCTCGCGCGGCTGCTCCTCCAGGTCCACCTCGGCCACTGCGGCCTGCCGCTCGTCGTCTTCGATCCCCGCATCGACCCGCCCCGCCTCTCCGATCCCACCCTCCTGCTTCCCCGCCTGCTCGAACTCATCGACAATGCGTTCGATCGGTTAATCACGTAGTCGCATCGCCGCTCCACTCCGCATCGGCCCGTTGGATCAAACATCCAAACGAGCAATCCAACTTACGACCCTTACGCAATCATTGATGTCGCAGCAGCATCGCATGTGGTTGTCGACCGTCATCAGATCTCAACTTGACATCAATAATATGCAGATGATGAATGGTGGCCGTTTCCAGTTCCAAGCTGTCGCGACATCGTGACAAAGGAAGTGTGCTATGGCCGTGCTGATCGAGGCGATTTCAGTAGTAGTACTGAAGTCGGCAGTGGAAAACGAGTTCTTCGGGGGAATGGATGCCTTCCTGCAAACTCTTCCAAATGGCGAGTTCTGCATGGATGATAATTTGGCCCGCGTCGGCTTTATGGATACGAGTGACGCAGACACGTTCATCGCAGTCCTGGAGGCAAGCGGGCTGAAGTTCGGCCAAGATGACGGGACACCAGATGGGGTAATCGTAATCCAGAACACCGGCCCGCTTGTCACCACGGAATGGTTGACATTTGCGAACATCGAACAAGACGGGATGAAGCTCAGCGTATGCTGGCATGCGGAAGCCGAACCAGGCAGTATGGCAGTGCCCCGTCACTGGAAGTACGAGAAATCGCTTAGTGCGAGTGGGCCGGGCTTCGCACATCGCGCAATGATCGGCGAACGCCTGAAATTTCTTCGGCGGGAGGGGAATATCGAAGTGTACCTCGACCTGCAAACGAACAAGGAATTGTATACCGCACGCCCGACGATAGGCGGCAATACGCCCGGCGCATTACAGACTCAAATCGCCGAGATGGTTCACGAAGTATTTGAGATCGAAGCAAAGGGGCCGATCGCCAAGCCAAGATTTTGGCGGCGACCCGACCCCAGATACACCCGGCTGACGAAAGAGCTACTGCCAGAACTGCAGCGCATCGCCAACGGACCGGGCCGTGAAATGATGGCAGCGCACTTTGGGCTGGCGGTCGTGTTGCGTGCATTGGGCCGCCTACCAGAACAGGAATGCTGTTTGCGACGCGCCCATGAGCTGAATCCTGAATCGGCCGGCGTATTGAAGGATTTGGTGCAGTGCTTGGGAGGGCAAGGTCGACCTCGTGAAGCGCTACCGTTCGCCAGAGAAGCAGCACATCTCGATCCGACAAACGAAGGAATACTCGGTAATCTCGCTGCGTGCCTCATGCAGTGCGGCGAGTGCAACGAATCAATGCGTGTCATCGCGCAGGCATTGGAAATCAACCCTGACGATAAAATCAACCTCCATATCCGCGATACGCTACGTCAGCACCTTGGCGTAAATGATCCGTGAGCCCATCAATCAGCTGCGACTTCGCGCCCGATATGCGGCCGCTTTACCCGCCAATCCACAACACCGTCGCGTCGTCGGCCAGATGATCCGTGCCGGCGAAGTCGATGATGCGATCGAACAGTTGCTTCACGACATCTTCCGGCTCGTCGGCCATTGCGGCGCGAAGGCCTTCCACCTCGAACTGCACGCGCACATCCAGCGTTGATGACACGGACGGCTGTTCGATGATTCCGTCGCTGACGATCACCACCTGATCGCCGGCAGCGAAGGGAACGTCGATGGCGGTGTATTCACCGTCGTCCATCACGCCGACGGGCAGGCCGCCGCCTTCGTTCAGATCGGCGATGGAGCCGTCCGTTCGTTTCACGAGCGCGTAGCTGTGGGCCGCATCGACGTAGCTAAGCACGCCACGGGCGGGGTCGATCAGGCCAACCCACATGGTGACGAACTTGCTGGCCGGACGCCGAGGAGAGATGTAACGATTCAGCGCGGTGACCGCCTGGCCGGGATCGCCGTACTGCTGCATGGCGGCGTGGAGAAAGCCCTGCGTTGCGGTCATCAGCACGCTGGCGGCCACGCCTTTTCCGCTAACGTCGCCTACTGCCACGGCAAATCGTCCGTCGTCCAGTTCGATGACATCGAAGAAGTCGCCCCCGACGAACTGGCCGGGACGAGATTCGCCGACGATCCGCAGGCCGCCGACCGACATCTCGCGCTTCGGCATGATGTACTTCTGCGCGCTGGCGGCCGCCGTCAGTTCGGCGTGCATTGCGGCCTGGCGTTTCTCGATCTCCACACGCTTCAGGTTCGCCAGCGCCAGGCTCGCCATGCGCGAGAGCGCGACGCAGAACGCCGCGCCGTTTGGGCGGATCGATTGAAGAATGCTGCCGCGGCTGTCCAGATACAGGTACGCCGCGACGCTCGCCCCGAGCATCAGCGGCACGCAGATCGCCGCCGACACGTTCATCTGCACCAGGCTCTCGCTGAAGCCCCCGCCGCTGCCGGCGCTGATCTCGGCGACGTTTCCGTCTGACGCCGAGTTGATCAGCGATCGCGAGAACTGCGCCGGCGAGCCCTGCGCTTCGCGGCCGACCTTCGACGAGATGACCTCAAACGCCTGCCCGTCCAGCGGCTTGAGCATGACCGCATTGCTCAGCCCCGTGCCGCGAATGGCAGCATCGGTGACGTTCTCGGCCAGTTCCTTCTCGCTGGTCGACGCGTGGATCTTGGCGGCCGACTCCAGCAGCAGGTTCAGCAGGTTGTCTGCCAAGTGCTGGACGCTGCGCTGATCGACCGACCGCACGTAAGTTTGGCCGACGTCTTCTTTTAACCGCAGACCACGCTTACTGGGCGTATTCGACACCGCGAACGTCCACGGCGTGATGCGGATCAGGTCGCCCTCGCGCACCGGCATCGCCTGCTGCGCCGGCAGTCGTACGCCGTTGAGAAACGTGCCCCAGCGACTACCCAGATCGGTGATGCTCCACCCTTGGCTTTCCTCAAACCCAAACCGCGCGTGCTGCCGCGAAACCTGCTCTGCGTCCGGCGGCAAACGCAACTCGCACTTCTCGTGCCGGCCGATCGTCAGCCCCTCTTCCGCGGGCTTCAACTCAATCACATCAATCGCCGGTCCGGCGGTGGGAATAAGCCAGATACTCGATACCATCACCGCGCGATTGTCAGGCGTCCGCCCTTCTCGGGCAAGCCGCAAACCCCAATCGCCCATCGCGTTTCTTCCGCCACGAGTTTTCACATGGAACAACATCACTTGTCCCCGTCCCGCCGACTTGCTTTCGCCCCCGCTAAAGCGCATAATTCCCCGCTCGATTGACCGAAAGGTTCTGTCGCGGGCAGGTAGCTCAGTTGGTAGAGCACAGCACTGAAAATGCTGGTGTCGCCGGTTCGATCCCGGCCCTGCCCATTTCTCGCAAGTCTTGCCGAATGCGAAAGTTGTATACCGTCTGACGTTCAGGCGTGCGGCCCTGAAGAACCGCGGGTTTCCGGTACTGTACCGGCTTTCCCGCCTCAGGAGCTGCCGCGATGCCTCCTCGCAACGCCCTGCCCGCCTATCGTCATTTCAAGCCCCGCAACCGTGCCGTCGTGACGCTCGGCGGACATGACTTTTACTTGGGGAAGTTCAACAGCCCGGAATCACACAACGAATACGACCGCCTTGTTGCAGAATATCTCGCCGCAGGAAGGACGATCGCCCGGCAAACCGGCCCCCAAGTTGCCAGCGTCGCCGTGCTTGTCAATGCGGTTCGAAAGTCGAACGAACTGTCCTGCAACCATGAGCACGACTACGTCGCCATCTACCGGCTGCTGGTGCGGTTGATGGCTGTACGACCAGACCGCGATCAGCACCGGCACTTGTCGCCGACCCAGGGGAAAATCCACCTGGATGTGACCAAAATCACATTCCATCCGGCAGCCGGGCGGATGATCCAGCAGCAGATGCGTCTCACGCTCACGCTTGCGACGGCTGCTCACATAACGACGGACCTGGTCGTATCCGCCGCCATAACCGTGCTCATCCCGCACACGCTGGAAGATCCGCTGCGCCGTGTGCCGCTGCTTCTTCGGGGCCGAGGTGTCACTTTCAAGGATTTGGTCGATCATCGCCGTGAACGCCCCGATCTTGGGGCACTTCACTGGTTGCGTTCGCGTATAGCCCCGCGGCTTCGCCTCGACCAGCGCCTTTTTGACCGTATCACGGCCGTGACCCAGCCGCCTGGCGATCTGGCGAACGCTCATTCCGTCACGATGCAATAATCGAATCTGCAGGTAGTCGTCCACGTTCAACATCCCTGCCTTGGTAGTGCCGATCCAAATCGGCATCCAATCCAAGGCCATGGGGGTGGACCTGTTTTACACGCCGGTTCTCCCCGCCGGCCCGGCCTCGCTTCTCATGCTGATTGCCATGATCATCTTGATGCGGTTGTTCGTGCGTCGGGGGACCCCGGCGTACC
The DNA here is from genome assembly GCA_037189665.1 of Phycisphaerae bacterium. Classification (GTDB taxonomy): domain Bacteria; phylum Planctomycetota; class Phycisphaerae; order Tepidisphaerales; family Tepidisphaeraceae; genus BPJO01. The sequence continues at coordinate 2,311 of JBBCIV010000247.1, read as the reverse complement.
TGCGCAGCGACAACGGGGCGGAGTTCACAGCGACTGCGGTGCGTCAGTGGCTGACCAAGGTCGGCGCGAAGACGCTGCACATCGAGCCGGGGAGCCCGTGGGAGAATGGTTATGTCGAGAGCTTCAACGGCAAGCTGCAGGATGAGCTCTTGAACGGCGAGGTGTTCGACACCTTGCTGGAGGCGAAGGTGCTAATCGAGCGGTGGCGTGTTGCGTACAACACGCGTCGGCCGCACTCGTCACTGGGCTACCGTCCGCCGGCGCCGGAGGCGTTCTGGCCACTGTCGTCGTCCTCCGGGGCTGCGCCCCTGCGTCCGGCGACAGTGGAAATCAGCCAAGTGAAGTTAACATAGTCGTTGGTGTCATTCGTGGGGGCAGGTCAGGACAAGGTTTTGCACGCGAGACCTCTTACCAAATACGAAGGTAACGTGGGCCACCTTCAACGTCTTCTAATTTGTATCCCATTGCATCAATATTACGAGTTTCTGGCGGACGTTTCTCAAACTCTGATAAGAAAGACCGAAATGAACCATCGATACTAGGCTCTTGTACCAATTCTGTAGAAGAAATATTCAACCGCGCTGCAGCATCAAGAATTACTGATAATATCGGCATTACTTCTTTCATATATGATGACGTTTGGGCCAATCTAATCGCTAAAAGACCAGCAACCAATGGCTTTCGGTCATGGCATCGAACTGCGAGAGTAGCCATGCGTTCGGCGAACGCGAGCAAAACCTGAGAGTGCCGGAGCGACATATTACCTGCAACCGTTTCCAAACGCTCCTTCGGAAGTTTTCCCACAGTATTTACGAGTAATTCTACATCTGAATCGATCGGATCAGGTATTTGTTTTGGCCCATACCCATTTGTAATGTCGGTACCAAGCTTCCAAAGCATGGACGCAATATCGACTTCACGCTTATCCATGATGCCATCACTTTCCTGGAGGTACTAAGTAATCGCCTACGTGTGTATAACCTGCATCTAGAAGTTGCCTGACCTCTCGGCCAAATACGGTTTCTCGGTTATTGACGAGGTCCCACATATTCTCCTTAGTCCATGCCGAGCCGACGTAGACGTAAGACTTGTTTTTGACGATGTTCTGAATCCATTCGTCGTTTTTCTTGATCGTCCATGTCCCGAGCGGTAAATCAAGTATCTCGTGTCCCGGCCAGTTCTTCGCGATCGCAGTATCAGGCTGTCGTCCGATCACGTAAATCACGCCATCACATTTCTTTGCGTGATGAACTTTGGCTAGGCGAGCAAGGAATTTCTCTAGCTTCTTCAAAGCAATGGATGCAGCTACTCCTGCGGCGACTTTCCCGCCCGGCAGACTTGCTGTTGCCACGTCTGCGCCCCACTCACCTGCAGTCATTTCTGTGCCATCAGCGTGTTCTCCTGTTAGAATCGAACCAGCAGTATTAAGAGGATTAAGAGAAGCTAGAGTGTTGCCAACATCTTTCATTGCTTGAGCCAATGCGTCTATCGACGCCAACATGGCCTCCGATCGCTCCTTCTCAAGTTCTGCAAGTTCGAATGCCCAATTTAATTTCGGTAGTCCTTCATCAAGATTGCGATGCGTCCATGGACAATCCGTGCAACCATTTAGCTCTCCTTGGCTTTTCCAGCGGTGTCCATTGTCATCTATAGTAATATAAGTAATCCGGATCGTTTTATTAGCTTCCTGAAGGCCGGCTAAAAGGGCAGCAAGTTCGGCAGTAGTCAGTGCATTGCCATCGACTGAACCGTCAGAAAGAAAACTAATACGCTGTCCTCGTGGATCTCGGTGAGACACCGGATTGGCAATATAGCCTGTGTACATCGATAAGCCATCGACGTAACCTGCCGGATCCTGTCGCATCCACCGCATCGCCTCCACGTCATACACGCGATGCCGGAACAGCATCTGGTTCGTCAGTACGCCGTCATACTTGCCGCCCTGGTGGCCGTGCAGGAAGGCGAAGTCGCTGACGTTGTCGCCGTCGGCGGAGAAGTTCGGGTCGAGGATCGTTCGCTTCCCGTACGGGTCGAACAGGTAACGTTCGACGACATCGCCGCTGGTGTCGGCGATGGCCGTCACGTTGAAGTTGGCGTCCTGCAGGGCGTAGAGACGTTCTTCGAGCACCGTGTCGTCGCCGGTGGTGTTGCGGTCGCGGGCGATCATAGCGTCCACGTAGACCGGACTCCAGGCGTAGCTCGCCGTCGTGTCGCCGGAGACGCGTTCTTCCAGCACCTGCCAGGCGGCGCTGAAGTACTGATCCGTTGAGCCTTCCTCGATCCGCCGGGCAAGGCCGTCGTATTCGTAGCG
>JBBCIV010000246.1:0-6567 GCA_037189665.1 Phycisphaerae bacterium | reverse complement strand
GCGCTGCGCGTTCGCCATGACAAACGCGCAGCGCTTCGGGATTTTTGCGCAAGATCGCAAATCTGTGCCAAGATTGGCGCCGGAATATACCGCCGTCACGCCCGCTCGAGCAGTCCGTCTTTCATGACGAAGGTTCGGTCGGCGCGCCTTGCGATGGTGCGGTCGTGGGTGACCATGACGATGGTCTGGCCCTTGGCGTGGAGCGATTCGAGCAGTTTCATGATCTGGCCGCCGGTTTCGGAGTCGAGGTTGCCGGTGGGCTCGTCGGCGAAGAGGACCTGCGGGTCGTTCATCAGCGCCCGCGCGATCGCGACGCGCTGGCGCTCGCCGCCGGAGAGCTGGCTCGGGCGGTGGTGCAGGCGGTGGCCCATGCCGAGTTGCGACAGCAGTTCGTGGGCGCGGGCGCGCGTCTGCCTGCGTTCCAGCAGATACCGGATCGACCAGCGGCCGATCATCGGCGCGGCGAGGGTGTTCTCCAATACGTTTAACTCCGGCAGCAGGTGATAAAACTGGAACACGAAGCCGAACCGCTGGTTCCGAAATCCGCTGGAGTGGCGGGCGGAGTTGATGATCGTTCCGTGTCGCAGGTGTTCGAATGCCTTGCCCACCAGCGCGACCACGCCGCCGGCGATCCAACTGCCGACGCGCAGCAGGCCGATCAGCACGGCCCAGATGATGCCGTACATCAACAGCATCACAAGCCCGCCCGGCCACCAGCCGTCAAGCACCGCCGCGAACGGGTCGCCTTCAAACTTTCTCACCCCGATGACCGCAAGGTACGTCAGCACGATCGCCAGCACGATCACCGCGACACGCCCGACCGCCGTGCCGAGCAGTTCTGGAAACCGCGTCACCGCCGAATGCGCCGCCTGCAGCAATCGAGGCCAGAGGCGTTTGCGGGCGGCGAAGGTCAGCGTGGTGTAATCGGTCTCCTCAAAGCGAACCCGCCCGCCGTCGCAGCCGTCGAGCCCGCCGAGGATGTGCAGCAGCGTGCTCTTGCCTGATCCGGAACGCCCTTCGATCGCGACAAACTCGCCGGGCGACACCGCAAAGTTCACGCCGCGCAGCACGTGGATGTCCGTCTCTCCCATCCGGAAGGTGCGGCGAAGGTCGGAACATTGGACGATCGGGTCAGGCATAGTTCTGTTCAGCGGAAAGAGGGTTGGCCACAGAGACACGGAGATCGCCTTGGGGCGGCGTGTGAGTTTTACATCTGCTCGTTTTCTTTCATGACGGACGAGACGCCGTTGCTACTGCCGGGGCGATCTCCGTGTTCTTCCGTGTCTCCGTGGTGAATCCTCCTCTTATTCAAATCGAAGCGCGTCAATCGGGTTCAGCCGCGCCGCCCGGGTCGCGGGGATGACCGCGCCCAGCACCGCGGCATGCACCGCGAAGAACGCGATCACGCCGGCGGTGAACGGGTCGACCGTGCTGGGGATTTTATCGAACGCGTAGACGCTCGGGTCCCACATCGTAAAGCCGGTCAGCCGGGCGATGCCGTCGTGCAATTCGTTGATGTAGCGGAGGAACACCCACCCCACCGCCAGCCCGCACCCCGCGCCGACCACGCCGATCGCCAGCCCGTACGCCACGAAGACGCCCGCCACCGACGCCGACGTCGCCCCGACGCTTTTCAGAATGCCGATGTCGCGCGTCTTCTCCACGACGATCATGTACAGGATGCAGAAGATCAGGAAGACCGCCACGATCGAGATCACGCCGAACAGGATCGTGACCAGCAGCTTTTCCTTTTCGACCGCGCCGAGGAACTTCTCGCGCTGCTTCTCCCACGTCTCGATGCGCAGGACCCCGCGGCGGTTGGCCTGGTACTGCTCGTCGATCGCCAGCAGCGTCGGCCGCAGGCGGTCGAGGATGGCCTCGCGGTTGGCGCCGGGTTTGATCTTGATCTGGATTTCCGAACACCTCGCCGGCAGCGTGACCTGCTGGCCGTCTTCCTCGACGACGCGAGCGGTCATCTTCATGTCGGCCTGCAGCACGTCGAACGGCACGTAGACGCTCACCTCGTCGATCTGGTAAAGCTGCGTGAGCGAGGCATCGACGATCCAATAGATGTTGGCGACCGGAGCGGTATCGCTGAAGGAGCGGTAATCGGGGCTGATGGGCACGACTTCCAGCCGCGTCCACAGCGAGAACACGCCCGCCGGCTCGACGACCTTGCCCCGCGAATCTTTCTGAAACCCCAGCAGCGGCCCGCCGACGATGATGCCGGGGCGCTCGCGCGCGCGGCGGTCGCCGGGGCGATAGGCCTCGTAGGGCACGTTGGGCAGCAGGTCGAACGACGCCGTTTCCGGCGGCGTCTCGCCGTCGCGTACGGGGCGTTGATATTGCTGCCACAGCGACTCGCGAAAGGCGTTGAACTTGCTGAACTTCTCGATGTCCAGCCCCGTCACCTGAACGCCTTCGACGTTCTGGTTGATGATGTTCATCAGCCCGATCGCGCGGATGAGCGGCAGCGCTTCTTCCACGTCCGGGTCGGCCTTGATGACGTCGAGCATCTGCTCGTAGCCGGCGAAGCCCGCCAATCCCTGGCGATAGACGACGATATCGCCGCTGAGCCCGCGGAACTTCTGCTTGAACGTCTCCAGCCAACCGCCCATCACGGAGATGACGACCAGCACCATCGCGGTGCACAGCGTGATGGCGATGACGCTCATCCAACCGATGCGGCGTTTGAAGATGTAGGTGTTGACCAGCTTCCGCACCGCCGCCGGGCCAAGCAGGTATTGGAAGAGCCCGAAGCAGCTCAACGCCAGCACGATGACAGCGGCGATGCCGGCCACCCAGATCAGAAATTTGATCGTACCTTCGTCGAACAACCCCTACTCCTGCGGCCGCATCAGCGGGAAGAGGATCACGTCGCGAATGCTCTCGGCGCCCGTCAGCATCATCACCAGCCGATCGATCCCCAGCCCCATCCCGCCCGCCGGCGGCATGCCGTACTTGAGCGCGGTCAGGAAATCTTCGTCCACGTGCTGTTGCTCTTCGCGATCGCCCACCTGGTGCTCGAAGTGCTTGCGCTGCGTGTCGGGATCGTTCAACTCGGTGTAGCCGGGGCTGATCTCCTGCCCGTTGATCGCCAGTTCGTATACGTCGGCGAAGAACGGATCGGCCTTGTTCTCCTTCGCCAGCGGGATGATGACGCTGGGCACGTGCGTGACGAAGCACGGATCGATCAGCGTGTGCTCGATCAGCTTCTCGTACGCCTCCGTCAACTGCTCTGCCGGCGAGCCGGTGAGCTTCAAATCCTTGCCCGGGTTCTTCGCGCGAAGATCGGCGATCTGCTCCGCATTCAGCGGCTCCTTGCTGAACTTCCAGCCAGTCCGCTCGGCTACCAGATCGACCATGCTCACCCGACGCCAGGGACGGGCGAGATTAATCGTCTTCGTTACTTCGCCCGCATCGTTCTTATGTTCGATCTTCAGCGTGCCGAAGACATTCTGCGCCACGGTCGTCACCATTTCCTCGACCATGTCCGCCATCGTTTCCCACGAGCCGAAGGCTTCGTACGCCTCCAGCATGGTGAACTCGGGGTTATGGCGGGGGCTGATACCTTCGTTGCGGAAGTTTCGGTTGACCTCGAACACCTTGCCGAACCCGCCGACGAGCAAGCGCTTGAGGTACAGCTCGGGCGCAATGCGCAGGTACAGCTTCATGTCCAGCGCATTGTGGTGCGTAATGAACGGCCGTGCCGCGGCGCCGCCGTGGATGGGCTGGAGCATGGGCGTTTCCACTTCGGTGTAGCCCTTGTGCTTCAGGTATGTTCGGATCTCGTCCACGATGCGGATGCGCAGCTTCAGCACGCGCATCACTTCTGGATTGGCCCAGAGGTCGACGTAGCGCTGGCGATAGCGCGCCTCCACGTCGGTCAGCCCCTCGTGCTTGCTCGGCGGCGTGAGCAGGCTTTTGGACGCGATCGCGACCGTCGTGGCCCAGATCGTCGTCTCGCCCTTGTTGGTAACGCCAAGCACACCCTCGACGCTGATGAGATCGCCGAGGTCGAGATTGTTCCGAACTTCCCATGCGGCGTCGCTCACCTTGCGGCGGTCGATGCCGATCTGAAGATCGCCGGACTCGTCGCGGATGGTGAGGAACGACAGCTTCCCCATGTCGCGCTTGAGCATAATCCGCCCCGCGCCCTTGACGACCGGGCCGCCGTCGTGGCCCATCTCGGGTTTGTATTGTTCCTTAATTGAGGCCAGCGGCGCCAGGCCGTCGGTGCGCTGGCCGAAGGGGTCGATGCCGAGGTCGCGCAGCTTTTGGAGCTTGGCGCGGCGTTCTTGTTCGTAAATGCTTGCGTCAGGTGAACTCATATGGATAAACGAAGGTCAAAAGTCCGACAATGATAAGGCTGTGATGGACGATTACAAACTGGGCGAACCGGAACGGATTCCAAATCGCGCGTTCGCGGCGGCAGCGCTCGCGGGGGCGTTATCGCTGGCGAGCGTCTCGGTGGGGCAGAATCACGTCGTGGATTCGCGATATTATCGGATCCACTCCGACCTCGACCGCCCGATCATCGCCGATTACGGCAAGCGTCTCGACGCGATGTACGACGAATACGCCCGCCGGCTTGCCGATTTCGAATCGCCGCCGCGGCAGAAGTTCGTGGTGCACCTGTTCCGCAAGCGATCCGACTACGCCAAGTTCACCGGAAACCGCGTTCCGAACTCCGCCGGTATCTTTATCCCCTCGCAGCGGGCGCTGGCGGGCTTTGAAGAAGGCCAGGGCCGCGCCGGGCTTCGGCAGACGTTGCAGCACGAAGCATTTCATCAATTCGCGTGGGAGGTCATCTCTCCCAACCTGCCCATCTGGCTGGACGAGGGGTTGGCCCAGGTGTTCGAGGAAGGCGTCTGGACCGGCAACCAGTTCATCCTCGGCCAGGTGACGCCGCGGCGCATCGCCGATCTTCAGGACGACATGCGCGCCGGGCGAACGGTCAGCTTCAAGGCGTTTCTGGACATGTCGCGCGAGGACTTTCAGTCGCGCATGAAAGATCCGAAGACCGGCCGCGCCCAGTACAACCAGGCGTGGGCGATGACGCACTTCCTCATCTTCGCCGAAGACGACGCAGGCCGGCCGCGGTTTAGGGTACGGCTGCTGTCGTGGCTTCGCGACCTGCACGCCAACAAGGATCCGAAACAGTCGTTCATCGATAATTTTTCGTCGAACATCGACGGCTTCGAATCGCGCTATCGCGAGTGGGTGGAGCAACTCGCGCCGACGTCGATAGCGGTCTACAGCGATCGCATGTCGAAGCTGGCGGAGTTGGTCCGGCTGTTCAAGGGGGAAGGCAAGGAGTTCGAGTCGGTCGACGCCCTTCGCGACCACCTCACGCGCGGCCGCTTTCATCTGACCGAGCAGCGCGACGGCGAAACGTACACGTATCGCGAAAACGCGCTGACGTACCTAAGCGATCTGGCCGACAAGCCGTGGTCTTCAAGCCAACTGCGGTTCGAACGTCGCCGCGGCATCCTCCCCGACATCGTGTTGCGGCCGCCGCAGTCGTCGGCGATCCGCGTGCGGTTCTACCAGATAGGCAAAGAGATCAGCCACGAACTGGTATTTGAACCGATGTAGCGCCGATGCGGGCGACGTCGCGCGCCAACTGCGCCTTCAGCGCATCGACCGATGGGAATTTCATCTGATCGCGCACCCAATCGAGGATAAGCAGGTCGAGCTTGCGGCCGTACAGTTCGCCGGTGAAGCCGATGAGGTGCGCTTCGACCTGGTGCTTCTGGCGATCGAACGTGGGCGTCGAGCCGATGCTGACGGCAACGCGGTAGCGCTTGCCATCAACGTCGCACTCGCCGGCGTAAACGCCATCGGCGGGGATGAGTTGGTCGCCGCAGTCGAGATTGGCGGTGGGCACGCCGATCGTGCGGCCGCGCTGGAAGCCCTTCAGCACCATGCCCGATAACTCCAAAGGCCGGCCTAGGCAACGCGCCGCGTCGGCAACCCGGCCATAGCCGAGAAGCCAGCGGATCGTCGAACTGCTGACATCGACGACGGACCGATCGCACAGCACCCGCGTCTGGCTGGGCAAAAGGTGCACCTCAATCGGCGTAGAGGCCGCCCACTCGATGAGCCGTTCGATCGTCCCCGCGCGGCCTTTTCCGAAGTTAAACGCCCGCCCTTCCACGATGTGCGACGGCCGAACGCCGTCGCGCAGGACTGCCCAGAATTGTTCCGCCGTCAGGCCTAGCACGTCGGGGCTCGGCGGCAGGATCACCAGGTGCGACACCCCCGCCGCCGCGATCAACTGCCGTTTGCGTTCCGGGCTGCTCAGTCGTGGCGGCGCGAGTTGCGGGCGCAAGACGGTTAACGGATGCGGCTCGAACGTCACCACGGCGGTCGGGGCGCCTTGGGCCAGTTCCATCATGCGGGCGATGATCGCCTGGTGGCCGACGTGAACGCCGTCGTAGTTGCCGATCGAGATGACCGACCCGCGCGGGATGGATTGAAGGCCTTCGATGCCCTGGAGGACGTTCATGGTCAACAGTTTACGCGATTCCAACGCGCCCGTTTAGCGCCGCACCTTGGTGCGGG
>JBBCIV010000245.1:0-20204 GCA_037189665.1 Phycisphaerae bacterium | reverse complement strand
CGTTTGTCATGACAAATGCGCAGCGCCGCCGAATTTTTTCTGAAAATTTTACTGTGATCCCGACTACGCCGAGGGCGGGTTCTGCGGGTTGTCCGCAGGGGGCGCGTCGGCGGTTTGCACCACGGTCGTCTCGGTGGTGACCGTCACCGCCACCGCGGCAGCTTCGGGCTGGGCGTCGGCGAAGTCGTCGTCGGACGGCTCGAGGTACACCTCGTCCATCGCGGTGGCATCGACTTCCTTGCGCATCAGGTAGTAGATGACCGTGCTGCTGCTGAAGTAGAGGCTGATCGCATACGCCCCGAGCAGCGCCAGCGTCAGGTAGACCCAGAATGCAACGAAGACCGCGCCGGCGTGATGGCCGGCGTTCAGCGCCGTACCGTTGATGTCATATGACAGCTTCGCGGGGGATTCCGGCGTCAGCCACATGCTGTTCCACAGGTCGCTGCCGTCGCGGGCATCACCCCACATGAACAGCCCGACCCCGCTGTGCGCGAGCGACAACAGCAGGAAGAGGAAGAACCGCACGAACAGGTAGGTGATCGCACCGTACACCAACGCCACGAGCGAGTAGAAGATCAACTGCCACGGCCGGGCGTAGAGGTAGCTGAACGACCGGCTGACCGCGTCGAAGCTGTCGGAGCCCTCCACCGCGATCGTCGGGTACATCAGGTGCCCGCCGCCGATCAGGCCGAGCGCCGTCAGCGTCATGACCAGGCCGGCGAGGATCGCCAGGACGAACAGCGCCCCCACCACGATCGACCAGATCCCGCCGACGTATCCGATCGACATCGGCAGTGAGAGCAGGCCCAGCACCACCGCGATCACCACGATGATGAGGATCGGGATCAGCGGCGCGAAGACGAAGCTGAGCACCTTGCCCGTGCTGAACCGCAATGCCTGGCGGACGGAGATCTTCTCGTCCCGCGCCACCTGCACCGCCGCGATGCGCGAGATCGCGCCGCCGCAGATCGCCAGCAGCAGGACCACCGCCGCGAAGAAGAGCGTAAAGTAAACGTAGTGCTGGGTGACCGCCCACTTCGGCGCGACGTAGAAGAACCTGCGAAGCGCGCCGGCAACCGTGCCGAAATCGAGGTTCACCGCGCCGTTGGCGGCGGCGTCAAGCTGATCGACCTGATATACGACGAAGTGGATGAACAGGCCTTCGCCTTCCAACTCGCCCAAAAAGCGAATCGCCGTGCCATATTCGGCGTGGGCGCGCTGAATGCGGGCATCGCGGGCCTTCTTGGCATCATCGGTCTGCCGATCGGGGGGAAGCTTGTCGAAGTTCTCCTGGGTGGCCTTGATGACCTCGTCGCGCGCGATTTTGGCGGTGTATTCGAGGTCGTCAATGCCGTCCTTGTGGGGATCTTTTCCAGCGGCAGCAAGGCGACCCTTGATCTGGGCATATCGGTCATCCGCCGCCGCCTTGCGGACGGCGTGGAAATCGCCGGTCGCGGCTTCGTACCGGGCGATTTCCTGCGGCATCGCCCGCGAGTGCGTCGGCCACACGGCGTCGAGCAGCCGGCCGCCCACGTATAGCAGCACCAGCGCCGCCAGCGCCAGCAACAGCTTCGACGGATCGATCGCCAGCCTGAATCCTCTAAACAGGTGGACGAACGGAAACACCGACTTCCAGTCAATCTTCCGCAAGGTCTGATCGTGCTCGGCCATGATGTGCTCGTTTCCCTTCGACTTAAGCTAGCGCGGAGTATAACCCTAGGCAAGGACGGGACAAGTAAACCCTCACGGACGTGAACGATCTTTTTCGACCGTTCACACACGCGTCAGGCTACGGCTTGCGTTACCGTCTCCGCGGCGGGGCAGGCGGAGCCGATTCCGCGTCGCCGCCGTGGGCCTCATCGTCGGGCAAAACGGGGATCTGATACTTGCCGTCCAGCCATCTCGCCAAATCAATCGTACGACAACGCTCCGAGCAAAACGGAAACGTCGACCCCTTCTTCCCGGCGGTCGATTCGTCGACAGGCTTTTTGCAGATCGGACATTGCATAAAGAGCAAGTGTAGCGTGACGAGCGTGGCGTGAAACGCTTCAGGGCCACTCAATCGGCAATCCATCACCTTTCGCGTCACACACTCATCACGTCACGTTTCAGCCGACCTTCTGCTTCGTCATCCCCGCCACGATGCGTTCCGCCACTTCCACCGCCGCCAGGCCGTCGTCGCCGGTAACGATCGGGGGCGTCCTAGTGACGTGGGCCTCGATGAACGCGTCCAGCTCGGCCCTCAGCGGCTCCTCGTCCTCGATCTGAAGCTCCTGCACGTCGACCAGATCGGCGTAGTTCACGTCCGACAGGTCTTCGATTTCGCCTCGCTTGATCTGCTCGACAACATTGCGGATCGTCTCGACATTCTTGCCCTTGCGGATGGCGATGCCGTAACGCTTGGCGTAGTCGAGGGATACGTACTGATCATTGCCGAACACGCGAAGCTTGCGCTCGGTCTTCAGGCTGAGCCGCGACGCGGTGATGTTCGCCACGCAGCCGTTTTCAAACCGCAGGCGGGCGTTGCAGATGTCCTCGACCTCGCCGATCACACTGACGCCCACGGCGTCGATGCTGGTGATGGGCGATCGCGCCAACTGCAGCACGATGTCGATGTCGTGGATCATCATGTCGAGCACGACGCCCACGTCGATCGAACGGAAGCTCAGCGGGCTGATGCGGGCGACCTCAAGGAAGCCGGGCGCGATGTCCAACTCCAGCATCGCCCGAACCGCCGGGTTGAACCGTTCGATATGGCCGACCTGCAACATCGCCTTGAACCGCGCCGCCATCGCGAGCAATTGACGGGCTTCGGTGGAGTTCTTGGCGAGCGGTTTTTCGATCAGGCACGAGATGCCGCGTTCGAGGAACGGCGCCGCCATCGGCAGGTGATACGTCGTCGGAACCGCGATCGTCACTGCCTGGACCTTTCCGAGCAATTCGTCGATCGATTCCGCCCGCACGGCATCGTAATCCTCGGCCGTCTCGCGCGCGGCGTCCTCGTTGGCGTCGTATACGCCGACGAGCTTCACGTTCGGCATCTGCGAGTAGACCCGCGCGTGCAGCCTGCCCATCCGCCCACAGCCAATCACCGCCACCGGAATAGGGTCGCTCATGATACCGCCACGTTACCGGAAACCGGCCCTCAAACCCAATGCGACAATCCGACCTACGGCTTCTGTCGGCCAAGCAGTTGCAGGGCGCGGGATCGCACACCGGAATCGGGGTCGGCAAGGCAGTCAATCAGGAACGCGTCGTCGGCGATCAACGCGTCGGCGGATCGCGTGTCGTTGGTATTCGACCGGATGAACGCCTGAATGCGGTCGGCGGCCTCGGGGGCGAGGGTGTCGCGGTCAACCCGCATCGCCGCCTGCACGCCCCGTCGACCGAGGGAGGCGAGCTCGCGCGTGCCGCGCTCGCGGACGGCCGGATCGCGGTCGGCAAGATCGGGCAGCAGCAGCTTGATCGTCTCGACGGCATCAGCGTCGACGGGCAAATCCGTAAATACGCGATACACGTCCCCCGCTGACGGCTGAAGGACGTTGGCGTTGCCGGAGAGCAGCCGCATCACCGGAACCAGATACTGCCTCGCCTCGGCGGAGCGCTCGCGGAGCAGTTCGCGGGCATTGGCGGCGCGAACGATACGGTTGGTCTTCGATTCGCCGAGCGGCGCCAGCGCCAGTTCGGTGAAATCGCGGGAGAAGACGATGAGGATCGACGTCCCCTCCCCGTTTTCCACCACCGCCGCCTGGACGGCGCTCTGGGCGGGGGTGATGTCGACCTTGGTGAGTCGGACGGCGCCGTCGGCGAGCGCATCATCCGTGGCGGCGGTGAGTTGCAGGTGTTGGGTGCCGTCAGCCTTGCGGTCGTCCCAGGTACGGCCGACTGCCGAGAGCTTCCATGCGTAGTCGCTGCCCTCGATTTCGACGACGCTGGTGCGCCAGTTGGTGAGCATCGGCTCCACCCGCGCCGCCGGCTGGGCAACCAGCCTGTGAACGCCGCGTTCTTCGACGAGTTGGAATAATTCTCCCAGCGCCAGCTTCGCCTGCGGCTTTGCCCACCCGCCGTCCACCAGTCGCCAGCCGGGACGGACGTACTTGCTCTTTTCCCACTCCGACATTCTCGTCGTCGGCCCAGGCGTTTGCCCGATCGCGGGGACGCAAAGCAGGAGGATCGTCAACCACGCAGTCCGTTGCATCGACAGGATCATACCAACGAAATCGGCGGCCGGTAACGCGCGACCGACCGCCGAAGAAAAGATTGGCCGACGAGATGACTTAGCCAACGTGGCAAGTCTTCATCTCGCCGCCGCACATCTTGCAGGTGTGAATCGCCTTCCCAGGAACGGTGCCGCGACCGACGGGCAGATAATTGGTCGCCACGTTCTGGCACTCGTCGCAAACCATGCTCTTCTCCGATCGCCTCACCACCGTCACCCCCGTTCCTTTGCCGCCGATGTAGGCGGGCGTGTTGGTGGTTTTCCATGTGACTTCGCACTTCGAGCATTCCACGCCCATCTCGTGATGTGCCGGCCTGGTGGTCGCGGCGCCGTTCGATTGACATCCCGCGGCGATCGCGCCAAGGCCCACAACTGCCGTCAACGCCGATGCTTTGATGAAACTGAACATGATGATGACCTCTGCCTTTTCACTCGATCCGCGGCGGCCGGGGTAACGGCCTCGGCACCGGTCGCGTCTCTGACACACTGAACGAAACGCATCACGGCAAAGGTTCAATCATCGCGGTGCGACAGGTTGTCTTCCTCAACGCCGGAGGTCGGCGACGACCTGCTGCAGACGATCCGCCGGCAGGGAGGAAATCAGGCAGAGGAAACGATCCCCCTGGCGGCCCATCAGCATGTTCAGACCGTCGTGCGACTGCACGGTGAACCGCTCTCCGTCGATCAGCACGGTCGGCCCGTCCGGCAGACGAACGTCATTCGCAGGGGCCACGGTGATCGAAACGTCATGGCCGTCCACCTGCAACCGCACGCATGCGATGCGTTTTCGGCCCAGCATGTGAACACAGCAAGACATGACCTGATGCTCGGCGTCCATCGACGGCAGCGCCGGCGCGGTCGGCCAATCGCGATGAAGGACGGCCTGCGCTTCGGAAATGGAATCGACGGCCTGCGCGTGCGCCGCCATCGTAATCGAATCTCGATGGATCGCCGCCAAGCGTTCCGGCGACGCCAGGACCGCATTGGAACCGAGGCTGAGCACCAGCAGCACGACGACCGTTCCCAGCACAACGCTCGCCGCCACCGCGCGAACGAGCGTCAGATGTCGCTGGAAAAACCCCGGTTGTGATCTTGGGATTTCACGCTGAACGGCAGCGTGAAGATGAGTCATGTCCACCGGAAGCGAACGCAGTTTCCGGAGGCGTTCGGCCGTGGCTTCGTCAAGTTCGACGCGACTGGGAAGGCTCATGGCATGCTCTCTTTCCGGTCCTGCTCCAGCAGGGCTCGCAACGCCGACCGCGCCCGGTGGACGCGCGACTTCACCGTCCCCACCGGCACCTCCATCACCTCGGCCGCCTCGGCGAGATCCAGCCCTTCCACGTCCACGAGCAACAGCGACCAGGCCAGCGCCTCCGGCAACCGTTGGATCGCGGCGATGAGGTGCCGATCTTCGAATTGCGCCAGCATCGCCGCCGGATCGCGCCAGGCGGCGGGATCGAGCGGTTCGGGCGTCTCATCCGGGGCGGGCGCCTCCAACTCCATCGCGTCCAGGCTCGCCACGGTTCCGCGCGATCTCTGCTGACGCAGCCGGTCGATGTGCGACCGGCGAAGGATCGTCAGCAGCCAGGCGCGGGCGTCGGAGCCGTCCTGAAACCGATCCAGCGACCGAAACGCTTTCATCAGCGTTTCCTGGGACAGATCTTCCGCGTTCGACGATCGGCCGCACAGCATCGTCGCCGTGCGCAAGACGAGCGGCGCCAACGGCCAGATGAGGGCGTAGAACCGGTCCTGTAAATCTGCCATCTGCGTCCAAAAACGGCCGTCTCGCCCTACTGAACGAGGGAGACGACAAAAAAGTTCAACCCTGTGGAACCTTTTGCGATTCCGCCGCGTTTATACCTATAGTGACGCGGCAGGAAAGGACCGTTGCCCCACCCGGGCAACGGATGTTACGATCCCGGCCGTCGCGTTAAGGGTATGGTCGTCCGAACCGTCATCCTCCTGCTGCTCACCGCCGCCGTGTCGTTGGCGCGGACGGTCTGCCCCTGCCCCCTCTCGGACCAGCCGACAACGACGGAATCCATCCCAGCAGCGCACAAATGCTGCGGCGACACGACGGAACCTAAAGAAACCACGCCCCCCTGCCCCAAGCACGGCGGAAAGGACAGCACCTGCTGCCTGAACACCCTGCTGGCGCCCGCCGATAAGGCGCTGGATGCGCCACCCGCGCCGCTGCTGACGCCGTTCACACTGCCGCTGTCCTTCGACCCGCAATCCGTTCGCACCCCTGTGGACGGTCCCGAATCGACGGTGCTCATCGCGCCGTCCCCTCCCCTGAGATGCTCGCTGCACGGCGTCTTCCTGCACTAGATCACCGGTGAACGCCGTCCGTTGCGTGGGAAAGCACGCGGGCGAGTACGCCTGCGCGCCTTCGCATGCCTATCCGGTTGTGCCCATCGCTGACCTGTTCGTCGTCGTCCGGAGTCGATTTCCATGAAAGCCTATCTCATCTGCGGTCTTGCGCTGTTCGTCGGCGGCTGCGTGCTGGCGCCGAAGGAGGCGAAGCAAACCAAGGACGATCTCGCCCGCGACGGCGCTACCTACGCCGCCGAGCGGGCCGTGCGAACGGTGCCCGACCTACCCGACGAACCGGCGTGGCAGGACGTGCTTCGCCGGGCGTTCCTGGCGAACGGCGATCTCGAGGCGGCGTACTTCGAATGGGCGATGGCGGTGTCGAAGATCGACCAGGCGGGGTCATATCCCAGCCAGCCGATCGAGATCGGCTTCGAGTACATGTTCGGCGGGCCGAAGATGAAGTCGTGGGACCGCACGACCCTCTCCGCCGGCCTGATGGACGCGACCGCCTGGCCGAACAAGACGTATCAGAACGCCAGGATCGCCTGGCGCGACGCCGAGGCCACCGGCGAGCAGTTCCGGTCGGCGAAGTTCAAACTCCAACGCGAGGTACTGACGGCGTGGTACGACTTTGCCCTGCAATCGGAGCGCGTGCGGATTCAGGAGGAAAACGTCGATCTCCTGAAGCTCGTCTACGACACCGCCTCCGGCCGGGTGCGCGCCGGAGCGCCGCAGCAGGACCTGCTGCGATCGGACGTCCAGCAACAACTTGCCCAGAACGAACTGGCGAAGATGCGGTCGCAACTCGATCAGCAGCGGGCACGGCTCAACGCCCTGCTCGTGCGCGATCCGCACGCCACGCTCAACGCTCCAACGCTCACGCCGCGATCGCTCGCGATTTCGGATGATCAACTGCTGGCGTTCGGCGTCGAAGCCAATCCTGAACTGAAATCCCTCGCTGCGCTCACGGACGGCCGGCATGACGCGATCGAGCGGGCAAAGATGGAATACCTGCCCGACTTCAACCTGATGGGCGGCTTCACCGGGTCGATGACGCAGTTCATCGGCGCCTCGCTCGTGCTGCCGACCGAGTTTCCGAAGATCCGCGCGATGATCGAGGAATCGAAGGCCGACCTGCGGCGCGTCATCGCCACGCGCGACCAGGCCCGCGCCACCACCGCCGGCAACTACGTGGCCGCCATCGTGGCGCTTCGCGACGCCGAGCGGCAGATATCGCTATTCGAACAATCCATCCTCCCGCTGGCGCAGCAGACGATCGACCTGTCACGTCAAAGCTATGCGGCCGGCAGCAGCGGGTATCTCGATCTGATCGACGCCCAGCGAACGCTGCTGGAAGTGCGCCTCGCGCTCGTCGAAGCGAAGGCCGAGCGGGAAAAGACGCTGGCCGAGATCGAGATGCTCGCCGGCGCGGACCTGGAAACGCTGAACGCCTCATCTACCGCACAACCGACGATACAGGAGCAACCATGACCCGGACGATTTTCATTCTCGTGATCGTGGCGATCGCCTTCGCCGCCGGCCTGTGGCTGCGGCCGCATTTCGGGCACGATCACGCCGCGTCTGCCTCATCGGCGGCGGGCAAGCAGCTCTGGACCTGCTCGATGCATCCGCAGGTGCTGCAGGACCATCCCGGCACCTGCCCCATCTGCCACATGGAGCTGACGCCCGTGAAATCCGGCGATTCCCACGATGGCGGCGTGACGATCGACCCTGTCGTCGTCCAGAACATGGGCATCCGCATCGCCGCCGTCACCGAGGGACCGATCACGCAGACCGTGCGGCTGGTCGGCTACCTTCAGGAGCCTGAGCCGACGCACCGCGACATCAACTTGCGCGTCAGCGGCTGGATCGAGAAGCTCTACGCCAACGTCGACGGCATGGACATCGAGAAGGACCAGAAGCTGTTCGACCTCTACAGCCCCGAGCTGATGGTGGCGGTGGACGAGATGATCGCCGCCCGAAAGCAAACCGGCAGCCCGACGGCGCAAACGCTGCTGGAATCGGCCCGGCGCAAGCTGATCCAGTACGGGCTGACCGACGCGCAGATCGAGCAGTTCGCCTCGCTCGATAAGGCGCCGAGCACGATCCCGATCCTTTCTCCCATCACCGGACACCTGACCGCCAAGATGGTCTACGACGGCGCGGCCGTGAAGGCGGGAGACCTCGTCATGCGGCTGGCGAACCGACATCAGATGTGGATCGACGCCCGCGTCTTCGAGCAGCAGTACCCGCTGGTGCAGGTCGGCGCGACGGCGCACGCCTCGGTCACCGCATTGCCGGGACGGACGTTCGAAGGCAAGGTGATCTTCGTTCACCCGCACGTCGATCCGGAGACGCGCACCGCGCTGGTGCGGATCGAGATCCCCAACCATGACCTGCTGCTGCGGCAGGGCATGTACGCGACGGTCGAAATCGAAAGCAGCGATCGCCAGCCGCTGCGGCTCATCCCGCGCGAGGCGGTGATCGACACCGGATCGCGACAGATCGCGTTCGTGTCGCTCGGCGACGGCAAGTTCGAAGCCCGGCCGTTGAAGCTGGGGATCGGGGGCGCGGAGAGAATCCAGGTGCTCGATGGCGTCGAACTCGGCGAGCAAGTCGTCACCAGCGGCCAGTTCCTGCTCGACAGCGAAAGCCGCCTGCGCGAGGCGATCGCCAAACAGACCGGCCAACAACTCGCCGCCGCCTCGCCCGCGCCGGCCCGGCCCGCGGCGGAGATCGCGAAAGTTCACGTCCCGCATACGGACGACATCGTGGCCGCCTATCTCGAAATCCAAGCGAAGCTGGGCGAGAAGCAGAAGGCCGACACCCCCGCTGACGTCGCCCCGCTTCTGAAAGCCGCCTCGATGGCGGCCGAGCACGCCGCGGGCGATGCGAAGCCGCTCGCCGAATCGGTAGTGAAGGCCGGCAAGCAGATGGAAGCCCAGTCGATCGAAAAACAGCGGGAAAGCTTCATCGGCGTCAGCGATGCCGTCATCGCGCTGGCGAAGGCGTCCCCGCCGTCGAAGAAGGTGGGGCCGGCGTTATTCGTCGTGCGTTGCCCGATGGCGTTCCACGACCAGGGCGCCAACTGGCTCCAGACGAACGACACCATCGCCAATCCGTACTACGCCACCGAGATGAAATCGTGCGGCGGGATCGAGGAAACGTTGCCCCTCAGCGACTAAGCAAAGGATGAAGCATTCGCGCATCGAGCGCGGCGCGCTTCACAGGTTCACATGATTGCCAGAATTATCGAACTCTCGGTCCGCCACCGTTTCCTCGTGCTGCTGCTCAGCGGCATCGTCACCCTGCTGGGCGCTTGGGCGAGCTTCAACATCCGCCTCGACGCCATCCCCGACCTGTCCGACGTACAGGTGATCGTCGTCACCGACTACCCCGGCCAGAACCCGCAGGTGGTCGACGATCAGGTGACCTACCCGCTCTCCAGCGCCCTGCTCGGCGTGCCGGGCGCGAAGGACGTGCGCGGCTTCAGCATGTTCGAGCTGTCGTTCGTCTACGTCATCTTCGACGACTCGACCGACATCTACTGGGCTCGCTCGCGCGTGCTCGAATACCTCAACTTCGCCCGCGACCGCCTCCCCGCCGGCGTGCAGCCGAAGCTGGGGCCCGACGCCACCGGCCTGGGCTGGGTGTACCAATACGTGCTTTACCCCGGTTGGTATTCGCCCGATCACCCCGACGGCCTCTTTCACGACGTCGAACAAGACAAGTGGTACGCCAAGGCGGACGATGCGCCGCGCAACCGCCGATCCGAGCTGACGAAGGTGCGCGCGTTCGAATCGCCGGGCACGTGCCCGCTTACGGGCAAAACGTTGCTCTCCGCCAATCAGGACCTGTCGCAACTTCGATCGCTGCAGGATTGGTACTTGCGTTACCCGCTCACCAGCGTCGAAGGCGTAAGCGAGGTGGCGTCGATAGGCGGATTCGTAAAGCAATACCAGGTGGTGCTCGATCCACAGCGGCTGCAGGCGTTCGGCTTGTCGGTGCGCGACGTGATGGAGCAGGTGCAACAGTCGAACAACGACGTCGGCGGCAGCGTGATCGAGCAGTCGGAGAACGAACTGATGGTCCGCGCCCGCGGCTACCTGCGCGGGGTAAGCGACATCGAATCGATCCCGCTCAAGCTCGGCAACGAAGGCACGCCCGTGCTGCTGCGCGACGTGGCGACGGTGCAGGTGGGCGGCGAGGCCCGCCGGGGCGTCGGCGAACTGGACGGCAAAGGCGAGGCGGTGGGCGGCATCATCGTCGCCCGGTTCGGCGAAAACGCGTTCAAGGTCATCGCCGACGCCCGCGCCAAGCTGGCGGAACTCGAGACCGGCCTGCCGCCGGGCGTGTTTGTGAAGACAACGTATGACCGTTCGGCGCTGATCGACCGCGCCGTCGGCACGCTGCGCCAGGCCGTAATCGAATGCCTCATCGTGACGGCCGTCATCTGCCTGGTGTTCCTCGTGCACATCCGCAGCGCGCTGGTGGCGATCCTGGTGCTGCCGATCGGGCTGCTCAGCTCGATCCTCATCATGAACCTGCTGGGCATCAACGCCAACATCATGTCGCTGGGCGGCTTGGCACTCGCGATCGGCGTAATGGTCGATTCGGCCGTCGTGATGATCGAAAACGCGCACAAACATCTTGAGGAACTCACCGCGAGAAACGCTTCTGACTCATCGATCATCGCCCCTCGTTCATCGCTCCGCGCCCAGGCCATCCTCAAAGCCGCGCAGGAAGTCGGCCCATCGCTCTTCTTCTCCCTGCTCGTCATCACGGTTTCATTTTTGCCGATCTTCGTGTTGACCGACCAATCCGGCCGGCTGTTCAAGCCGCTGGCGTACACGAAGACCTTCGCGATCGCCGCCGGCGCGATCCTGGGCATCACGCTGGTGCCGGTGCTGATGGTGTACCTCATCCGGGGCCGCATTCCGCATGAGGATCGCAACCCGCTCAACCGCTGGTCGCAGAAGTTGTACGAGCCGGCGTTCTGGTGGGTGATGCGCCACCCGACGGTCACGCTCATCATCGTCGTGTTGCTGGGGGCAAGCACGATCTATCCGATCAGCAAGATCGGCAGCGAGTTCATGCCGCCGCTGGACGAAGGCGACCTGTTGTACATGCCGACGGTCGACCCGAGCGTATCCATCACCAAGGCGAAGGAACTGCTCCAACAGACCGACAAGCTGATCAAGACCTTCCCCGAGGTGACGAGCGTCCACGGCAAGATCGGCCGAGCCGAGACGGCGACCGATCCGGCGCCGCTGTCGATGATCGAGACGGTCGTGCAGCTTGAGCCGGATCGGTCGAAGTGGCGCACGCGGTCGGCCGAGCGGTTTTTCAGCGATTGGCCGGGCGCGGTGCGCACGCCGCTGTCGTGGATCTGGCCGCTGGAACGGACGATCACGATCGACGAGCTGAAGTTCGGCTGGACCGACGCCGCCGGCACCGCTCATCCCGGTTTGAACACGGCGGTGAGCTTCCCCGGCATGGCAAACGCGTGGCCGTTCCCGATCGAGAACCGCATCAACATGCTTTCGACCGGGATCAAGACGCCCGTCGGCGTGAAGGTGATGGGCCCCGACCTGGAAGTGCTGTCGCGGATCGCGGAGCAGGTGGCGGGCACCGTACGCACGGTGCAGGGCACGCTGTCGGCCTACCCGGAACGGACGACCGGCGGCTACTACCTCGACTTCGACATCGACCGCGCCGCCGCCGCGCGGTACGGGCTGACGACGGGCGAAATCCAGGACGTCATTCAAACCGCGATCGGCGGGATGAACGTCACCACCACCGTCGAAGGCCTGGCGCGATATCCGCTGAACCTGCGCTACGCGCGCGAATTGCGCGATGACCCGGAATCGCTCAAGCAGGTGCTCGTCACGACCAAGGCCGGCCTGCAGATCCCGCTCGGGCAGCTCGCGAAGGTGCAGATCAACCCCGGCCCGCCGATGATCCGCAGCGAGGACGCGCAACCCGCGGCGTTCGTTTTCGTCGATGTTTCCGGCCGGGATTTGGGGGGCTACGTCACCGAGGCCAAACAGAAGATCGCCGAACAATTAAAGCTGCCGCCGGGCTATCACCTGGCCTGGTCCGGCCAATTCGAAAGCTGGGAGAAAACCCGGCCGCGCCTGGTCGTGTCGGTCATCATCACCGCAATCGCGATCGTCCTGCTGCTCTACCTCAGCAACGGAAGCTGGTTCCGCGTGGGCGTGATCGTGCTGGCGGTGCCGTTCAGCCTGATCGGCGCGTTCTGGTTCCTGTGGGCGCTGGATTACAACTTCAGCCTCGCGGTGGCGGTGGGCATCATCGCGCTGCTGGGCGTCGACGCCGAGACGGGACAGGTGATGCTGCTGTATCTCGACACCGAGTACGACAAGGCACTCAAAGCCAATAAGCTGAACTCCGACGACGACCTGCGCCAGGCGATCTACCACGGCGCGGTGAAGCGCATCCGCCCGAAGACGATGACCGTCGCCACCGACATGATCGGCTTGCTGCCCCTGCTATGGGCTACCGGCACCGGCGCGGACGTCACCCGCCGGCTCGTCGCGCCGCTGGTCGGCGGGATCGCGGTCAGCTTCATCATGGAACTGCTCGTCTACCCGGTGATCTTCTACCTGTGGAAACGCCGCGCCCTGTCGCGTCGTGAAACGACAACAGGTGTCCTCTCATCACAAGCGTGAACAAAAAGTGACGCTTTAATTGAAAAAGCGAACGCGGACGCCACCACTGCGCGCTTGGAATACCCTAAACGCTGCCTCGGCAACCCGATACGAAATTCAATGTCGCGACGCGATCTCGCAACGAACCAACGCGATTCCACAAGTCTTTTGAGTAATTCCCACCGAATTCTCATGCCATATTCCATCAGCGGAAGGTTTCCCGCAGGCCGTACATATTTGCCCTGCTGCCTGTGCGTGGAAAGCAACTTCGATTTGACACCGAGAGGAGAGGACATCCGTGATTCCGTATAACTTGTCGCGCGTTGGCATGGGGCTCTGCGGCGGCGCCGCTGCCGTATTGCTCGGCTGCACCCAAACCGCGGTCGCACAACAGTTGGCCTTCTCTGAGGCCGAGGGATTCGGACGATTCGCGACCGGCGCGCGAACCAACCTCTCGTCCGCGACCGTCTACCACGTCACCAATCTCAACGATTCCGGCCCCGGCTCGTTCCGCGATGCCGTCAGCCAGCCCAACCGCTTCGTCGTGTTCGACGTGGGCGGCATCGTCACGCTCCAGAGCAATCTCGTCGTCAGCGGCAACATCACCATCGCCGGCCAGACCGCGCCGGGCGGGTTCACGCTCTACGGCGACCGCGTCAGCTTCACGAGCGCCAACAACCTCATCAGCCGCTACGTCGCCATCCGCAAGGGCTACGCCAGCGGACGCGAGGACGCCGCGGGCTTCGCGCGCGGCACGAACATGATCTTCGATCACATGTCGTTCACCTGGGGGTCGGACGGGACGTTCGACATCAACCCTGACAGCGGCCACGTGATCGACAACATCACGATCCAGAACAGCGTGATCGGCCAAGGCCTGGACCACCTCGGCCACAGCACCGGCGGCCTCATGACCCTCGAACAGGGCCGAAACCTGAGCGTCATCAAAAGCCTGTTCATCGACAACGTGACGCGAAGCCCGAAGGTCCGGGGCAACAACGAATACCTCAACAACGTCGTCTACGGCTGGGAAACGGCCGCCTACATCATGGGCGATACCGTCAACGCCACCTCCAATGCCAACGTCCAGGGTAACTACTTCATCCGGGGCCCGCAGAACAGCAGCCACCCGTTCACCAGCGGGACGAACACGTTCAACATCTACGCCAACGACAACTACTACGACAGCAACCGCAACGGCGTTCTCGACGGCACGCTGGTTACCAGCTATCCGGGCGCGAACGTCGTTTCGTCGCGGCACAGCTTTCCGACCACGTCGGTCCTGTCTGCACAAGATGCGCTGGAGTTCGTGCTCAACAACGTCGGCGTCAGCATCACGCGCGATACGGTCGACTCGCGACTTGTGGAAGAGGTTCGCTCATACGGCACGCTGGGCGGCGTTATCGCCCGCGAAAACGAGCTGTTCCCCAACTACGGCACCGACGCGAAGTACCTCAACCCGCGCGCCCGGCTCGTCGATGCCGATAACGACGGCATCCCCGACAACTGGGAAACGTCGCGCGGCCTGAATCCGAACAACGCCGGCGACTGGAAGAACGTCACCGGCGGCTACACCCAGCTTGAACACTACGTAAACGAGCTCGGCGGGTACGGCGCGACGCGCGCCACGTCGGGCGGCACATGGACGAACCCGGCGACCTGGGGAGGCACAGTTCCGAGCTTTGCCGACACCGCGATCGTAACCGGCGGGCTCGCCCACGCGTCGGGCAACGGTTTTGCACGACGGCTGACGCTCGACGGCTCGTCCGTGGTCAGCGGCGGGACGCTCGACGTCTTCGACACCGTACTGGTGGGCGCGGGCAGCAACGGATCGCTTGACATGACCGGCGGGACGCTCAGCGCCGGACGGCTCGTCCTCGGCGCGGCCGGACGCACGGCATCGCTGACGCTCGGCGCGGGCTCCGTGCTCCAGACAGGCACGGTCGAGTCAGGGGGCGGAACGGCGACGCTCACGTTCAACGGCGGGACATTCAAGGCGCTGGCCGCGCCGAACATCGCCGTTTCCACCGCCGTCGGATCGTCCGGCGCAACGATCAACACCAACGGCTTCAACGGTTCCATCACCGGCGGACTTTCGGGCAGCGGCACGATCACGAAAAACGGAAATGGCACGCTCACGCTCGGCGGCAACAACTCGAGCTACTCCGGCAACATCCTCCTGAACGCCGGCCAGATCACGCTCGCCACCAACGCTGCGAGCAGCAGCACCGGCCCGATCACGCTGGCAAACGGAACCCAGATCAACGTCACGACGTCCGGCGCCTCGACGCCGATCGCGCTGGCAAACGGCGCGGCAGCGACCATCGCCGCCGGGGGGCTCACCTTCAACGGGGCGGTCACCGGCGCGGCAGGAACGACGCTGTCGGTCAACACGTCGTCCGGCGGGACGAGCAACTTCTCCTTCGGCGGAAGCCTGTCGAGCTTCGCTGGCAACTTCAACCTGACCGGAACGGGGAACATCCGGATCGGTTCATCGGGAAGCTCGCTTGCGAACTTCAACCTGGGCAATTCGACTGGCACGATCCGCACGACCTCGGACGGCACGGTGAACTTCGGATCGCTGTCGGGCGGCGCATCCACACGGCTGCAGGGCTCGACCAACGGCACGACGACCAGCACCTACGTCATCGGTGCCAACGGCGCGAACACGACGTTCGGCGGAACGATCACCGACGGCACCAACACCACTCCCGCCCTTCTCAACATCACCAAGACCGGCAACGGCACGCTGACGCTCTCCAACAATGCCAGCACCTACACCGGGTCAACACGGCTAAGCGGCGGCGTGCTGTCGGTGTCGTCGATCAACGACGGCGGCGTCGCCAGCGGTATCGGGCAGTCTTCTGCGGCCGCATCGAGTCTTGTCTTTGATGGCGGCACGCTTCGATACACGGGCGGCGCAACGCAAATCGACCGCACGTTCACCCTCACGCAGAACGGCGGCACGATCGAGGCGTCCGGGTCGAACGCAATCCAGTTCCGCAATGGCGGGACTCCGATCGCGTTGGCCGGCAACGGCAATCGCACGCTCACTCTCGGCGGCGCGAACACGGGATGGAATACGCTCGATCGTCATCTTTCTGATCCGGCCCAGGGTACGACCTCGCTCCGAAAAACCGGCAATGGAACCTGGCGATTGCTGAATACCAGCAGCGACTTCAGCGGGGGCGTCACCATCGATGCCGGAACGCTGATCGCCTGGAACTCCGGCACGCTCCCTTCCGGAAACGGCCGGGGCAATATCAGCATCAACGGAACAGGCGTGCTCGATACCAACGGCGTCGAACACACGATCAACGGCTTGAACGGCAACGGCGCGATCCTCCACCCTGCCAACACCCGCACGCTGACGCTCGGCGCAGGAAATGCCGACGGCGAATTTGCAGGCTCGTTCAACGTCACGGGCGGCGCGCTGAACCTGAACAAGATCGGCACAGGCACGCAGACGATCAGCAGCAACAGTCCGTTCTCCGGAACGATAACCGTCAGCGGCGGCAAATTGATCGTCAACAGCACGCTCGCCAACAGTCCGCTGAACGTCGGCAACTCCTCCACGCTTGGCGGTAGCGGCACGGTCTACTCGGTGATGGCGTCAGGCGGATCGACGGTGTCGCCCGGCAACAGCATCGGCGTGCTGACCGTTCAGACCTCCGCTACGCTGGGCGGCGCGCTGGAAATCGAGATGGACGGCACGGGCGCCGGCAGCAACGACCGGCTGGACGTTGCCGGCCAGCTCGACCTCACCAACACCACCCTCTCGCTCCTCACGCTTCCCGGCGGCCTGCCCGCTGACGGTGACGTGCACGTGATCGCCAGCTATGGGTCGCTCATCGGCACATTCGCGAACGTGAGCAACCTGCCCGCCGGCTACACGATCAACTACGCCTACGAAGACGGCACGGGCGCAAAACACATCGCCCTGCAAGCGATCCCCGAGCCGACCTCGCTCGGCCTCCTCAGCCTCGTCGCCGGTTCGCTGCTGCGTCGGCGGATGTAAAAAACCACGGGTTATGCAGGCTTCGCCAATTGGAGAGAGAGAGAACCGCCAATCGGTGAAATTCGCGTAACCTGTGGTTTTCGTCGTTCAGAAACGGCGGATCAGCCTTCGACGACGCTTTTCTCGATCGGATCGACCTGCACACCCGCATCGCGAAGGAATTTCACGGCCGCTACGACCTCTTCGCTTTCGCCTTCAAGCAAGACGGCCATGATGCCGATCTCGTGCTGGACGCTCGCCTGACGGATGTCGAACGATACGTCAGGATACGCCCGGCTCATCTGCCAGATGATGGGCTTTTCCACCTGCGTGCGCGTGGGAAAGGTGATCCAGAATTTGCGGGCAACTTTCATGATAGTGCTGAGTGCCGAGCGTGGAGGACGAAGTCCTCAGAGTCCACCACGTTCAGCACCTCCCTTCATCCACCCGCAATCGCGGCGACAATGCTGACTTCGTCGCCGTCCTTGACGGGAGTATCCAGATTCTGAAGGAAGCGGATGTCTTCCTGGTTGACGTAGATGTTGACGAACCGATTGAGCTGGCCGGTTGCGCCTTTGAAGAGGCGCGTTTCGATACCGGCGGCCTTGGCTTTCAGGTCGGCCAGGACGTCGCCGATGCTGCCGGCGTTGGACTCGATGACTTCGGCGCCGTTGGTGAACGTGCGAAGCGGTGCGGGGATGCGAACTTTAACACTCATGATGCCTGGACTCTTTCTCTTTCGTTCAAATCGTGGCCGGCAAGGCGACGAATGCTAGAAGCCGGCCTTGGTCATTTCCTTCAGATCGGTGGCGAGCTTTTCCATCGCCTTCTTGTCAAAACCGGCGCTCGCGGAGACCCACTCGGCCTTCTTTGCTTTATCGTTATACCGAAGGCCGTTGTAGCTCTTACCGCCCGGTTTGTTGGCGTAGTTGAGCGCCAGCGATGCCAACTGGTTGATCTCCACCGGCTTCGATCCCGCCGCCAGCGAACGAAGATCGCCGGAGAGGCGGGTGACGAACGTCCTGGAATTATAGCCGCGTTCGCCGCGCTGCTCGGCATCGACAAAGCCAGCACGAATCGCCTCGTTCGTGCGCGGCAGCCGGCCGTAGAAATCATCGCGATACGAGAGGATCGGGCCGACCAGCTTGTCATGAGCGGCGAGGCGCTCTTCCCACTGGCGGTTGGCGCTTTCAACGTCGGCCTGCTTCAGCCGGGCGGCCATCGAGCTCATCTCGCCATCCGCGCCCGTCCCCGGGCGCGGCGGCGGCAGCGGCGCTCTGCGATAGAGCGTGATCGCGGCCTTGGCGTTCTCGTCGCTGAACGGCATCTTCACGATCGAGAGCAACTGCCACTTGACGTACGAATCGACGCGCACGTCCTTGTGCAGGCGCGAGGATAGAACCTTCAGCATCGTTGCTTCGTCCACCGTTTCCTGCGACTTGAGAAAGTAATCGCCGGCGACGCGTCGGGTGCCGTTGACGGGATCTTTGATGACCGCTTCCATTTCGGCGGTCAGCTCGGCGATCGCGGTCTGGAACACCTTCGGCACGCCGGAATCGTCAGCTTTCTCGTCCGACTTGGTCTGGGCAACCGCGGCGGTGCAGAACAGCAACGCGAGGGCATATCGAGGTGGCTTGAAAGTCGTCATGGTGCACACTCCGTCCGTGACCTGATTATAACTCGATCAGGCCCCTGCCAGAACACTTTCCCGCAATTCTTGGCCGGGTTTTACCTGAGCGTTTTCCGTCAGCAGGCCATCGAATTCGTCAAGCGTCGCATTGATGACGCGTGGATACGGAAGCTGGTCCTGCACCACCTCGACCGTTTTCAGGCCATTTCCGGTGATGCAGACGCAGATCGACTCGTCCTTCGGGATGCGGCCGGACTGGATCAGCTTGATCGCGCACGCCAGCGTCGTGCCGCCGGCCGGCTCGGTCCAGATGCCCTCGGTCTTGGCCAGCAGCTTGATCGCCTCGACGATTTCCCCGTCGGTGGCGCTCTCGCCCCATCCGCCGGAGTCCTTGATGCCGTGCCAGACGTAATACCCGTCGGCCGGGTTGCCGATGGCGATGCTCTTGGCGATCGTCTTGGGCTTCTGCGGCTCGATGATGTCGTTGCCGGCGTGGATCGCCTTCACCACCGGGTTGCACCCGGCGGCCTGCGCGGCGTACATCATCGGCTTGTTGTCTTCCACCAGACCAAGCTTGATCAGCTCTTCATAACCCTTGTAAATCTTCGGTAGAATCGTCCCCCCCGCAACCGGGCTCACCGTGTGCTGCGGCAGCTTCCAGCCGAGCTGCTCGGCGATCTCGAAGCCGAACGTCTTGGCCCCTTCCGTGTAATACGGACGCAGGTTGACGTTCACGATCGCCCAGCCGTATTTGTCGGCGATCTCGGTGCACAAGCGGTTCACGTCGTCGTAGTTGCCCTTGATGCGGACCATGTGCGGCCCGAACACCAGCGAGCCGAGTACCTTGCCCTGCTCCAAGTCGTGCGGGATCATCACGTAACACTTGATGCCCGCGATCGCGGCGTGGGCGGCGGTGCTGTTGGCGAGGTTGCCGGTGCTGGCGCAGCCGACCGTGTCGAAGCCGAACTCCACCGCCTTGCTGATCGCGACGCTGACGACGCGCTCCTTATAGCTGTACGTGGGGTAGTTGCAGGAGTCGTCCTTGATCCACAACTCCCTGCATCCCAAGTGCCTGGCCAAGCGATCAGCCCGGCGAAGCGGGGTCATGCCGGAGTGAAAACCGGTGACGGGCTTATCGACCGGAAGCAGGTCCTTGTATCGCCACAGCGACTTTGGCCCGGCCTCGATTGAAGCGCGCGTCACCTTGCCCTTCATGGCGGCGTAGTCGTATTCGACCTCGTATGGGCCGAAACACTGCTCACACACATGCACCGGGCTGGCGGCGGTCTGATGGCCGCACTCTTTACACTTCAGGCCGAGGACGTAGGACATCGGTTCTTAGTTGCCAGTTACCAGTTGTTAGTTTCCCGC
>JBBCIV010000244.1:0-6486 GCA_037189665.1 Phycisphaerae bacterium | reverse complement strand
TCGATTCGATCTCGTCGGAGGAGGAACTCCAGATTTCGCAGATGACGCCGATCAGGCTTTTCCGAATCCGTGTCATCTGTAAAATTCGTAGCTCCCTCTTTTGACCTGATACTGCGCCTGTCGCGAAATCATGGTCGATGAATCGGCAGTCCGTAACCTCGGAAGTTTCGATTCGCGTTTCTGCCGTCACCTATCGCGATCGCCGGAAGTACGCCGCGTTTTTCTCGATATATCCCTCCCATTCCGGAGGCACTTCTTCGATCGGAAAAATCGCGCTGACGGGGCATTCGTCCACGCATAATCCGCAGTGGATACACTCGTCGGCGTTGATGTAAAGCTGGTTGTGGTCGGCGAAGTCTTTCCCCTCGCGCGCCGGATGGATGCAGTCAACCGGGCATACGATTACGCACGCCGTATCCTTCACGCCGACGCAGGGTTGGGCAATCACGAAAGCCATGTGTTCTTACGCTCCTAAAGAGAACGCCAGAACACTAGCGGAAAGCTATTCCATTCTTCCAATACATAATAGAGATCATTACCATTCTATTTGGTTATGGCTTTAAACCCGACTTATCTCTCGGCGTTCCGCGCAGTGGCACAGGCCGGCGGCTTTACTAGGGCCGCAGATTCGACGTGCGTTTCGCAGCCGGCGCTTTCCAAGCAGGTGGCGGCGTTGGAGCGGGCGATCGGGGTGATCCTGTTTCACCGTCATCCGCGTCGCGTCGCTCTCACCGAGGCCGGTGAAACACTGTTCCGCTACGTAAAGCAGATCGACGGCCTGATGGAGCAGGCGGAGCGGGCGATGCATGACTTGGCACATTTGCGACGGGGACGACTTCGCGTCGGCGCGACGCCTACCGTCGGTACCTACTTTCTCCCGCAAACCATCGTATACTTTCGACAGCGTTATCCCGACATCGACCTTCACGCCGAGGTACAGTCTGCCGGCGTGTTGGCCGATCGACTGATGTCGCGACAGATCGACGTCGTCCTCAGTACCGCGCCGACGAACGACGCGAGATTGCGAATTACGCCAATCTGTCCGGTACCGTTGGTTGCGGTCACCGCGCCATCACTTGACACCTCCGAAAAACTCCCTTTGATCCTGCGCGACACTGCCGACATCGCCAAGGTCCGCCCCGCAATCGCGCGGCGTGATCCGGTCGACGCCGAGAACATCCTCACCTACTCCTCAACCGAAGCGATGAAGCAGGCCGCCCGTATCGGACTGGGCATCGCGATCGTGCCGGAATGGGCGGTGCGTACTGAACTCCAAGCTGGCGCGCTTGCTGTAGTTCCGCTACGCCGCTTCCGAGCGGCGCACGCCGCAAGTTGGCTGGAACGCCCCGATGAACCTCGATCGAAGCTCGCTACGGCGTTCTTTTGTATTGTAAAGCACGCTGCCCGCGGCAGTTTGAAATCGCCCAAAAAACCCGTGTTGCAGACTTGACAAATACCTAACAAATTACGTACAATTGATGATCATGTCCGTCATGCGTGACATCGAAGCCGCCCTCACCGACGCCTGGATCGAGGTCCGGAAGCAGTTGAGGACCAACGAAGCCGAGCTGCGCCGGCGCTTGGCCAGGCGGCGCGGGGAGCTGTCGCGCCCCATTCGGGCGTGGTGTATCGCGATTCGCGCCAACGACACGCGCATCACCGCGTGGGACGCCGCCATCATGCCCGACCACGCGCTCGATCGGCTTCACGAAGATCATCGCGGCGTCGTGTTGCCGCACGATGTCATCCTCGATAAACGGCTATGCCAGATGCTCACGCGAGCGGTCGATCTTCGCGTCTGGCGAGGCCAAAGCGTGACGGCGGCAGCGCGAAAGCTGGGAACGAAGGCGGAATGCCTGAGCTACCTGCGCAAGCACGGGCAGTTGTCGTGGGATCGGATCGAAGGCTACGCGCGGCGTCGACGGTCGGGAATTTTCGTTTGGCGGAAAGACCGGCTGCGCGACCCGTGTAGCCGCAGCGCGTTCGACCCGCCGGACTGGGTCTGGGGCGGGCTGTGGAACGGGCTGGGCGACGAGTTGCCCGACGACTTCGAGCAGACGCTGCAGCGCATCCCGGTCGTGCGCCAGCGTACCGAAGACAGCCGGCCGCGCTCGCGCGGGCTCAGGTGGATCTGCCCGCGATGCCAGGCAGAGGTGGCGTCGGTCTTCTGCCCGTTGCCCGTTCCGTCGATCGTGGAGTACCTGCGCGACGAAAAACGGCTCGTCCGATGCGACGCCGATGAGATGCCGCCCCCGCCGCTGGCGTTCGCGTGTTGCGCATGCCATCGCATCCGTTACTGGAGCCGGGCGAACGACCAGAAGGCGTGGAACACGCTGGTGGCCTACCTCAGCGCCGGCCTTCTGTATGGGAGGGAGGTGCGGAAGCCGGCGTGGTGGAAGTCGCATCGCAAGCAGACCTACCGCCCGCATCGGCCGCACATCACGCGGGGGTACGAGGTCGAGAAACTGCTGATCGACGGCCTGCGCTACACCGACATCGCCGAGCAGCTGAACCTGAAGCTCGCGACCATCCAGGGCCACGTGCGGCGCATCTACAAGCGGTGGAACGTCCACTCGAAGCGCGAACTGATCGCCTCGGCCAAAACAAAAGCCCGGTTCGCGCATGGCGGCGTCGACCCCGACGCGCCGATGCTGAGCAATGCGGGCTAGGGCGACGAAACGAATGCTTCGCGTGTTGCGCGTGGAGTCCGCGTTGGGCAGGCGTAAGGTTACTGCAACGCGATTTTTGTTGTAGCTGCGACGCCTGCGTTGCCCATTTACGGCGTTCGGAAATCCGAATTGGCGCCGCAGGCGTCGCGGCTACCCACGCGCTTCAAGCCACATGCGCTTCTCGTCCCCATCGTTGTCCCGGCCCGCCTCAGCGGGTACAACGCCCGTGTGATCGAGATTCTCTGGAAGATCTTTGCGACGATGGGCCTGGTGGCGCTCAACGGCTACTTCGTCGCCGCGGAGTTCGCCGCCGTCGGGGCGAGGCAGTCGCGGCTGGCGACGATGGCGGAGACCAGCCTGCTCGCCCGCGCGGCGTTGAAGGTCAAGCACAAGCTCGACCTGTACCTCTCCACCTGCCAGCTCGGCATCACCATCGCGTCGCTGGGCCTGGGCGCGGTGACGGAGCCGGCGATCGCGGCGCTGCTCGATCCGCTCCTGGCGAAGATGGGCTTCTCCATCCCGCCCGGCGGGCACTCGGCGCTGGCGATCGCGATCGCGCTCACCATCGCCACCGCGCTGCACGTGGTCGTCGGCGAGGTGGCGCCGAAGAACCTGGCGATCTTCTTTCCCGACCGGATGCTACCCCTGCTGGCGGTGCCGCTGATCGCGTTCACGTACCTGCTATACCCGCTGATCTGGGCGCTGAACTCCGCCAGCAACCTGCTCCTGCGACTCGTGGGCGTGAACCTCGGCCACGATGCGCACGGCGGGATGCCGCACTCGGAAGAGGAGATCCGCGGCCTGCTCTCCCAAGCCGTGGCGTCGGGCGAAATCGAGCGGGACCAATCCAAAATTCTGCTCGGCGCCTTCTCGTTCGGCCAACTGCTGGCGCGCCAGATCATGACGCCGCGAACCAAAGTGCAGTTCATCCGCGTCGGCCAGCCGATCGGGGAGATCCTCAAGGCGGTTCAGAAAAGCGAATACACCCGTTTCCCGCTGTGCGGCAGGGGCATCGACGACATCGTCGGCTTCGTCCACGTGAAGGATTTGCTGACGCACCTGCGCCTCGTCCCAGGGCGCCTGCGTTTCGCCGATGACAAGACGCCCGACGGCCAGGCGATCGCGGTGGCGGGCGGCAAGCCGGGATCGGGCGTCCACGTCATCGGCAGCGGCAACGTCGACCTCATGAAGATCAAACGCGACGTCCTGCACGTGCCCGAACTGGTGTCGGTGCAGGTGCTGCTCAAGCACTTCCAGGAGACGCGCAAGCACATGGCGGTGGTGGTGGACGAATACGGCGCGACGCAGGGGATCGTGACGCTGGAAGACGTGATCGAGCAGATCGTCGGGGAGATCGACGACGAGTTCGACCTGACGACGTCGGACGTCGTCGCCGAAGGCGAGAACACGCGCGTGAACGGCGAGTACCCGCTGCACGAGCTGCGCGTGCGCCTGAACCTGCCGGAGGAGATCGAAGTCGAGGAGGTCGACACCGTCGGCGGGTACATCACCCACGTCCTCGGACGATTGCCGCGCGTCGGCGACGTCGTGACAATGGGCGCGTACGACGCGATGGTGACGGGCACGAGCGGCCGCCGGGTGACGTCCGTCCTGATGAAGCCCACCCAGCCGAAACCCGATGCCGCGCCGCATTGATTATCATATCAGTTTTTGCCGAACCGATATGATAATCAATGTCGCGCGCGTCACGCATTCTGTTGCTATGGATTCGTGCGGAACGGCGAGGCCGGCAGGCCGTCTTTGTTGAACAGGTTCACGTCGCCGGGGAAGTTCCTCCACCCATACCGCACGTGCGCGGGCTGCCCAACGCCGTCGGCGGTGACGACGACGGCGTCGCCGGTGATGGTCGCCTTGGCGGGGACGAACTTGCCGTCGGCGCCGGCGATCTCGAAGCCGCGAAGATCGCCATCGCGCGCTTCCAATCCCGCTCCGACGTGCGTAAAGCGGACGACCACACTGGCGCCCTCGACCGACATCGATTCGTAAATCGGCCCGCTGTACTCGATCTTCTCGCCGTAAGCCAACGCCCGCGCCGCCAGCGCCAGCCGCTCGCCGACGGGCTTCTTCAGCGGCGGATGGATGTCCTTCAGGTCGCCGATGTCGGTCAGCACCGCCATCGCGGTGTTGGGCGAGGCCTTCAACGTCAGCATCTGCGCCTCGCGGATATCCGGGCTCATCGCCTCGTGCGGCGCGATCTGCACGAACAGGAACGGAAAATCGCCCTGTCCCCACACGCGGCGCCAGTCGGCGATCATCGCGGGGAACAGCGTGCGGTACTGCTTCGACCGGCCGCTGTTCGACTCGCCCTGGTACCAGATCACGCCCTTGATGGGGAACGGCAAAAGCGGGTTCACCATGCCGTCGAACAGCGTGCCCGGCATGCCCGATCGCGGCCTGAGCACGAACGGCCGATTCGGCGCGTCGGCCAGCGCGATCGATTGCTTGTACGACCACGCGCCGCTCAGCGGGATGCGCGACAACGACTTGTCGTCGAACTCGATCAACATCTGGTCCGCCGGGCTGACAAAGCCGCCTGCGCCGCCGATGTCCAGCACGCGAACGGCAATCACGTTGCGGCCGGCCTTCAGCGCGCCGGCGGGAAGCTTATAGACGCGCGGCGACGCGTTGTCTTCCATGCCGCCGACCAACTCGCCGTTCACGTACGTCGTATCCTGATCGTCCACCCGGCCGAGCCGAAGCGTGGCGGGCTTGCCGGCGTGCGACTCGGGCACGTCGATCGTGCGACGAAACCACGCGATGCCGTTGAACGAGCCGAGGCCGATCTTCTCCCAATCGACGGGAAACTCCGCGGTCGGCCAGTCGGCGTCCGCCGCGTCGACCGATGCCCATCCGCCTGTCACGCCGACGTCGTACTTGGCAAACCACTCGTCGATCTTCCGCAGCACCGCGGACATGTCGTTCTTCTGCTCTTCGAGCCGGCGGTCTCGGTCGGCAAAGTGGTCCTTCTGATCGGGCATGGCGCGGAGCGTCTGCGGCGTGGTCCACGCCTCGGCCGGCGTGCCGCCCCAACTGGTGTTGATGAGCCCGATCGGCACGTTCAGCCGCGGCTGAAGGTCGCACGCGAAGAAGAACCCCACCGCCGTGAACTGCGGGGCCGTAGAGGGCGAGCACACCGACCATTTCGCGATCGCATCGCTCACCGGCTCGAACGACGGGTTCTTCTCCACCAGGAATTGTCGGATCATCGGAAAATCGGCCTTGGCAACGGTGCCCGGCCAATCTTCCGGGTCGGGCTTGGGACGATTGCCCCAGGAGAGCCGCCATTCCATATTGGACTGGCCGGAGCAAACCCAGACATCGCCGATGAGAACGTCGTTGACCGTGACGGTGTTGGCCGGCCCTTTGATCGTCATCGTCACCGGCCCGCCGGCGGCAAGCGGCTTGAGCGTCACGCGCCATTTGCCGCCCTCGGCGGTGGTGGTCGCCTGCTGATCGCCGATCGTCACCGTCACCTGCTCTCCGTCGTCGGCAGTGCCCCAGATCCCGTCAGGACCTATGGGGTCGTACCGGTTGACGAACGAGGGATCGGTGAAGCCGTCTATATTGTCGTTCGGACCGGTAGGTAAACCCTGTGCCAAACTATGGGCAATGAACGAGGAGTTGACTCCGTGCCAGTCGAAAACACCCGAGGAATTGTTCCGGATAATACTATTATATATCGTTGTAAAAGTATTGTTTATAGCATTATAAACGGCGCCGCCAAAATTGGCCCGGTTCACTTCAAAGAGACTATTGCAGATAATGGGCTGGCCGGAGCCGTTGAATATTCCACCGC
>JBBCIV010000243.1:0-5892 GCA_037189665.1 Phycisphaerae bacterium | reverse complement strand
CGCCGCCCAGATGGTGGACGCCAGCGTCACCCAGTCGGACGCGTTCAGCGAATCGAAAAACCAGAATCTGAGCGAGACCCTCGCCCAGGGCAACCCGTCCGAAACCTCCATGCCGATCGGTACTGGCCTCCAAACCAGCAGCGGCCTGTCGAGTGGCGGCAAGCTCGCCAGGTTCGGCCCGCCGGGCGGCGGAACGGGCATCGGCCCAAAGGACGTTCTATTCTTCGGCGATAACGTCAACAACGGCGGCAACGCGTACAAGATCGTCTTCATCTGCGACGGCACGGGCACGATGGTCGGCCTGAAGAAGGAGCTCGTCGCCAAGGAGCTGCTCAAGACCGTCGGCCAGCTCAAGCCGATCCAGGAGTTCAACATCGTCTTCTTCCACGAGGGCTCCAACGCCTCGGCGGTCGACGCGAACAAGCTCCTGCCGGCGACCAAGGCCAACAAGGACCGCGCCTTCTCCTTCCTGAACCGCTTCGCCGCCGCGGGCAAGACTGACCCGATCCCCGCGATCGAGCTGGCGTTCAAGCTCAAGCCGCAGTTGATCTACCTGCTGTCCGACGGCGCGTTCGACGACCTGACGCCGTACGACCAGGTGGTCGCCGCGATCAACAAGCTGAACCCGGACAAGAAGGTGAAGATCAACACCGTGATGTTCTACAACAGCGAGGAAAAGGACACCGCGTCGCTGAAGAAGGCCGAAGACGTGCTGAAGAAGATCGCGTCGGAGAACGGCGGACGCCAGAACAGCGTCACCCCGGAAACATTCTTTAACCAGCAGTAGCAACAACCTCGCCGCGCGTCGGGCATACGCGCGGCCGATCGCGTTGCGGAAACCGCGGGCAGCCGTGTGGTCCGCCGCAACCGTCAGATTGAGAAGGACACCCCCAGGAGTTACACAGAATCGGAACGGAAGGTCAGCAGCTTATGTTCAAGAAAAGTTCATGGACCCGGATCGTTTTCCTCGTCGTCATGATGGCGGCGGTGGCGTTTCTCGCGAGCACCGGGATGGCTCAGGACGGCGAAGGTGGCGAAGGCGCGGCGCCGGAACGTCAGAACATCATCGTTCTGGTGCTCAACATCGTCCTGAAGAACATCGACTTCGTCTTCATCCTGATCATCATCCTGTCGGTCATCGCGATGACGATGATCATCAGTTCGATCCTCCGCCTGCGCAAGAGCGTGTTCATGCCCGACCAGACGGTGGACACCATCCGCAGCATGATCGAGCAGAAGCAGTTCAAGGAACTGATCGACTACACCGAATCGGATACGTCGTTCGTCGCCCGGGCGATCAACCCGGCGCTGAAGCGCGCCCCCAGCTTCTCGAGCATGAAGGAAGCGATGGAAACCGCGATCGGCGAACAGAGCGCCGAGCAGTTCCGCAAGATCGAATACCTCAACATCATCGGTAACCTCGGGCCGCTGCTCGGGCTGCTGGGCACGGTGCTCGGCATGATCGAAGCGTTCGCCGCCATGGAGGCCGCCAAGGGCGCCGCAGGCGCGGACGTGCTGGCGGGCGGCGTGTCGAAGGCGCTTGCTCACACGTTCATGGGTCTGTTCCTGGCCGTCCCCGCGCTGGCGGCGTTCGGCGTGCTTCGGACGATCGTCGACAAGCTTACGATTCGCGCCAGCCTGGTTTGCGAAGAGTTGCTGCTGATGATCAAGCCCGCCGAAGCCAAGCCCGCCGGCATCAAGCCGGTCGGCGCGCCGTCGGCCGTCCCGGCTCGCCCGAAGGTCAACCCCGTCCCGCAGCCCCCGGCCGCCCCGGCGCCGCAGGCGTAAGGAGATGAAGTTGATAGTTGATAGTTGGTAGTTTGGTAGGGGTCGCAGCCCTATCAAACTACCAACTATCAACTATCAACTCTTCACACCCATGAAGCTCAAGAAACCCGAATCCCACGCCAACCACGTGAACGTCGTGCCGATGGTCGACGTCATCATGTGCCTGATCATCTTCTACATGCTTGCCGCCACGATCGGCGTCGACACCGGCGAAGATGAAAACATCAAGATCCCCTACGCGTCGTGGAGCAAGGAGATCAAGGAGATGGGCAACTCGCTGCTGGTCAACGTCAGCGAGGACGCCAACAAGATGCCCATCGTGACCGCGAAGGTCGACCTCACGAGCCCACGCGAACCGCTGATCCTCGAGGGCGGCGGAAGCGGGCGGAGGCTGGTGGACGTGCTGAAGCGCCTCCGCTTCGGCGAAGACATGCGGCCGGGCGGAGGCGGCGCGAACGCCGACATCCCCGAACTGAAGCTGGTCATCCGTGGCGACCGCGATATGAGCTTCGCCGTCCTCCAGCGCGTCCTCATGGCCGCCGCCGAGGCACGGGTGAAGACGCTCAACTTCCAGGCCGAGGCCACCGCCACCAGTCATTGATACACGCGACGACGACGACGACGATTGAAGCGAGCCGTTTATGCACGTTGAAAAAGGTTCAAAAGCCGTTCACTACGAGTCGGGCCCCGACATGACCCCGCTGGTGGACGTCGTGATGGTGCTGCTGATCTTCCTGATGATGGCCGGCAAGTTCGACGGGTTGAAGAAGTACCTGTCGTCGGAACTTCCGATCACCAGTTCCGGGCCGAGCAACGCGCCGCCCGACCCGACGCAGGTGCCGAAGCAGGACATCGTCCTGAACGTCACCTCCCCCACCGCCCGCACCGACACCTTCCGCGCCTTCTACGGCCGGACGGTCAACGCGGAGACGGAAGAGCAACTGGCCTCGCAACTCAAATCGCTGTTGAACGAAAAATTGGCCGCCGGCACGAAGCCGGAAGACATCCAGTTGTTCATCAAGCCGACGCGCAACGTGATCTATTCCAACGTCATCCGCGTCTACAGCGCCGCCGGCCGGGCCGGGTTCACGAACATCGGCTTCCAGACCGCCGACGGCTGATCGCGCGGATGTACCGACGAGCGTATGAAGGACGCGGGAAGATTTCGGTCTTTTTTTCGTCCTTCGCCCTTCATACGTTCAGCCTTTCTTCCTCCCTACGCTACAATCAGGGCACGCCATGAAAACGACCCGCGCCACCCTTCTCGCCGTCGGTTTGATCTCCTCGGTCGCGTTTGCGCAGAACGATCCCAAGGGACTTGATGCGCTGAGCGACGACCGGCTTTACAGCGAACTGTCAAAGCGCAATCTCGGCGGGCTGCTGGAGTACGCGTTCAAGAAGAACAACGTTCCCGAAGCCAAGCAGAACGCGGTTCGCGCCGGCTCGGCGCTGGCCCGCCTGCAAGACGACGAATCGATCGGCCTTGCCGACCGCCGAAAGCTGGTCGCCGAATATGTAAAGGCCTTGCCGCAACTGCTTCCGCAGATCACCGACCCGGCCACGCTGATCCTCGACGCCAACATCCTGATCGAGCATGGCATCATCACCGACCAGCGCTTGCTCGAATACTTCGGTCCGAATTCCACCATCATGGCTCGCCTGCACCCGGTCACCGACGCGGTGCAGAGCATCCTTGTCAAAGCTCGCGACGAGGCCACCGCTGCCGCCGAAAAGGCATCCAACAACTGGCCGCAGGGGAAGGCGGCGTGGGAACGGGCCGACCAGCAGGCGACCATCGCCGAGTACACCCGCAGCATCATCAACTACTCCAGCGCCGTCTCGCTGGACAAGGCGTCGGAGGAGCGAGCCAAGTATCTTAAGGAAGGCCTTGAGAACCTTTCGGCGTACAACGACGAGTCGAACGAGAACGTCGCAGACGTGAAGTTCTACCTCGCGAAGCTGCACATGGCACTGGCGACGCCGGAATCGCTGGCCGAGGCGCGTAAGGAATTCACCTTTGTGATCCAGAAAGGCGATCCCGCCAACGTCGGCCAGCAGTTCGACGCGCGGCTGCTGGCGGTCGTCAACGAGATCAACGCCAAGGACGCCAAGGCGGCCGAGGCCGCGCTGACCACCCTCGACGGCTGGGTGAAACAAGCCAAGCTCGACAGCCCCGAAGTGCAGGTGGCGTTGGCGGCGATGCAGTACCGCATCCTGATGCTGAAGAACGACGCCGTCGCCGCGGACAAGGTGCTGGATACGCTCCAGCGCGAGCAGCCCGCCCTTCGCGGCCTGATCCTTGAACTGATGGCCGCCAACGTGCCGGCGGGAACGCCGGTGAAGGATCTTAACCTGTTGCTGCTCCAGTCGTTGCGTGCCAAGGCGGAAGGCGAAACGATCAAGCCCGACGACGTTCCATTTGACAAAGCCGTCATCGAGCGCGGCCTTGAAGCGTCGCGCGAGATCATCAAGCGCGGCGGCAAGGAGAACGAGCAGGTCGCGCAGGAAAGCCTGTACGTCAACGGCTTCTTCCTCCAGAAGCTGGGCGACAAAGAAGGCGCCGCGGCCGCGTTCCTCGATTACGTCGATAAATATAAGACGACCGACAAAGACCGCGCCGACGCTGCGTTTAACAACGGCATCGCGCTGGTGGGCCAGTTGTATCGCGAGAAACTGGGCGATCCGACCGTCACCAAGCTGTACGACCGCGTGCTTGAAACCGCCGTCGCCAAGCCGTTCGAGCGGCCGGAGTTCTTCTTTGAACGCGCCCGACGCCTGCAGTCGTCCGGCAAGCTCGACGAGGCCATCGCGCTCTACGATCGCGTGCCCGCCGACAGCCGACAGGCCGGCGAGGCCCGGTACTTCAAGATGGTCGCCGTCCATCAGAAGCTACAAAAACTTAAGGAAAACGACCCCGCCCGCCCGCCGCTGCTGACCGAGCTGCAGAAGCTGGCCGACCAGGTAAACGCGTCGATCGACGAGCAGCTTGCCGCGGCCTCGGACGACAAGATCAAGCTGCTGCTCCGCACCCGCCTCTCGCAAACCCGCCTGCTGGCGGCGGACGTGGCGCTGGTGGATCAGAAAGACCCGAAGCGCGCGATCTCGCTGTTGACGGGTTTTGAGCAGACCGTCAAAGGCCTGGCCAACGAGGCGAACCTGATCAGCCAGGTGCTGCTGATCCGCGTGAAGTCGTACGTGCAGACGAACCAGGTGGCCGAGGGCGTGAAGGAGATCCAGAAGCTCGCGGTCGAACGCCCGCGAGAGGCGATGCAGATCATCTTCGATCTGATGGACAAGCTGAACGAGCAGGTGACCGCCTCCGAGGCGGCCGGGCAGACCGAGCAGGTGGCGCAGCTCGAACGCACCCGCGCCGAACTGACGCCCGTGCTCGTGCGGCTGATCCGCGAAAGCAACAATGCGGAACTGAAGAAGTTCGATTACCAGATCTCCGTCTTCGACGCAGACCAGCAACGCCGCGCCGCCGAGCTGACCCCCGAAGGCGCCAAGCGCTCCGACCTGCTGAAGGCCGCGGTAAAGCGTTTCGAGGAACTCGACGGCAAAGACCAGCTCGCCAAGTACATCGCGTCTCTGCCGGAAGATAAGCAAAGCAAGGCCCGCTACGACCCGCAGGTGAAGCTCGGCCTGGCGCGCAGCCACTTTGCCCTAGGCGACTGGGACAAGGCCCGCCGCCCGCTCGCCCAGCTCTTCGCCGACAAAATCCTCGGCGACGGCTTCGTCGTCAAAATCCAGCCCGACGGCACCCCCGAAGAGGTGGATAACCCCACCTACTGGGAGGCGACCTACAAGCTCATCCGCAGCAACGTGGAATTGAAGGAAAACGTCGAAGGCATGAAACGCTGGGTCACCGACCTCACCCGCACCTGGGGCCCCGGCCTCGGCGGGCAACGCTGGAGCGCCGAATTTAAAAAGCTCCAGTCCGACCTCGGCGTCGAACCCGTCACCGACCAACCCAAAGCAGAAACCGCGGCGAACTGAGGCAAGACGGCGAGATCGTTACGATTTACGGCGACGCGCTTCTTGTTGTAACCGCGACGCTTGCGCCGCCCATGGGTTTCCTGAACATCTCGAATGGGCGACGCAGGC
>JBBCIV010000242.1:0-15124 GCA_037189665.1 Phycisphaerae bacterium | reverse complement strand
CGAACAGGTCGCACAGATCGTGCACGACGATGTCCGGAACCGCGTCAAACGGCCGTTCACGCCCATAACTCAGCCAGACGCCGGTCATCTCGGCGGCGTTGGCAGCCTCGATGTCGTACTTCCAGTCGCCCACCATCCAGGCGTCATCCTTGCTCACGCCCAGCTTTCGGCAGGCGAGCAGCAATGGGTCGGGATCGGGCTTGAACTTGCCGTCCTCGCGCGTGATGGCGGCGTCGAAGTGCAGGCCGTGCAGGTCGAAAACGGTGCGAACGCTTTTTCTCGTGTTGCGGGTGATCAACGCCCGCCCGATCTGGCGGGTATCCAGCCAATGGAGGAGATCGCCGCACCCCACGTTGATCTGCGACCGCTCGGCCGCCTGGTGTTCGTGGTGGTGAAGGATGTCCTCCGCCCGCTCTCGCTCGGCGGGCGTCATGCGAAGGATGGCTTCGAGGATCGCCTCGTCCGGGCCGACGCCCAGTTCGTCGCGCAGCGACGACCAGTCGATCTTCTCGTCCGTGAGCGTGCCGTCCATGTCGAAGAGGATGGCTTTGGGTAACATCATCGGTACGACTGAGCATACGGAAAGAAACCGCAGATGCACGCAGGCAAGCGCAGACGCAGATGGACGTGGCATGGGTTTTCAACCCGTGTGCTTCTTGCGTTATTCATCTGCGTTCATCTGAGCGCGTCCGCGGTCCACGCCTGGTCCGAACCCCAATCGCCGATGCGTCGGTCGATCGAGCTGGCGATCGACGCGGCGCGGGCCGATGCCGACAAGACCGCCATCATCGATTTTTACGCGCCTGGCCTGCGCAC
This sequence comes from Phycisphaerae bacterium, assembly GCA_037189665.1. Taxonomy (GTDB): domain Bacteria; phylum Planctomycetota; class Phycisphaerae; order Tepidisphaerales; family Tepidisphaeraceae; genus BPJO01. Next base: position 14,308 of record JBBCIV010000242.1, on the reverse strand, counting down.
GAAAGACGCATCCGACGTCCGCATCGCCGCCGAGGACGGAACGGCCGTGCCCACGCGCATCGTTCGCGGCGGGGCGGACGATCGGGTGGTCGCGATTTTCAATCCGCTGAGAGGCCGCACGAAGTACTACGCCTACTGGGGCGGCCCGGACAAAAAAGAGCGCCCGCCGGAGGCCAACGTCACCTCTGGCCTGCTCGTCGAACTAAAACGCCCCGCGGCGCAAGGCCAGCAACGCAGCACGAAGGATCTGGCCGACCTGTATGCGCGCAGCGGCGACATCATCGCCCGCGGCATGATCGATCGGCCGTTCATCGGATATAACCCCGGCGACGTGAGCGGGGCGACGATTTCGCGCATCAGCGGCACGATCTACGCGCCGCTCGACGGCGATTACCAGGTCGCCATGAGCGCCGACGACCTCGGCGGCCTGCGGATCGACGGGAAGGACGTCGTCTTCGCCGCCGGCTTTCCGCAGGACACCCGTTTCAGCGGCACGATCCACCTGAAGCGCGGCGGACACGCGTTCGAGGCGTATACGCTTGACGTCGGCGGCGACTGGCGATTGTCGATGGGCTGGCGTCGGCCGGATACGCCGAAGGTGGACGTGATGGCGGTCGAGTCGTTCGGCCGCCTGCTGCGGGCGAAGATTGGCCCGCTTGAGGCGCATAAGAGGGACGTTGTTATTGATACGTCGGTTGCTTGGCTGGGCGAGTCGATCGTGGCCGACCAGTCCGCCTACCGCCTGCGGTTCGAGGCGATCGTTCCGCCGAAGACGACGAACGTCCGCATCGCCTGGGATTTCGGCGACGGGCAGACGGCGACGGGATCGAAGGTCGATCACGTCTTCCTCACGCCCGGCGCGTACGACGTGAAGGTCGATCTGAAGACGACGCAGGGCGCCGACCAGCGCACGTTTCGCCTCAACGTCGGCCGCGATCCGGCGCGCGTCGTCGATCCTGCGATCGACGAGCCCGGCGTGCAGGGCGACCTGATCTCGACCTACGACTTCGAGAAGCTCACCGATCGCCAGCAGGCGATGGCGGTGCGGCTGCTGGCGCGATCGCAGCAGCCCGACGCGCTCCTCAGCGCCCTCGCGGCCGCGTGTGCGACGAAGCGGCATTCGCAGCAGCAGTGGATGGTCGACGGGATCGAAGAGGCCATCGCAACGCTCACCGAGGCCCGCCGTGAGGCCGACCTTGCCGCCGCGCTCGACAAGCTGCCCGTCGATTCGAATCTTCATCCGAAGGCCGCCGACCTGCACGCCGAAGTGCTGCTGTGGCAACAGGCCGACTTCAGGCGCGCCGAGGCGATGCTGGCGAAGTTCAAGGACAAGGATTCGAAAAACCTCGTCCGGCTTCGCATGGAAGCCCTCCTGCTTGACGGCCGGGTAGACGAGGCGAAGCAGGTGCTCGCGCAACTGCCCGCCGACCCCGATGTCGGCAAGCGCGTCGCGCTCGCGGGGGCGTTGGCGCGGACGATCGAGTACTTCATCGACAACAACGAGCCCGCCGCCGCCGCCGAGAAGTGGAGCGAGTGGCAGCGGCGGTTTCCCGAAAGCTTCTGGGAAGGGTACTCGGTGGTGCTGAAGGTCCGCATGATGGAGACGCGCCATCCCCAGGCCGCCGCCCGCGTGGCGGAGGCGTTCGCCGGCGCCGTGCCGGGTTCGCCCTACGCACCGCAACTTCTCGATCGCGCCAGCCACATCCTCGCCAAGACCGACAAGGCCCGCAGTGACGCGATCCGCAAGCTGCTGAAGGAGAAGTATCCCGAAGACCCGCTGGCACAGTAAACGCGCCGCACGCAGCCTTTTCCGCCATATCGTTTGCACGTCGAGCGACCCCGATTTGCGGTACCGCCAAGCGTTTCTACACTTCTAGGATTCGAACCTAGTTCTCGGAGACCACACCGTGCCCCAATCGAAGCTCGCGACGCGTCAGATTCACCTTGATTTTCACACCGGCCCCGGGATTCCCGACGTCGGCGCCGAGTTCGACGCCGACGCCTTCGGCGACGCGATGAAGGACGCGCACGTCAACAGCGTCACCGTCTTCGCCAAGTGCCACCACGGCCATCTCTACTACAACACCGATCACCCGGCCCGTCACCCCGGATTGAAAAAGGGATTCGATCTGCTCGCCAGGCAAGTCGACGCGCTGCACAAGCGAAACATCCGCGCGCCGATCTACATCTCAGTGCAGTGCGACGAGTGGGCGGCCAACGCGCATCCGGAGTGGATCGCGCTTCGCCCCGACTCCACCCGCGTCGGCCGCGGGCCGCTGGCGCACGACAAGTTTCAGTGGCAGATCCTGGACATGTCCAGCCCGTACCAGGAATTCCTGTACGAGCAGACCGTCGAAGTGCTCAAGCGCTTCAAGCCGGTGGACGGCCTCTTCTTCGACATGTGTTGGGACCAGCTTTCGGTCAGCAACTGGGCCAAGGCCGGCATGGTAAAGCAGCGGCTTGATCCTGCCATTGAGGCTCACCGTCGCAAGTACGCCAACGACGTCGCGATGGCGTATATGAAGCGGTTTTACAACCTCGTGAAGCAATACTCACCGAAGGGCACCTGCTACTTCAACAGCCGGCCGCTGTGGAACATGGCGGTGGAGTATCCGATGCTCAGCCAAATCGAGATCGAAGCGCTTCCGACGGGCGGCTGGGGGTATATGTATTTTCCCACCAACGTTCGCTTCGCCCGCAACTTTGATCGGCCGTACCTGGGCATGACCGCCCGCTTCCACAAAAGCTGGGCCGACTTCGGCGGGCTCAAGCCGTATGCCGCGCTGGAGTACGAATTGTCGCAGATGATGGCCCATGGCGCTCAATGCTCCGTCGGCGATCAGCTTCACCCGCGCGGCACGCTCGACAAGGGCGCGTACGAGCTGATCGGCAAGGTCTACAAGCGCGTCGAAGAGCGCGAGCCATGGCTGGACGGCGCCAAGCCCGTCACGCAGATCGGCGTGCTGCTCGTGCCCGAATCCGATCCGAAGGCGCCCGGCAACCCGCGCGAAGGCTGGACGCGGTTGCTCACGCAGCTCAAGCACCAGTTCGACGTCGTGCTGCCGGAATCGAAGTTCGACCAATACGAACTGCTGGTCCTGCCCGATACGGTCAAGGTCGATGCGGCGATGTCGAAGAAACTCGACGCGTACGTGAAGCAGGGCGGCGCGGTGCTCGCCACCGGCTACTCGGGCGTGAACGACGACGCCACCGCGCTGGCCTGGAAATCGCTTCCGGTGGCCCCCAAGGGCATCTCGCCGTTCGAGACGACGTACATGCGGTTTGGCAAGCAGATCAACGACGACGTGCCCGACAGCGATCACGTGCTATACGACGCCACGGTGCGCGTCACCCCCGCCAGGGGCGCCAAGGCACTGGGATCGATCGTCGAGCCGTATTTCGAGCGCCGCTGGGACCACTTCTCCAGCCACGCCCAGACGCCGACCGACAAGGTGAGCCGGTATGCCTTGGCGACGATCAAGGGCAAGATCGCCCACATCGCCGCGCCGGTGTTCGGCAGCTTCGCCAGGAACGGCAACTACCCGTTGCGGCTGCTGGTGCGAAACGTGATCGACCTGCTGTTGGAAGCCCCGCTCCTGCGCGTGGCCGCGCCGACCAGCACGGAAGCAACGGTGATGCGGCAGGGCAAACGCACGATCGTCCACCTGCTTCAATACTGCCCCGAACGCCGGACGAAGGACCTCGACCTGGTCGAAGACATCGTCCCGCTCTACGACGTGCCGCTGTCGCTGGCGTCGGCGAGGGCGCCGAAGAAGGTCTACCTCGCGCCCGACTTGGAGGAGATCAACTTCGAACACCTCGCCGGCCGGGTGAACCTGCGCGTGCCCAGGATCGCTGGCCATGCGATGGTGGTGTTCGAATAGTCCGCAGCCTGCGAATAGCTATTCGCCCGCCCTCCGGCGTGCCTGGACGTTGAGTCTGGAATTATCATATCAGACTTCGGAAAACTGATATGATAATTCCACCCCGTCGCCCCGCCTCATATCGACTGGCAGGACGAGTGCCAGTTTCGCGAATCTCTCATCGTCTTCACAATATTCGCGTCTCCATCTCCTCTCTGGGGACAGGAAACAGATTTCCGACGGCGCGATCCGCTCTAACGTTCCTGAGAACATGAGAATAATAGCTGCGTCATATCTGTTTCGACAGGATGAGCAGTTCTCTCTATTCCAATATTCTTCAGAACATTGGAATAGTAGGTGCCGCTGTAGAATATCGTGCGATAAATAGGTGTGTGGCCGCTGGGAGGGGGCAGCGTGGCGAGCGCAGGTGATGGCGGAGGTGCGTTCGTGCGCCAGGCGTGTGCGGGGTAGATGGTAGATAAAGGTCTGAAACTCGGGATTGCTCGCTACAATTGAGTGATGCTTGGCAGACGTTTCGGCGAGGATCCTGATTGGGGCGGGGACGGGCGGCATGACTCGCCGTTTGTTGTAGTGACGTGCGGCATTGTGCTGCCGTTGGTGTTCGTGGCGTTGGCGGGGCTGGTGTTGTGGAGCGGCGGGGTGGTGCTCCATGCGCGCCTTGGCGGGGCTGTCCGGTATGACAGTTTCCACTCTATCGCCAGTGCGGTGTTTGCGTGCGTTGGAATGGCGTTGATGTTCCTCGCCCACTTTGGACTGACGAACTGGTTTCCGAACAACTATCGCTATCAATACGTGGCGGCCGCGGGAGTTGTCATGGCGTGTGGTGGGATCATTTGGTTTCTCGTGGCGGCGCTCATGAAATAACAGGACGACGTGAAATCATGCTGCGATGAAAATGTGACTGCAAATTTTCATCGTAAAAAGAGCAGTTGCTATTCGTTGCGATGCGTAGCCCTCCTCCCGCTTCCTCTCCCAATATCTCTTGAGTGAAAGCGTTATTCCAATGTTCTGAAGAACATTGGAATTATGGCGGACATTCTGGGGGGAGACGTTATATCGCGAACCCCGCACGCGTTGCTTATCTCATTGGTCGAGCAACGAAGTGAAGGAGGCGGGGCAAAAGGCGCGCATGCCGGCTGCCGAGGGCTTGATAGCCCCCGGCAGCATCGGCGGGATCTACGGAGGACGGAGGCTGCGATGCTTATACCGACGACGATTTGACCTTGCGCCGACGGCGGGCGAGGCCCGCCAGGCAGACGGTGGCGATACTGGCAATCGTCGGCTCGGGGATCGCGACGGCAGAGCCGTTCAGCACGAAATCGTCGAAGTTGACGCTGTTTCCGGTGGCGGGGGCAAAAATGTAGAAGCGCGCGGTGAAACTGCTGAGGTTCTGATACGCCGGCCCGGAGAAATCATACGAATAAGGCGTGCTCGCCGTTCCGTTCGTCGGAACGATGACGTTGTCCAGGTTCGTGCTGCCATCGGTGCTGAAGCCGCCGACGCTTGTTTGCAGGACGAAGCCGCGGTCTCCGGTGTTGCCCTTTGTCGCGTTGAACGTCAGCGACGTCAGGTCGAGTTCGTAGCCTGATGCGGCGGTAACGGCGAACTCAAAATACTGGTTGTTGGCGGTCGCGGTTGCGCCGGTGGTGGAACCGGCGCCGGGGAAGGCCGACAGGTACGGCGCCGAACCGCCAAACGGCACGGCGTTGGCGACGATCATTGACGCGTTGCCGCTGACGAACGGAAACGGGGTGATCGTGATCGGCGATGCGGTGACGTTCGGATCGCCGGAGGTCGCGTTGATGCTGCCGATCTGCGCGGTCGGGGCGGCCTCGCCAGTAAAGTCGTAAGTCGCAAGCGGAGCGGCGTCCGTTAGGGTAACTGCTATAGCAACGGTAGCAGAACCAATAATAAACGTGCGGGCCAATAGGGATAGGTCTGCGGTCATTGTCTCTCCTCAAAAGTAGGGGACTCGGATGTGTCATGCTGCCGGTCGCGCCACCAGCAGTACAAAAACTATTGTGTCACTTTACGCGTAAACTCCAATCTTCATTGCATGCAACCCGTTGCATATCGGCGGGAATTTTTATTCGACCGCGAGGGCCGAAGCGACGATTTTTCTCGTCTGTGCCGTTCCCTGGAACGGCTCGCCTTGTGAATTGCGATGGCGGGATTTTTCACGAACTTCATGGCCGACATTTTCGGGCGGCGGCGGTATGTACTCTGAAGGGGGATGGTTTGCCGCACGGGGCGTTCAACGAAGGATAACAACAAGGGGGGGGAGCGTGGGAGAGCGGAAATCTGCCAAACGAACCCAATTTGAATGCAAATCTTTTGTTTCATTGCGTTTACGGCGGATATTCCGGCAGCGCAAGGACTGATTCGGCAGGAGAGATGATTTTGGACAAACGAACCCAATTTCGCCTGTAACCCATTGTAAAAAAGGGGGTAACGCATGGAAACAAACGTCGCGCGGACGGCGGTGTCTTGCTTGGTGACAGGAGAAGGCATGATGAAACTTGCTTCCACGATTCTTGCGGCGGCCACTTTGGGGATCAGCACGTTGACGGCGGCGCCGGCAGAGGCGGGCGACTGGTCGTTCGGCGTCTCGATCGTCGCCGGCGAGCGCGGGCGGATCTGGGTTGAGCCGGTATACGAAACCCGCGTCGAACGCGTGTGGGTCGAGCCCGTTTACCAGGCGCGCGTCGAACGCGTGTGGCGCGAGCCGGTGGTGCAGGATCGCGTCGAGCGCGTGTGGATTCCCGACCGTTACGAGACGCGCGAAGTTCGCTATCGCGATCACCTCGGCCGATGGGTGACGCGTTGCGAGAACGTGCTGGTCGAGCGTGGCCGCTACGTCGAACAGCGGACGCAGGTCGTGGTTCGCGAAGGGTATTGGGAAAACGTCGAACAGCGCATCTGCGTCCGCGAAGGGTATTGGCAGGCGGTCGAGCGCCGCGTGTGCGTGCGTGAAGGCTACTGGGTGCCTGCCCCGCGCCGCCCCGGCGAGATCGACTTCCACGTGAGCGGGGGCAGCATCCACGTCGACCGCGCCCGCCACAACGACGGCGACCGCTTCCGCGCCGATCGCCGTGAACGCGATCGCGACCAGCAGCGCGACGACCGCGATCGGTTCGATCGACGAGGCGGCGACCGCGGGGATCGCGGCGACCGCGGGGATCGCGGGGATCGCGGGGATCGCGGGGACCGCGGGGATCGATATCGCTGATGGAGGACGGGTGGCGCGCGCGATGAGCGTGACGTGAAAGGATGCCGATGGTCTTTCACGCCGCGCTCGTCACGCCGCATTTGTTGCGCCACGCGCGCGCTAGCGCTTGATTCGCGCCGACCCGCCCTTAAATACGTGCGTCAGCTCGTCCAGGTCGATCTGGCTGCTGTCGCCGCGCGTGGTTTGGAGCAGGGCGCCGTGGGCGGCGCCGAGATCGACGCATTCCTGCGGGGTTTTGCCGTTCAGGAAGCCGTAGGCGAAGCCGGACGAGAAGCCGTCTCCGCCGCCGACGCGGTCTTCGATTTCGAGGTCCTTGTACTGCCGCGACTCGTAGAACGTGCCGTTGACGTAGAGGATGGCGGACCAGTTGTTGATCAGGCCGCTCTTCACCTCGCGGAGCGTCGTGCCGACGACCTTGATGTTGGGATAGGTTTTCACGACCTGCTCGACCATCCTCTTGTACGCTGAGGTATCGAGCGCGCCGAGGTTGTGCTCGTCGATGCCCTCGACCTTGAAGCCGAGCACGGTCTGGAAGTCTTCCTCGTTGCCGATGAGGCAGTCCATGTAGGGGACGAGGTCCCTGGTCTTGGCCTGGGCTTCCTTGGCGCTCCAGAGCTTGGAGCGGAAGTTGAGGTCGTAGCTGACGATGGTGCCGGCCTCCTTGGCGGCGACGAGCGCTTCCTTGCAGACCTGGGCGGTGCCGTCGGAGAGCGCGGTGAAGATGCCGCCGGTGTGGAGCCAGCGGACGCCTTGTTCGGAGAAGATCTTCTTGAAGTCGATCTGCCCGGGCCTCATGTTCATCGCCGCGGAGTGGCCGCGGTCGTAGAGGGTGACCGAGGCGCGGACGCCGGTGCCGACCTCGGTGAAGTTCAGGCCGATGCGGTCCGCCTTGCCGACGCCGTCGTACTTCGCCATGACGACGTTGGACATGTCGACCCCGACCGCCCGGCCGTGGTTGACGATGATCCGCCCGACGGGGTTGTCGACGAGGCGCGACAGGAAGCCCGTCCGCATGCCCAGGCGCGACAGGGCGTAGGCGACGTTGTACTCGCCGCCGCCGACCCAGACCTCGAGGGTAGGCGTGAACTCGATCCGGCCGTGGCCTGGAGGGCTCAGGCGGACCATGCATTCACCGAGGGACATCAGGTCGTATTTCGTGGAGGCGGCGTCGCGAAGTTTGAGTGACATATCCCGGAAATGTACCCGGCCCGCGTGGGCTGTCGAGCGCGGCACTTATACACTCGGCGTAATCTCTTTCACCCGCGAAAACGGCGTTGGTGACGAGCAGCAGGTCGGGTGGAATCGGCATAAAGCTGAGGCGCTTATAGAAATCGGCATGAACTTCCCCATTGATCCGGCGAACCGGTCCGATAAACTTTTCTTCATGCCAGAGTACGAGGCACCGCAGAAAACGCTCGAACAGGTGGCCGAAGAGGTGGGTATCTACGCCTTGGACGCCTATCACTTCGTTCAGGAGGGGCTGGTTTACACCGGCGATAAACTCCACGGCCCACGTAACTTACGAGGCCCGCATCACGTGAGCGGCCAACAGTTGGCCGAAGGGTTGCGCGAGATCGCGATCCGCCAGTGGGGCATGCTTGCCCGAACAGTGCTGGAGCGATGGGGCATCGTCAGCACCCTGGACTTCGGCCGGATCGTCTACGCGATGATCGCCGCAGGCATGATGAGCAAGACCGACGAAGATTCCCTCGACGACTTCCGCAACGTTTACGACTTCCGTAACGCGTTCGAAAAGACCTTCCGCATCGAACTCCAACCGGTGCTCGCATGAGCACTTCTGCCGTCATTCCTGAGCCTCGTCCGTTGAAACGCCGATGCGGAGCGCTGGTGACATTGCTGGTCATCTACTTCGCGTGGGTCGGCTTTCTCGCGTGGGTCTATTTCTCCCAGGCGACGCTTTTTAGGCCTGAATGACTTGAGGGCACCGGCATTGCCACGCGAAAGCGTTTTAATCTGATAGCTGAATTATTGGGAGGACTTACCCGTCCATCTCGCCCGTGCTCGGCAGGGGCGGCGGGGCGGTGATCTGGATATCGCCGGCGAGCCAGGGGTCGCCGTGGGGCTTGCGCATGACGAACGCATCGAAGCCAAGCCATGTGGCACACACGCTGACGGCGTGGCGGGCCTGATCGGGGGTTTCGAAGAGCTGCTCGATGCGGCGCTGATCGCGAGGATCGTGCCAGGCGTCAATGAGGTTCCCGACCGTGTAAACCCGCAATACCTGCTGCAGCGACAGGGCGATTTCGGGTTTGAGTACCGTCGTGAGGGGTACGTCGAGGATGGGGTTCGTGTCGAGCATCGGTTCCGTGATTGAATTACAGCCTATAAGCGCTTCCTGAACTGTCAACCATCGCCGGTCTGTCGCGTCAGCTTGACCACGACGGCTGTTAGTTCTACAACCGACGTTTCGTTTTGTGGCGAGTCCCACGCTTGGCTTGGCAAATATGAACGCCAAGGTGCCAGAAACGCCAGGAAGACCAAAAGAGAAGACATTCAGACAGATAAAGGGTTAGGTGCTGGCATCAAAGCCGTTCTGAATCCCGCGTCTGACTGCGTTTCTTGGCGTCTTGGCGTTCAATCCTTTTCAGCGTTTGAAGAAAGAGTTGCGACATGTCCGCTTCTTCGTTTCTCGATGGAAATGCCTGCGTCGTCGGCCTGCAGTGGGGTGACGAGGGCAAGGGCAAGATTGTCGATTTCCTCGCCGAACAGGCGGACGTGATCGCCCGTTATTGCGGCGGGGCGAACGCAGGCCACTCGGTCGTCATCAATGGCGTCAAGCACTCCACGCACCTGCTGCCGGTCGGCGTCTTCCGCCCGCACACGATCAACGTCATCGGCAACGGCGTCGTGCTCGACCCGGAGAAGCTCTTTGAGGAGATCGAAGTCAATGCCGCCAAAGGGTTTGCGATCACGCCGCAGACGCTCAAGGTGAGCTACAAGACGCACGTCGTCATGCCCTGGCATAAGCTGGAAGACGCAGCCCGCGAGACCGCCGCCGGCGCGGATGGGATCGGGACGACCAAGCGCGGCATCGGCCCGACCTACGCCGACAAGATGCACCGCACCACCGCCATTCGCGTGGGCGACCTGCTGCACGAGGAATCGCTGAAGTCGAAGATCGAGAAGATCGTCGAGGGCAAGAACAAGGTCTTCGCCGCGATGTACAGCGAAAAGCCGCTGGACGCCAAGGCGATCTTCGAGCAGTACCGCGAGTTCGGCCGCAAGATCGCGCCGTACGTCGACGACACCGGTTACCTGCTCATCCAGGCATGGAAAGCTGGGAAGAAGATCCTGTTTGAAGGGGCGCACGCCGCGCTGCTGGACGTCGATCACGGCACGTATCCGTACGTCACCAGCAGCAGTTGTTCGACGCTGGGCATCTTCAGCGGCACGGGCGTTCCGCCGCAGTGTTTGAAGCAGTACATCGGGATCATGAAGGCCTACAGCACCCGCGTGGGCGGCGGGCCGTTCCCGACCGAGCAGGAGAACGACACCGGCAACTACATCCGCGAGCGCGGCAACGAATATGGCACGACGACGCGCCGCCCGCGCCGCATCGGCTGGTTCGACGCCACCGCCGTCAAGTACAGCGCTGATCTCTGCGGCGTCACCACGATCGCGATCATGTTGTTGGACGTGCTCAGCGGGCTAGACGAACTGAAGATCTGCACCGGCTACAAGATCAACGGCGAAACGCTCCCGTACTTCCGCGCCGACGTCGACACCCTCGCCGCCGCCGAGCCGATCTACGAAACGCTCCCCGGCTGGCACGCCAACCTCAGCGCCTGCAAGACGTACGATGAGCTTCCGCAGGAAGCGAAGAACTACGTCCAGCGCCTGGAAGACCTGATCGGCGTGCCGATCAGCATGGTGAGCGTTGGCCCGGATCGCACGGCAACGTTGATGCGATGAGATGGGTCACAGATTGCGCGGATGGGCTCAGATGTACACAGATGAAATCCGCCGCCTGACACTGTGAATACACTAGGCTTCTTCGGTCTGCCGTATTTGACTTGTTGAGGAGGGGCGCGTGCATCTCGACTACGAGCGCCCGCCAGAAGAAGACGAGAACCCCCCGCCCAGCGTCATGACCGGCGCGTGCTTGGCAGTTTTCTCGTTATTTTGCGGCCTTTGCGTTTACTCGAGTGTGAGCGGCTGGGTTCTTACAGTGCCGATGCTTGGGTGTATTTTCTTAATCTTTGGTCCCGTCACATTAATCGGCGCCATTGTTACTGTTCTGTTGCGACTTCATCGCGGCTGGGGAAACGCTGACGTTTTCATGTGGATTCCAACCATGCTTTCCAGCGGTGTATGGCTTCAATTGGGGTGGCTTTTTCTTCAGGATTGATTCGGACTGTTCAACTGGTGGTAGCGTCCATCAGTGTTGCATCCGTGCTATCCCTCCCGCTATCCCGCCTTCGGCATCTTGAACTTCGCGATGTAGATCTGCGACGTCTGGTCGGCCGAGCGTTTGCTGGTCCACATGAGGTATTGGCCGTCGGGGCTGAAGACGGGGAGGAGGTCGGGGCCGGGGGTGAAGGTGAGGCGGACGCGGCGGGTGCCGTCGGAGCGCATCATGAGCAGTTCGTACTCGTGGCGTTCGTTGACGTTGGCGGCGTACACGATGTGAGTGCCGTTCGGATGCCAGTACGGGCCGAAGTGGACGGCCGGGTCGTTGGTGAGCTGGCGCTCGTTGCGCAGACCGGTGATCTGGCCGCGGGTGTCATAGACGACGTCGGCGACGAACAGTTGCAGCAGGTTGTTGTTCAGGCGATCGGCGCGGAAGACGATCTTCCTGCCGTCAGGGCTGAAGAAGGCGCCGCCGTCGTAGCCGTCGGTTTTGGTGAGGCGGACGACGTTCGTGCCGTCGGCCTTCATGACGTACAGGTCGGCGTCGCGGCTGGCCTTGGTTTCGCGCGTGGGGTCGCCGTCGCGGGTGGAGGTGAAGAGGATCCACTTGCCATCAGGCGAATAGACGCATTCGGCGTCGTAATAATTGTTATCGGTGAGCGGGTGCTGGGCGAGGTTGATGCCGCGCGAGAACTCGGTCGCGGCGATCGCGGCCTGCCAGGCGTCGGCGCGGAAGATCTCCATGCCCCTGGGGAACGGCCATCGATACTCGCCGCCCTTGCGCTGGTAGCCGCCGGTGATCTCGTTTTTATCTTCCTTGCCGGCGGTGGAAGCGAAGATGACGCTGACGCCGTCAGGCGAGAAGAACCCGCAGGTGTTTCGCGAGTCGGGCGGCGTCACGCGGATCGGCTGGCCGATGCCGGTGATGCGGTCGCCGTCGCGCAGCAGGCGGGCGATGAACATCTGGTAGTGTTCCTCCGCCGGCGGGGTGGCCTGGAAGATGATCCAGTTCGCGTCGGGCGAGAAGTACGCCTCGCCTGCGGCCTTGAAGCCGCTGGTGAGCTGCACGACGTCGTCGAAGACCTCCTTCTCCGACGACGGCGGCTGAACGCACCCGGCGCTGACAAGACCGATGAGGAATATCGCGATCCATCGCATGGCCCGTATAGTATCGCCACGCCGATGGACGAAAAGCGGATCGCCCAACTTCAGCAGTTTCTCTCCCGCGACACTGCCGGCCGGCCTTCGCCGCGGTTGGCGGCGGATGCGCGGCGGCTGATCGATTTGCTTACATCGCTTGTCGATCAAAACTTCGCGCCGCGCATCGCGAGGATCGACGTGCTGCACATCGCCTGCTACGCCCTGCAGCTGCCGATGCGGCGAACGGACAGCCTCCCGGTCGGGCAGTCCGGCCAACTCAACCTCCGCCAGCGTGCCGAGCAGGCGGCCGAGCTGTTGGTCAGTGAGGCGGGGACGCTGTTCGACGAGGAAACGCTCGACCGCGTCACGCGCATCCTGCTCGACCTTCCCTCGCGCGCTCCCGATTCGGACGACGCCCGCCTGCTGGCGGACGTGGTGAACCTCGATGATTTCGGACTCACGGGTCTGCTCGCCAGCGCCGTCCTGCTGGCGATGCAAGGCCACGGCATGACGACGTTGCTCGAAGGGGCGAAGAAACGCGAGCAGTACGGCTATTGGGAAGCGAGGCTGCGGGACGGGTTTCACTTTCCTCAGATTCGCGCGATCGCCGAGCGGCGCGTGGCGGCGTTGCGATCGGCGCTGGGCGAAATTGACGCGGAGCGGGCGTTAAAGGGTTCGCGGTGAGGGGCGTCGCGCCTATCATCGTGGCATGGAAAAGCGAACGCTCGGAAAGACGGGTCTGGAAGTATCGGTACTGGGGTTTGGCTGTGCGCCGGTCGCGTATCTGAAGGCGGACCAGCCAGTGGCGGCGGCGATGATCGGATCGTTGCTCGACGAGGGAATCAACCTGCTCGACACCGCCACCAGTTATCCGGGCAGCCATGAATTCATCGGCAACCATCTGTCGGGCCGCCGGAGGGATTACGTGCTGGTCAGCAAGTGCGGGCAGAAGATCCCCGGTCTCGACGCGCCGGCCTGGAGCCGCGAGGTGGTCGCGGCATCGGTGGACCGGGCGCTGGCGACGATGAAGGTCGATCAGATCGACGTCATGCTGCTGCACTCGTGCGACCTGGCCACGCTGGAGAAGGGCGACGCGATCGACGAACTGGTGAAGGCGCGCAAGGCGGGGAAGATCGCCCACGTCGGCTATTCCGGCGACGACGCGGCGGCAGCGTTTGCGGCGAAGCATCCCGAGATTGCGGTGATCGAGACGAGCATCAACATCGCCGATCAGAAGAACATCGACGTCGTCCTGCCGCCGGCGCGCCAGAACAACGTCGGCATCATCGTGAAACGCCCGATCGCCAACGCCTGCTGGAAGGACCTGGCCGACCAGAGGGGGCTCTACCAGACGTACGCCGCGACGTATACCGACCGCCTGGCCAAGATGAACATCACGCCGGCCGACCTGGGTTTCGACGGCGAACCGGCGGACGTGTGGCCTTCCGTTGCGCTGCGGTTCACGCTGGGCCAGCCCGGCGTGACGACGGCCATCGTTGGAACGACCAACATCGCCAACGCCCGGAAGAACCTCGCCATCGCGGCGGAAGGGGCGTTGCCGGAGCACGTCGTTTCACGTCTGCGCGCCGCTTTCGATCGCGCTGACCCGACCGGCGCGTGGGTGGGGCAGACCTAGCCCCGGTTTTCTTCATACCCCGTTTAGCGCCACGCCTTGGCGTGGGCT
>JBBCIV010000241.1:0-22216 GCA_037189665.1 Phycisphaerae bacterium | reverse complement strand
CGAGCTTGCGGTAGATCGATTTGAAATGATCGCTGATGGTGTGCGTGCTCAGGTGGCACTGGTCGGCGATCTGCTTGCGGGGCACGCCGCCCAGTTCCAGCAGGAGGAGCTGGCGTTCGCGCGGGGTGAGCGTCAGGATTTGATCGTCGTTGGCCGGCACGTCGGTTTCGGCGCGGTGCAGCCAGTCGATCTGCCCGACGACGAGCGCGACGAGCCGGCGATCGCGTTCGGAGAAAGGCTTGCCGCCGGTTCGACGATGCAGGCCGATCAGGCTCACCGTCGTATCGTCCAGCGGGTAATGCACGAAGATCTGGTCCGCCATGCCGATGGCGCGGGACGAGGCGATGTGTTTGGCCAGCTCTTTTTTCGATCGCCCCTCGTTTGACGCCGAGACGCTTGTGATCAAGGCCCGCTTTTCCTTGAGGCAGCGGCGGGCCCAGTGGATCGGCAAGTCGTTGTTCGCCGGATCGTTCGCGACCTCCAGCGCGCGGGCCCGCTCGTTTTCTTCGCGCCAGCCGCCGTCCATGCTGCGAAACGCCGCCGGCATGCCCCGTGCGGGGACGCGCAGGTGGACCCAGGCCCACACGTCCGCACCCGCCAGCAGCGAGACGCCCTCCATCAGCCGCCGCCGACGTTGCACGATCGGCTCAGTCATGCCGGCAATCCTGCCAAGCAATCCGACGATCGCATCAACGTCTTCGGACGTGACCGCTTTGCCGATGCGTGAGGACATCAGGAATGATTGTACCCACTCCGCTCAACCGAAGAAGCATCCCCAACCTGTCTGGTTCGAACCGTTTTGATGCAACTGCCAAATACCGCAGGTCAGTCGACACAGATGATCGATGGCGCTTGCCTGCATGGTATGAGCCGGCTCGATTCCTTCCTCGTGTTTGTTGCCCAGTTGATGCTCACCCTGGCGTCGTCCGCGACCGTGATGTCAACACGGACAGCCGTGTGAAGGATGTGACATGTCGCCGTGCCGCAAGACGCGACGACTCTGCTGGTGCTGATGACGATGAGTGACGATCCGCGGTGTGTTTTCGCTTAGCAGCGAGCAGCACCAACCGCGTCAGCAACGGCAGAACGACGTTGGCCAATACACCGCACGACCCGTGCGACACCGTCCGGAGCGGGTTCGGGCCACGAAAGCGGATGAGGACTCCACAAATCCTGCGTTGCTCCGCGCCACTAGTGAAAATCCCGCGACGCCTGCGACAGGCCGCTCAGCAGCGATGTGCGGTCGGTGAGGCGTTTGGCCAGCATATGGATGACCTGTCCCTGCCGCTGAACGATGCCGTCGGCCTGGAGCAAGGTCGCATGGCGGGCGGCGCGGCGATAACGCTCGTAGACGCGTGACCAGAGGATCAGGTTGACGATGCCGGTCTCGTCTTCGAGCGTGACGAACACCACGCCCGACGCGGTGCCAGGTCGCTGGCGGACCAGCACCAACCCGGCGACGTTCACACGATGGCCGTCGGGAAACCGATCGGCGTCCTGAATTGCCCGGGCCGGCATGACATTCCAACGGTTCAGACGATGTCTGACGAACGACACCGGGTGTGGACGGAGCGACAAGCCCGTCGTGGCATAGTCCGCCGTCACTTCCGCGGAGGCCGGCATCGTTGGCAACGGGACGGAATGCGCCGGCGCATCGGCTTGGGCGTCGAACAGCGGCGCGTCGGCGTCGGACAGCGCCATCGCCTCCCACGCGCCGGTTCGGCGGTTCAACCATAATGAAGCCAAGGCGTCGGCATCCGCGAGACGATGAATCACAGCAGCGTTGATGCCGGCGGCGTGTTGAAGCCCGGCCAACGATGTGAATACACCGACCCGCTTCCTTGCCGCGGCGATACGATCGGCATCTTCACGCCGCAGTCCCTTGATCTGCCGAAGCCCCAACCGTAGCACCGGCCCGCCGCGGCCCCAGGTGGACTTATCTTCTGAAGTGACCCCATTTGCCGGCTCAACGTCGTGTTCCAGTGTGCAGTCCCATGCGCTGGCGTTGACGTCGATCGGTCGGACCGCCACGCCGTGCTCGCGGGCGTCGCGGAGGAGTTGGGCGGGCGCGTAGAACCCCATCGGCTGACTGTTGAGCAGCGCCGCGGCGAAGGTGGCCGGGTGGTAACGCTTGAGCCACGCCGAGACGTAGACCAGTTTGGCGAACGACGCCGCGTGGCTTTCGGGGAAGCCGTATTCGCCGAAGCCGCAGATCTGCTTGAAGCACCGCTCGGCGAAGTCGAAATCGTAGCCGCGCCGGGTCATGCCACCGACGAACTTTTCATGGAACCGCTCCAAGCCGCCGCTGCGCTTCCACGCGGCCATGGCGCGGCGCAGTTCGTCGGCCTCGGCTCCGCTGAAGCCGGCGGCGACCATCGCCAAGCGCATCACCTGCTCCTGGAACAGCGGTACGCCGAGTGTCTTCTCCAGCACGTCGATCAGTTCGTCGTTGGGATAGTCGGGCCGATAGACGCCGCCCTCGCGTTCGATCGTCCGCTTCAACTCGCGGCGCTGGAGGTACGGGTGCACCATGTCCCCCTGGATCGGCCCGGG
The DNA here is from genome assembly GCA_037189665.1 of Phycisphaerae bacterium. GTDB lineage: Bacteria > Planctomycetota > Phycisphaerae > Tepidisphaerales > Tepidisphaeraceae > BPJO01. Next base: position 19,663 of record JBBCIV010000241.1, on the reverse strand, counting down.
ACGGACGATCGCCACCTCGATCACCAGGTCATAGAACGTCGCCGGGCGGAGGCGCGGCAGCATCGACATCTGCGCGCGGCTCTCCACCTGGAAGACGCCGATCGTGTCGGCATCGCTGATCATCGCGTACACGCCGGGGTCTTCCTGTGGGATCGTGTGCAGTTCGAAGGGGCCGGCGTACGCGTTGATCATCGCCAGCGCCTTCGAGATGCACGTGAGCATGCCCAGCGCGAGAATGTCGACCTTGAACAGGCCGATGACGTCGAGGTCGTCCTTGTCCCACTCGATGACGGTGCGGTCGTCCATCGCGGCGTTCTCGATCGGCACGAGGTCGCACAACGGCCGACGGGAGATGACCATCCCACCGACATGCTGACTGAGATGACGCGGGAAGCCGAGCAGCTCGGTGCTGAGCGCGATCAGATGGCGCACCGTCGGGTCGCGCGGGTCGACGCCAGCTTCGCGGAGTTGCGCTTCAGACAACTGACCTTTGTGCCACCAGTCGAGCTTGCCGGCGAGTTGGTCGAGCGTGTCCTGGCCGAAGCCGAGCACCTTGCCCACGTCGCGCACGGCCGACCGGCCGCGGTAGGTGATGAGCGACGCCGTCATCGCGGCGCGGTCCCGGCCGTACTTCCCGTAGACGTATTGAATGACCTCCTCGCGCCGCTCGTGTTCGAAGTCGATGTCGATGTCGGGCGGCTCGTCGCGGGCGTTGCTGGCGAAGCGTTCGAAGACGAGCTGGAACCGCGCCGGGTCGACCGCCGTCACGCCCAGGCAGTAGCAGACCGCCGAGTTCGCCGCCGACCCGCGCCCCTGGCAGAGGATGCCGCGCGATCTCGCTTCACGCACGAGGTCGTACACCGTCAGGAAGTACGACTCGTACTTCGAGTGGCAGATGAAGTTCAGTTCCCTCTCCAGCGCATCCCCCACGACCGGCGGGATGCCTTGCGGATACTTCTCGGCTGCGCCGGCGTAGGTCCGCTCCCGCAGGTACTCCGACGGCGAACGCCCCGGCGGCACGACTTCGGTGGGATAATCGTACTTGAGTTGGTCCATCGAGAACCGGCACCGATCGGCGATCTCCAGCCCGCGCTGGATCGCGGCCGGGTGGGCCGAAAACAACCGACGCATCTGCCGCGGCGACTTGAGATGCCGCTCGGCGTTCGGGAACAATCGGAACCCCGCCTCCTGGATCGTGCAGCCGTGGCGGACGCAGGTCAGCACGTCCTGCAACGGTCTCCGGCCGGGGTCGTGGTAATGAACGTGGTTGGTCGCCAGCAGCGGGACGCGCGTCCGCCGGCTGACGTCGATGGCGGCGAGCAGCCGCCCCGCGTCGTCATCCCCGTGACAGAGGTTCACCGCCAGGGACAGCCGATCACCCATCGCCTCGCGGAGCCGGTGGGCGACCGATTCATCCTCCCACGGCCACGCCGGCGCGAGCGCTGCGAGCAGACCATCACCATGATCCAGCATGTCGTCGAGCGTCAGATGACATTCCCCCTTCGGCGCCCGCCGCCGTCCGAGCGTGAGCAGCCGCGAGAGCCGGGCGTACGCCTCGCGATCGCTCGGCCAGACGAGCAGATCAGGCGTGCCATCGCAAAACACCAGCCGCGCCCCGACGAGCAGCTTGAACCCGCGCACCTTCCGCGCCGCCTCGTACGCCCGCACCACCCCGGCCAGCGTGTTGATGTCCGTCACCGCCATCGCGTGATAGCCGTGCAGCGCCGCCGTGTAGACCAGTTCGTCCGGATGCGATGCGCCGTGCAGGAACGAGAAGTTCGTCGTCACGTCGAGTTCGGCGTAACGGTGCTCACAGGACGCGACTTCGGCCGGCGGTTCGATCGCGCTGCCTGTGTAGAGTTTGTCATTGTCGTTCTCGGGCATGGTGATCGCCTCAGTCGAATCGCCCGTGCAGGAACCACCGCGCGAAGACCGTTTCATCTTCGCGCATGTGCAACACGCGAAAGAGCCAGAAGCGGCGGCCGGCGTCGTCTTCGACGTCGTAGTAGTCGCGCGTGTGGCGGTGGCAGCGCCACCACTCGCCACCGATGCGCTCGGGGCCGACGATGTGAACGAGCGGGTGGACGCGGTTCTGCCATGCGAACTGTCGCGGCCGGCCGGTGCGGTCGTCGGACGGCTCGCAGAGGACGCGGACTTCTATCGGTGTCGGGAAGAGCGTGAGCGGCCTCGGTGATGTCGCGACCATGCCGGCCGGCGTCTCGTCCTCCCAGGCGGGTCGCCAGGCGCGCTCGGGGAGGTATGACTCCATCGGCGTCGGCCGGATCACGGCGTCATTCCCCAGGCGTGCACGCAGGCGGTCGAGCAGCCGGTCGAACGCCGTGGCTTCTTCCGTCTGACGTTGCTCAAAGAGTGCGGCCTGTTCCTCGGTGATCGGCTCGTGCAACGGCACGTCGAGTTGGAACCGCACGAATCCGTGCTCGCAGTCGATGCGCTCGGTTTCGCAACGAATGAGATTCTTCAATGCTTTGAAATCACGGTGTGGCCGGGTGAGCGAGATCGTCCGCACAATCATCGGCCGACCCCAGCCGCGATCGGGCGTGCAGGTCAGCTTCAGTTGACGCGCGCCGCGGCCACGCCGGGCCAAGTCGGCGACGACCGTATCGAGCAGCCGCTCGAAGATGGTCCAGATGTCGTCGAGCGCTTCGATCGGCTCATCAAATAATCGATGTGCCGTGACCGGCGGATCATGCACGAGGTGAGTCAACGGCTCGGGCAGCGCGCCGGTGAGTTGATCGAGCCGTTTCAACAGCAACGGCCCGAAGCGCGAAGTCAACTGGTCGCGCGGCAGCGCCAGCACGTCGCCGACGCAATACAGGCCGAGGCCGTGGAGCGCGTCGAGTGTCGGCGGGTCGAGACGCAGCGATTCGACCGGCAAGGACACCAGCGCCGTTGAGAGTACGTGTTCATTGACGATCACCGGGGTTTGCACGGCGGTCATCGTCAAGGCCCACGCTGCGCCGGGTGTTGGGGCGACTGCCAGTAGAGCCGGGAGGTTGAATCGAGACAGCGTCTGCCGCACGAGGCTTACCAGCCGATCGATGCCGCCGAACAGGCGCTCACAACCGGTGAGGTCGAGCAGCAGCACGGCCGGCGCGTCGTCGGCCTCGTTGTCCCACCCGCGCGCGACGACGGGCGTGAAGCGAACGAGCCATCGACCGAGCGCTTCGAGAACCCGGCGGTCGCCCGTTGGATCGTGATCGAGGCAACGAAGATTGCCGTATAGCGCCCGCGCCTCGGCGGCACTCATGCCGGGACGGATGCCGCGCGATCGTGCCTCAGGCGACGCATCGACCACCAACCGGCGCTGGCCGACCGATTGCAGCACCACCACCGCTTGCCGCCGGTCTTCACGACGCCGCCGACAACGCCGGCTGATGGACCAATGGGGCAGGTGGACGCACAAGATGTGTCTGGCCGGTGGCACGGTGTTGCTCCAGGAGGAAGGATGAACCGACGTGCCTTCCGTGGCCGTGAACAAAGTCGAGCCGCCAACGCTGGATCGTGCGCTCGCCCGGCGCCGGCGTGACCAGCCAGCGCGTGGCGGCGGCGTAGACCTCCGGCCGCGCACGGGCGTGATTGGGCCTGAGCAGGACTCCTACGCCGCCTCCCGCCTCCGCGGCCAATTGCAGGCGCCGGGCCTGTACGCGCGTCAGCGGCGCGTCGATCAGCGCGATCGTCGCGCTCACGCCGGGACAGCGCAGGCATTCGATGGCCGTCCGGACGAAGTCCGCTGTCTGCGGGCGAAGCAGCAGAAGCCGATCGGGCGCGATTCCCATCCCGAAGATGGCGGGCGGATAAGCCGTCCGTGTCGCGTCCAGCCAGGCCAACGCACCGGCCGTGCCGGTGGCGTTCAGGGCTTCACGGACGATGAACAAAGCGGGGAACAGCGACGCGGCGTGGCCGAGCGACGGATCGAACAAGAGTTCATGAACGGCCCGGCGTGTTATCCAATCATTAAACTGCGTGGGCCGTTCGGCGGTGTCCTGAATGCTTTGTTCACGAACGAGAAGTGTGCGGTCGTGCACCGTTACCCAACGCATTGCTCAACGCCTCGCGAGTTAGGATAATGTTCTCCCCATTGCTGGTCAACTCACAAAGCTGGCGTGGGATTCATTACCATTTTAAGAGCTAACCGCGTAAGGACGTCAGCGGACATCTGCCCACCTCACTCCACTTTTAGAACTCCCCGCCACGAGCCAAAGAAATACCGCCCCCGATCGCACCGCCGGCAACCGCGCCACCCCAAGTGCCCGCCACGACGGCCCACGCCACCGGCGCCCCCAAACCGAACGTCGCAAACGTGAACGCCGTCGCCCCAGCTAACGCAAGCCCACGCGAAGTCCACTCGATCCAGGCCGGCTGTGTCACTTGAGCAATGGACCCGTAGCTCGAAGGGCTAAACAGCGTCCCGACGAATGCTCCACCCCACGACTCGTTCATCTGATCGTTCGTGATCCGCTGTCCGCCGGCACGGACGCCGTTCGGCTGCATCCAGCGGTCGATGCGGCTGTTCATCGCCTGGCCTTGATCGGCGATGTAAAGTCCGCTGACGCGATCTATCCACGCCCCACGCCAGAAGTGACGCCAAGCGTACTTACCCCCGCTAAGCGACTAGCCCGACTGAAACTCGCCTGTCGTGTCCTAGAGCGACATGGGAACAGGTCATCGATGCTACGGTTGTACCATAGGAAGAGAGCCGAATGGGCCACAGATGATTTTTGTTGCCTTACGAGTTCTATTAGCTACGAGTAAGTTTTCAGCTCCATTCGCCTTCTTGCCTAGAGCCAGCGTCTTGCTACAAATGCCACAATGGCTGCGATACACAGTGTGGCCAATCCCAACCACGCATTGATGGTAAACGCAATGCCTGCGCACACACATGCTAAACCGACCACGAACGCTTCTTCTGTAGTGACTATTCGCTTCATCGCTGCCTCAAGAAGTTCCGTTCAGCCGCGCCAATGACTGGTTCGAACACAAGATACCTAAGTCCAACACCTGTCGGGACACCGGTAGCCACTGTAAATGCGAAACCACCAACGACGCCGAAGCGGTTGACACTTGCTGTGAATCCTCCCAGCCAGAATGCTGCGGGGTTATTCACGCCAAGTTGGACTCGGGTAGCCTGTACTTCGACCCGTGCATAATTGAATAGCCCGAATGTTTTTGCACTTTCTCCACGAGCGAGGATCCCAGGATTCGCGATCTCCTGTAGCAGATGTGTTAGCTCATGCCGAATCACTCCAGCACGGCCGTACATCGAACTCTTTCCAACTAAAAACTCCGACGGATTAATCAAGCCGCCGCGCGATGTCATGCCAATTTGGCCGCGAACCGAATACTCCTCAATTCGCACAGCCAACCTTGCAAGCTGATCATCGGTGTAGCCGACTGCTCGCACTCGCGAGACGAACTTCGACGACGCAATCACGGAGTTGATTTCTGTCCGTAGGGCCGCAATTTCTTGGGCAGATGCAGCAACTCGCATTCCCGCTCTTCCCGGCGCCGTAAATCCCCGTAGCGATGCGGTGCGTGACAACACCATCGCACCACCGCGTAATACGCCAAGGCCCATCACTCCCCTAACGATAGAAAGAAGGCCGAATGGACCGCAAATGACGTTACCTTATGCCGTCAAATCCCCACGCTCAACGTCGCAATCGCTGCGCAATCACCATTTCTACAAAAGTTAATAAAGCAGCAGGAAAAGCCAGTACTCGCAATAGAAGCTGCACTCGAGAAGTACCATCAGTTAACCACGATATAGTGAAGAATATGATGGCACACTGAAGAACAAAAAGACATAGTGTAGAAAAAAGAATAGGATGTGGAATCATGTTTATTCCGCCCAAACGTCAATCCACACATCGATCGCCAGAAACGTAGCATAGCCTGTTGCAGCAATTGCAGCAGGCACGCCATAAATTGACGGTGATCCAACCACAGCAGGGACCAGTTCATAGGGCGATCGAGCGAGTAACGTCATTGATCGAGCTCTAGTAGGCAAACTCGGATCGCGAAGAATTTGTGCTAGATGTAGCAACTCGTGTCTCGAAGTGATTGGCCCCTGCTGAGTGCGTCAACGTAGGCCTTCAGGTAGGAACTGTATATGATCGGTAGTCATCCAATTGGCCAAAGGTAGTGACCATTGGCCGTCCGCGACAAGGTAGCCACGATGCATGTCGATCATACCACCTTGTTCGAAGATCTGGATAAGCGGCTCGAAGACGCGAATAATCTGTTGCGCAAGTTCATCGCCATCACCTGCCCGCAAAGCGGCACCCCAATACAGTCCAGCCGACAGACGCACGAGCGGCGGCTGAGACCTGGGGACCACTGACGAAAAGTCAGGAGGAGGCACTAGTCGATCAACACCTGGCACTTGGTTGATCGCGCCGAATGGCTCCTTGTACAGAACGTGAAACTGCCGGGCAACCTCAGAAGCTCTAGCTAAGAATAATCGTGCCAAGTCCGCGTGTGCTTCGTCCTTTACAGTTGCAAGAGCATCCCAATTGATCCGTTGAAGACGTTGTTGAGGGCTTTCGTTCAGCATCAACAATCCTACCTTTAGCAAGATACCAATTATTATCAATACTGAGGTCTGTATCCAGGAAACGTACCAAACCGCGGCGCCGGAGGCGCAAGGTCATGTGCTCCTGGCGGGTTCCCCGTCCACCTGCCCTTAGAACTCCACGCAGCTGCCTGTTTATAATTAACCCCCCATCCCATGAGTACCCGTTCACCCAACTCATGGTTAACAAGTTGCCGGAACCACTGCTTCTGCAGACCAGTTAAATCTTGCCGTTGCGCTAGTTGCCACGCATACGCTATCTCCGAATCGGCAACAAACCGCGAACGAATAAAGGCACGTCCACCATCCTCGGCTTGGAGGTGCTTACCATAGAATAGATGCCTCTTTAGCATTATAATTTCAGCCCTCCCAATACCTGTAGCACGCGAAACCTGATCAATGTCCCCACGATAGGATGCACGAATAGCGGCATACGCGGCTTCATCAACTGGATTAACCTCTCCTAGCCCGGCGCCGGTAAACCCAGTTTTAACCCGCACGGATAGCGCTGCCCTCGCTTGGCCCACTCCACCTAGAAGGCCAAGCGTTCCACGGAACACTGCCTGCGTGTTGCGATCGGACGACAAAGAGTCGTAGACGCCATAGGACGTGCCAGCGCTGTTGAGAGCGACACCTGTCCAAAAGGCCGCTCCTGCAGGCAGCGCGGCAAGAACAGCACCGCCGGCCGCTCCGATTTGCATACCAGTTCGAGCCCCATCGGCAAAGCTTCCGCCTCCCAAATAGCTGTCAGCACCGCCGAACGCTGTACCCGCAACTGCTCCTCCGGCTGCGAGCACAAATCCCGCCGTACCGAAAGTTGCGGCAGTAAGTGCAATGACGCCAATCGTTCGAGTGGCCGCGGTCGCCCACTCGATCCACTCAGGCTGTGTCACCCGGGCAATAGAACCGTAACTTGAGGGACTGAACAGCACGCCATAGAAAGCGTCACCGTTCATCTGGTCGTTCGTGATCCGCTGTCCGCCAGCACGGACGCCGTTCGGCTGCATCCAGCAGTCGATGCGACTGTTCATCGCCTGGCTTTGATCGGCGATGTAAAGCCCGCTGACGCGATCTATCCACGCCCCACGCCAGAAGTGACGCTAGACGTCTGTCGTGAGAAACCCGGCGGATTGCTGCGGTCGTATCATCGAAAAGAGGCCCCATGAGCCGTAGATGACTTTTGCTACCTCACGCGCAAAGAACCTAGATATTGTGATCCTTCGGTTTATCGCAATTCACATGCTTTCGTCGTGAGCGACCTCGATAATGCAGGATAGCCGTAAGCACATGAGCAATAGCTACCAATATTGTGAGACAAAGGATTGACAACGCTGACGCGTTATACCCCATCCATCGCAGACCCAGGGCCGTGAAAGAGAGTGCCCCGACAAGAACCAAGCCTTCGGGACCTCCAAGACCAGATGGCGCAAACATAGTTACCTCAATCTGCTACTTGCCAAATGTTATAGAACGCCCATGTCACTAGGCCACCTACAGCACCATATGCGGTGGCGGGGGACACCTGTGCTGCAGCATTGATAGCCGTCAGCGGTACAGGGTTCCTGCCATATTGCATTAAATATGCTACACGCTCTGCCCGGTAAAAATTCCGGAACCCGTATGAATTGTAGAATAGCCTGCTAATACCGCCTCTCTCTGAGGCAGAAAAGATACCGGGGCGTGCCACGTCATCGAGGATATGCCCCAACTCGTGACGAATAATCATGCTCTTTGTCCCCAAAAGTGGAATGCGACCGATCCTGATGGTATCAGCCGTCGCAGAACCTCCCGTTAGGCCCGGGATCGCGCGATAGGTTAGGAGGCGTCTGGAAACCTGCCGAATATGCTCATGTGAGAAGCCTGCCGCGAGTGCATTCCTAGCAAACGACTCTGACCTCGCCTCTCGTATGATGTTTGCGAGAAGTGCTCGTTCGGCCTTGCTCGCGGGCGACGCCAGTGCGGGAAAGGACGTCAAGCCTTTCGGAATCGCTATGTGCCTAAGCAGCGTAGAACTACGGAGCAGAGTCGGGCCAGCGAACGCACCAGCTAAGGAACCGACGTCCGCTCCGATTCCCGCACCATCCCAGAACTCCCCGCCGCGAGCCGAAGAAATACCGCCCCCGATCGCACCGCCGGCAACCGCGCCACCCCAAGTGCCCGCCACGACGGCCCACGCCACCGGCGCCCCCAAACCGAACGTCGCAAACGTGACCGCCGTCGCTCCAGCTACCGCCAGCCCGCGCGACGTCCACTCGATCCAGGCCGGCTGTGTCACTTGGCGTCAATCGTTCGAGTGGCCGCGGTCGCCCACTCGATCCACTCAGGCTGTGTCACCTGGGCAATAGAACCGTAACTTGAGGGACTGAACAGCACGCCATAGAAAGCGTCACCGTTCATCTGGTCATTCGTGATCCGCTGTCCACCAGCACGGACGCCGTTCGGCTGCATCCAGCGGTCGATGCGGTTAAGACAGACAAACTGAAGCAATTCATACAAACAATGTAAAAGGTGCCTCTCATTTTCAGGTACCACCGCCATCAAAGCCCTGAAAGTCTGGCCCGTGCAGCGTGTACAGGTCGCGATCCACAAGGACTGTTGTCTGTGCGGTGAGGCGATCAACGGCTACTTTGAAATAGGCAAAGGCATTATTTGTCGCCTTCGGGGTCAGCGCAAATGACACGACAAACTGCCCCTCGCTATCTTTGGTCCAGCCAATCACTGTGCAGCGTGGCAGCCATGCTGGAACTGTATCTCTCGGGTGCAGTTGTTCAAAGCGATGACCCGCGAACGCCATCGCTGTTTCCTCGTCCATCTGACGCTCTGACTGCCGACTATTGCTGCCGTTCATAAAATCTCCTCATTAGCTCGGCCCGGCGAGCATTCTGAAACATCACATCTTCTTGAGGCGTCCTATGAAAGACAGTGAAACCTTCGTCACCCCATAATGCGCTGCGTGCCTGACCGCGAATAATCCTTGAGCGATCCACTGTAGATGCATCCATCCCGTATCCCGGTGGGTCCGTATGGCCTGACCACCGCCCGTATCGGCCGGCGGCGATGGCATCGCCACGAATAATAATTCCATTCGTATTCTTCTCTACAGTCAGCGCCTAAATATCAACGCGACAATGACTGCAATGCAGAACACGATCATGCCCACCCACAAATTAAACCCATAGGCAATTCCCGCGCAGAGAAATGCCAATCCAACCAATGATGCCCCTTCTGTCGATATATGCTGCTTCATCGTTGCCCTATGAAATATTTTTCAACTGACGAAATAGCCGGATCGATCACAGTATGTTTAAGCAAAACGCCGGATACAAATCCTACGCCCGCGTTAAAACCAATGGTGCCCAAAACACCAAATCGGCTACTGCTGGCAACAACGCCTCCCATATAAAATGCTACTGGGTTATAAACGCCGAACTGAACGCGAGCGGCCTGTAATTCAACGCGTGCATAGTTTACGAGCCCGAATGTCTTTGGGTTCTCGCCGCGGGCCAGAATTCCCGGACTAGCGATCTCCTGTAAGACATGCGTTAGTTCGTGCCGAATAACACCTGTGCGTCCGTACAACGTCTTCTTGCCGATAAGGAATTCTGTAGGATTAGTTAGCCCACCACGTGGCGTCAGACCAATTTGGCCTCGTATTGAATAATCCTCGATCCTTGTCGCCAACCTTGTAAGTTGGTCGTCGGTGTAACCAATCGCCTTCGCTCGATTAACGAATTTCGACGATGTCAATACAGAATCTATATCCGCTCGTAGAGCAGCAATCTCCTGCGCAGAGGCTGCTATTCTCGTTCCGGCCCCGCCCGGCGCCGTAAATCCGCGCAGCGCCGCTGTGCGTGACAATGCCATCGTACTACCGCGTAGTACGCCAGGGCCCATCACTCCCCCAACGATACTCCCGATGTCGGCCCCAATTCCCGCACCATCCCAGAACTCCCCGCCACGAGCCGAAGAAATACCGCCCCCGATCGCACCGCCTGCAACCGCGCCACCCCAAGTGCCCGCCACGACGGCCCACGCCACCGGCGCCCCCAAACCGAACGTCGCAAACGTGAACGCCGTCGCTCCAGCTAACGCAAGCCCGCGCGAAGTCCACTCGATCCAAGCCGGCTGTGTGACCTGCGCAATGGAACCGTAGCTCGAAGGGCTGAACAGCGTCCCGACGAATGCTCCACTCCACGACTCGTTCATCTGGTCGTTCGTGATCCGCTGTCCGCCAGCACGGACGCCGTTCGGCTGCATCCAGCGGTCGATGCGGCTGTTCATCGCCTGGCCTTGATCGGCGATGTAAAGCCCGCTGACGCGATCTATCCACGCCCCACGCCAGAAGTGACGCCAAGCATAATCGGTACCGCCCAGGCGGATGGGCGGATCATTGAACACGGGGAACTGCCCGGTCGTGTCTTGCAGAGGACGGATGAGCAAATCACCCAAATCCCGGTCATGTGGGCCTTGGAAGTCCTCGTCCAGCACTTGCATCTGTCCCGACGCCGAAAGTACCTGCACATTACCGGTGGCGTCGTAAATGTAGCGCTCGACTGTATCGCCGTCACTATCGGTGATACCGACAATGTTCCCTTCGGGGTCGTACAACGCGTAGACGCGTTCATTGAGAGAAGGCGTGTCCCTGAAGATGATCTGGCCGGTCGAGGGACTCCAGACATATCTCACGAACGCATTCGACAATGGGCTTACACGTTCATCAACAACCCGATCATTGGCGTCGTAGTAGAGATCGCGCCCGGTAACGAAATGGTGCGTAGTACTGCCAGGCTGTTCGATTGCCGCGACGTACGTGACGTCCTCGTCGTATCGAATCATTCGGCCAAGCGCGTCATACTTCATTGTGGTTGTACGGGCATTGCCGTATCCAGTCGCGCTAGTATTGACGAGGCGGCCGAACGCATCATATGTGCCCTGAATTCCCAAGCCGTCGGCCGTGTAGCCAAGCGACGTTGTTTGGCCTGATGCATCAGAGCCTCCCTGGACAGCATTGGCGGCGTTGTAACTCAGATCAATGCTGTTCTGCCCGTTCTGGGTGATCTTCGTCGCATTGCCTTGATTGTCACGCTCGTACTCAACGGTGCTCTGGTTGACTGGCGACGGAATGCCGTCCCGCTCGGCATCCAACTGCCCGCGCATAAACTTCGTCACATTGCCGAAGGGGTTGTATGCAGCCGTCGAGGAGGCGTTGCTTGGATGATAGATCTCGCTGAGGCTTGGGAAAATCTGGTCGTCGGCAAACAGCCGCCGGCCTTGGCGGTCGTAGCCGTATTGGACGTGCACTTGATCCCAGGTATTTCCACCGGTGAGGTGGCGCGTCCATTTTTGGTCGGAAACGCGGCCGTGGTTATCGATTGTGCTGGTCAGAGTCAGCTTCGTTGCAGGCGTCCCGTCTAGCAGACGTTCAACGCCAACAACGCGACCGAGGCCGAGATAGCTATATGATTCTTTGGTAACGCCGTTTTCCTTGACAGAGGTGACGCGACCGAGGGCGAAATCGAGGTCGTTATCGTAGCTGTAGGTGATCGTGGCCGCTCCGTCAGGGTAAGTGATCGACGACAAACGGGTGGAATTGGTGCCCTCGGTGTAGCCGTAGTCGACGGTCTTCGCGTTGGTGTCGATGGCGCTGTCGTGATCCTGCGTTTCGAAATCGAGTTGGCCAAAGTGATCGTAGGCGCGCACGACCTGATTGATGACCGGCGCATTGCTCGCGGTCGAACTGTGACTGCTCGCCTTGGTCAATCGGTTGAGAGCGTCGTACTCCCAAGTCATCTTTTGGACCGTGGCATCAATTCCGGTCGGAATCGTTGTGGCGGCGTCGGCAATTTTTCGGCCGGCGGCGTCATACGTGAACTGATGAACGACGCCGTTGCGTTCCAACTTTTTGATTACCTCTCCCGCCGCGTTGTAGGACATGTACTCCGAGTTGGCGTCGGGATGGGTTATCTTGGTTAGCAAGGCATTGGAGTTCACCAGATTACCCGTCGAATTGATCGTGCCGTAGGTGTATTGCGTGAGTTGCTCTTCAGGGGTTTGCTGGCCGGGCTTGATGTTGTACGTCTTGATCTTCTTCGGCTGATCCAACTCGTTGTATTCGTATTCGGTGACCCTGTCGTTTTCAGGGGATGGCACGCCATCCTGATACGCCTCGATCTGCTTCGTCAGGCGGCCGAGGTTGTCGTACTCACGCTTGGTCACGACGCCGCGTGCATCGGTCAAGGTGATCAGATTGCCGGCAGCGTCGTATTCGTACTTCGTCAACGGAGACTGCTCGGAGGATGTCTCCGGCGGCGTCACGCCGCGCGTCTGGAAAATCGTGCCGTCGTCTCGCGATCGGATCAGGCGATTGGCATCATCATACCAGTTCGCCGTGTAGCTGATTCGAGTGCCTCCATCTGGCTTCCGTAAAGCCGTCTGAGTAGCGATGACATTACCATTTTTATCAAAGGTGTAGGCGATGGTTTGCGCGGCTTGGCCGGCAATTCCGGTACTTTCGGAAGTCCGACGGCCTGCGCCGTCGTAACCATAGCTTGTGATGAGCCCACCAGGCACTTCCACACGCGTAGCGTTTCCGCGTCCATCGCGGAAAATGTCGGTGACAAGCACGCCGCTTACCTGGCCTGTCTGCTGGACAATGCCACTCTGAGCCGTTCTGTAAATTTGACCCCGTTTATCAAAGGAATTCGTAACCCGGCTCTTGCGGCCATTTCCGGAAGGCGCGTTCGGAATGCCGTTGGTGGAACCGTTGATGTCGCTAACGGAATCGTCCCAAATTTCTTCCGTCACCGGCTGGCCACGATTGTCCAGCGTGGTGTAAACGAGCTGAACGCCATTCCCTGAAGCCACCTGCCGGTTACGCCAATCATAATGGAACTCCGTGGTACGTTCCGCGCTGCCGCCGAGCAGTACTGTGGAGGCCGTCAGATTTCCGTCGCCCGACACTCCGTTGTCGTACTCGTGTTCCTTGATCTTCTGGTTATTCAGGAACTCACGCAACACGCGCCCGAGAGCGTCGTACTCGATCCTGCGCACGTCGCCGACGGCGTCCTCCGCCTCACGAAGCCTGCCGCGGGAGTCGTACGAATACTTCTCCGTGTATGACAAGCTGGGCGAAACGACTCGCTCGGTAGAAACGATCCTGCCAGCGTCGTCGAGCACATCCCTTCCAACAACCTTGAGCGATCCATCAGAAACCGTCCGTTTGTGCTCTGTCTTGATCCCTTCGCTCGTGACTTGCGTCAACGACTCGGAAACACGCCCCCCAGGCTCTATGATCTTCGACCACTGCTCGCCGAGCGTTTCCCGGTAGTCGTAAGAGGTCTGTTTCAGTAGAGGATCAACGACCGTTTTCGGCCGACCCAGGTGATCCTGCACCGTAACCTCGGTAACCAGATTAAGGCCACCTTCCCCCGCGTCGACCGTCGTCTTTTTCAGTCCACCGGTGTGCTCGTTGTAATCCCATTTCGTGTAATAGCCATCGGCATCCTTTTCTTCGCGAAGGAAGCCGAACTCGTCGTACAAACGTACGATGCTGTACGCCACACCGTCGCCGTTCTCCTCGGAGGCCACGACCGGCAAATTGGTGGTAATTGACTTCGGCAGGAACTGTGAGTAATTGCCGTAGCCGTAGCTGGTCGTAATCCCTCCCTGCCCGCCTGAATCACGATAGACCGTATGACTGGAGAGGAGCGCTATTGTTGTACCGCCGTGCGTCCTTGCCTCATAAGAGTAACTTTCTTGAGGCACTAACGTTCCATTTGCTCCACGCTGAATACCAATCGACTTCAGCTGCCCCTTAGCGTTCCCCTCTTCGATGTATTCGTATTTTGTAATCAGCCCTTCGTTTGGTTTCAGGGTTACAAGATTCTCAGCCTCCACATCAATCGCCTGGATCGCGGAGTTCTCGGCCGTCTGGATCAATTTTCCGAAGGCATCGTACTTCCAATGCTTTCGCACGATTCCGTTAAGAACGGGACCACTCAGTTCCTGCGCCAGAGGCTGGCCGGAAAAATTGTAGTGCGTCATCTCGCTAACGCTATCGGTTCCGGATCCCCAAGAGCGAATGGTTGTATAGGACCGGCGATTAACACCTTTCTGATATGGATTAACGGGATAAGCTGTGACGCTATGAACCCTGGCTGTGGACAACTCAGTAGCTGATGTCGCGCCACCACGCGTCACAAAGGTATTGCCACCACTCGAACTCAAAACATAGTAACTAAGCAAATCGTACGAGGCATTGTCGACAGCAGCAACGATCTGCTGCGGCGTTAACGTTTCACTTGGAGAAACTAATCCTTCACGTACGAGGCTCAAGCCATCATAGATAAACCTCAGGTACGATGCTCTACCGTCCCTGGGCGTTTGGAGCGTCGGCGTCGGTGATACAAAGTAGCGGTAGTGCTTAACGTCTAGAACCTCTTGATTCTCGTTCAGAATCACCACTGTTCGGATGTCGCCGTGATCTCCATTAACTCCAAGCTCGCCCTCGGCGGTGACGTAATAATCAAAGACCGCACTTCCAATGTTGCCGTCCGGCGTTGTGAGCGTAATTTTTTCGACCCAGTCCTTTTTAAGTTGATCGGCAAAATACGAGTACTGAAAAGTAGTGGCACCTCCACCGCGCACCACAGAATGCACGCGACCACTCAGATAGTTGACTTGCGTAATGTTTCCACCGGCATCGATGAATTGGTCGAGCGAGCCGCGAACGCGATAGTCCGAATTATCGACAAAGCTAACAAAGCGATAGCGCGAGCCATCCGCCTCGGTTAGCTCATATGCATCGTTCTTCAGCTCGAGTTTTCTCAGGCCGCCAAATCGCTCGACAAACGTCTCTCCGACCAGATCAAAGTAAATCGCAACACCATCGATCATGGCGATCATGCTGGCAGTGCCATTGATCAACTGCGGAATATCGAGAAACGAACTCGCGCTCAGTTGGCGCGCCACAGCTTGTTCAGGAGCATTGGAAATGCTTCGTTTTGTGGACCACGGTAAGCCATATCCGGTGGAAAACAGGTCATCCTCGACGTAGTTGGAATACCCGTCGTGACGACGCTCGGAAACCGCGGCATCGGGATGCACTGCCTGGACAGCCGTGACATTCACGGAGTCACCAAGCCCCCAATGGCCGTACCACCCCTCCCATCCAAACCAGCCGTTCCAGTCATACGGGAACGCACCTTCGCCGCCGTTCTCCACAAGGTGGTCCCGCAGTATCGTGTAGTGTGGAATGACGTCAACACTGATGTTTCCTCCCCAGCGAGAGGCACCACCGCTCCGCCCCCAATAGGAACCAAACAAACCATATGCCAAGTCACTGTCTACCAGATATGTTGATCCGCCATATTGCGAGATCGGAGTGACGGCTTCAACGTAAATCGTCACAGTTCGATTTGATTCGCTAAATCCCAACCTACCCAAATCTGATTCGCTCAAAATGACATACGATCCATCAGTACGCGCGATCGGAATGAAGCTGCCGCCGTTCTCGACCGATGCCGAGGTCCGGTTATCGACCTTCGTCCACAACCTCAGACTTCCCCCTTGAATCTTTGACGCCAGTGAATCCCCAGAACCCGAATTCTGGACCTCAGAAGGATCTGACCACGGATACCAGAATTTAATACCCGCCAAGGCAATATCGATACCAACGGGGATTGTAATCTCAACGGGAACAAAGTGCTGACCTGGATTGGCGTTGCCATCATAACCATCGGCAAAATCGAGTACGCCATCTCCGTCGCGATCCGCGTCATTGACGACCAGTACCTTGCCTGGTGCGCCGCCGTAGTTCTCAAGGATCTCTTCGCGCTTTGAACCGTCAATGATTCCATTATTATCTGAATCAATTTGCACATTCACGTCTACCAGCGACACCCTAATCTCATCAACAAGCGTCTCTGCTGGCGATCCGTCTTCGCCCGGATCCGTGACCTCAAAACGAATCCATGCATCGTCCGGCGAAGCGCTTTCCGCCTTTCCTTCAATCAGCAAGTCACCTACTCCCGAACCCTGTAGATCAGGATTATCTGTCGCAACGGTGCCCGAAAGCCCAGAGACTATGGGGCTATATCCCACTACAGCACCATTTTGATCTCTTTCGATCTGCCACAGTTGGAATAGTTCTTCGTTGTAGGTGATCGTCCACGACGCACCGGCTACAGACTTGTTTGACGAGAATGAACCGTTCAAATAATACAGTTCACCATCATTTAGCGGGTCTAGTGTCGGGGTTTCAAAATCTCGCGGAGGATCATAGGTCGGATCATTCAATATCCGTTCTAGAAAATCTTCATCTTGAGCCGCCTCATCGAAATCATTGTTTGGCGCCCACACAACCGTCGACAGACCATCACCTTCGTCGGATGACGCAAAATGCTGCTCACCTGGTAATCCCCGCCAGAACCAGTACGCCGAAAAAAGGACGGAACCTCCATATACGGAAAGATCAACGGTGCGTTTTTCGGCTTCAGACTCGGGCGGCTGTGGTGCCGGTGGGAAACCAATCGGCCCGTCTATCGGTCCGTCACCTCCGCCAGTGCCGCCCGTTCCATCAGGACGGCCACCTTTCGGCCGCTTATCCGTCGGATCATTTTCGTCCGGAGTAATCGTTATAGTACCGCTTTGTGGAACGGTATCGCTGCCGTTTACGTCCAGAGCATCGTTGGGCGTAAGCGATATGCTAAAGTCAGTCGGCTCGGAAATATCCCCATACCCATAATTGAATTCGTACTCTCTCGACTGATCCTCACCCGCGGGAATGCGCCATTCGATCGGACCTTTTCCACTCACATAGACAACGCCGACGACTTCCTTTTTGACAGGAGGGTTATCGAGTCGTTTGATGCGAAAACTGGCCCGCTGCCCGAACGGCGCGTTCTCACTCGCAGACGGGCGAGTTATGTCCAGCTGAACATTTGGCTTCTTCAAGATCAGATTGGTCGAGAGGGTTCGCTCCCCATCGTCCAGTTTCCCGTTCTGGTTGTAATCCAGCCCCCCTTCGAAGCGATAGTTCAGTCCCAATCCCGTCGGAAGATCAAGACGATTTTTCGCCATGCTGCCACTGCGCACGACTTTTCCATCGCTCGTTCGGACCGCGCGCCAGACGATTGCAGAGGGACTCACGTTGCTGGACGTCGCCGAAAGATAAAACACGGCCTCGCCCACCTGGCCGCGGGTATGGGTATAAACGTTGTGCGAACCATCCTGGAAGGCGGCGACCACGATCAGCGGGTTCTGGGGCGCATTCGGATCCTGTAATTTCAAGTTCGAAAGCGATGTCACGTCGTGGATAACGCCGACGGCAGGCGTCGACTCGGAGTAGTACGTCCGCTCGCTGGAAAACTTGACGCGGACCCTCAACGTTTCCGTTAATTCTGGCAGATTGTCGGCAGTAACCGAAAGCTCAATGACTTTTGTTCGCTCGCCAGGCTCAAACGTTATGGTGTCAGGTAAGTTACCTGAGAAGTCCTCGCCTTCTTCAGCGGTGCTTTCTCCGGTCAGCCATTCCAGATCGACCTCCAGAGGATAGTCCACCCAGGCATTTGGGTTACCCGCATCACGCTCCACGGTAAACTTCAGTTTCTGACCGTCACCTTCGGTCACCGTATTCGCACTTATGGTTACACTCGGAAGGCCAACGCCGATGGCGAACTGCTGAAAAAACCAGTTGTGCGTTTCCGTGAAGCCGTCACCGGTGATCCTGAAAGTGAGTTCGCTCCCAGTGTGCTTGATCGGCCAGTTGCCGTTTGGCACCCACGTGTCCCAGTAGTTATGAGCGCCGTCCATCGTACGCCCTCGAGAAAGCGAAACCGGAACGAAGCCGTCATCGCCTTCGACCTCAAAATTTAGTGTGGCCAGTTCTGCCGTGGGATTGTCATACCATGCAGCGATACCATGGAAGATGATGTTCTCCGCGCTCACAAAGGCATGAGGCGGCAAGCCCTTGAGGGTGATTTCGACCGGCTCATCTTGATGGCCGGACAATTTGTCGTGAACTTCAACGACTGGCTCACCCGTTTCTGGATGTTCGTATTCAGTGGTTTCCTGCGGCGTCCACGTGTAGTCGATGTAGTAAGGCGTGATGCCACCATTCGTGCTTTCCCCGACATTATAGTTAACGTTGATGGTCCGATTCATCACGCGGTGATAGCCGGGACCGAACGCGGGTGCGGTCTTAAACGCGGCGGTGGCCGTAGAACTCGTCTGCCCGGTTGACTGATCATACGCGCCAATCGAGAACTCATAGTTCGTTTCTGGATTCAACCCACCCAAGTCGTACTCGCCGGACGAACTGCCGTTCGCAGGTAAATCGATCGTGGTCGGCGTTCCGCCGGACGGCGTGTAGGTCAACTTGAAGTGCGTCTCATTCGTGCTGTTGTCGGTCCACCGAAGGCGAACGCTGTTGCCGTCGAGCGAGGTCACCTTCAAGTTGCTCGGCGCGGCGGGCACCGCGTCGCTGACCGTGACCTCGATGGTCGCGGGCGAGGGGTAGGCGACGCCGGTTCCGTCGGAGGCGGAGATGCTGATGGTGTAGACGCCGGGGGTGTTATAGGTATGGGAGGGCGAGAGGTCGCGGCCGGACGGCGTGGACGGCGAGCCGTCGTCCCAGTCGATGGTCCAGGTGATGGTGTCGGCCGAGCCGGGGTCGGCGGCCAGCAGGTCCAGCGTGTACTGCACGCCGACCGACGCGGTCGAGCCGCCGATGGCGGTCAGGGTCGGCAGGACGTTGACGACGTTGAACGTCGAGAGGCTGCCGTTGTCGACAACGCTGGACGGGGTGGCGGCGGCGACGCTCGCGCTGTACGAGCCCTCGTCGTCCGGCGTGAACTCGAACGACGCCCCGCTGCCGCTGTCGAACGGGCTGCCGGTCTTCAGGACGGTCCAGGCGTAGGTCGTGCCGCTGACGGCGGTGCCGGAGGCGTACGCGGGCGTCAGCGTGACCTGCGTGCCCTCGTTCGGCGGGCTGCCCGACGGCGAGCGTGAGATCCCCAGCGTCCCCAGCGTGGCGGCGGACGCGGAGGAGGAGTTGGCCGACTCGGCGGCCCC
>JBBCIV010000240.1:0-42307 GCA_037189665.1 Phycisphaerae bacterium | reverse complement strand
TATCGCGGGTAAACGTAGTGATCACAGGAATAGACATCGCCGTTATGTTCCATCGCCATCGCTCTGCCGCACTTCTCTGTGAAGAGGCACAGAGGCGAACCACGGCCCATCCAGATGCTCAGCGCCACATCGAACAACTGCACGAACGTCTGCCCCACATCCTTGCGAACCCACTCATCGAAAATCGTACAGAGAAAGCTGCCGTAGTCGTTCGGACGCACGCTCCATTCCGTCACCGGCAAAGTCTCGTCGCCAGACGATTCGGATGAAGGTGGCTCGGCAAAGTCGAGGCCACGTATCGTCAACTGCGTCGACGACGGCAGGCGCTCGACCAGCGCGATGAATTGCACAAAACCCGATCCGATCTCCCGCAAAAACCGATACACATCGAGCGGCCGCTGCGAATTTGCGCGGTTTACAACGGTCAGCGTGTTGAACTCGACGCGGTGCTTTTTCAAAAACCCAAGCCCGCGGATGACGTTGTCAAACGTCGATCGCTGGCGCTTGTCCACGCGATACTTGTCGTGCAGCGGCTGCGGGCCGTCGATCGACAGGCCAACCAGAAACCCGTTCTCCGCGAAGAAGGCCGCCCACTCGTCGTCGATCAGCACGCCGTTGGTCTGAAATGCGTTGTGGATCGCCTTGCCGCCGGCGTACTTCCGCTGGAGCGCGACGACCTTGCGGAAGTATTCGACGCCCAGCAGCGTTGGCTCGCCGCCCTGCCAGGCAAAGGATATCTCCGGCACATCCTGTTGTTCGATGTATTGCCGGACGTAGGCATCGAGCACATCGTCGCCCATCTTCCAGCGTTCGCCGGGCGCGTAGAGCCGTTCTTTTTCGAGGTAGAAACAGTATTTGCAGTCGAGATTGCAGATCGGCCCGATGGGCTTCGACATGATGTGAAAAGCGGTCTGCAACGACGTCGTCATGTAGGCACCGGCCGAAAGCGTATCGGACTGCCGGGCCCTTTTAAAGCGATCGAACGCGCAGGATGAGCCTCGTCAGTTCCCGCCGTACATGCTGTTGTCAGGCGAGAGGAAGCCTGGTCCCGGTGCGATGTTGGCGGCGCCATCGTAATCGTCGGTTTCGGTGAATCGGTCACGGAGGGATTCGGCATGGCCATCGCAGAAGGCAACGTTCGTCATATTGCGATGCCGATACCCCTGCGTGCCCGCCCAGCGGCCGTTGAAGGTGTCGTCGCCTTCGCTGTCGAACGGGGCCCGCATGAACTTATTCGCGCCGGCGGCATACTGCCCATCGCCAAAGATAGCAGTGTGCGCCGGATTGCGAATCGCGGTGGCCTTGGCGGGCGCGACGACGTTCTCGTACTCGCCGTGGCCGATGTAACTGGTGTTGTAGTTATAACCCGTGTACGGATCGACCGCCCAATTTGCGGCCCCCTCAAACGACGGGCACTGTTGGATGGCGGTTATCCCCTTGCCTTCCCACAATAATCCTGGCACGACCTCGGGTGGCTGGCCGGCTCGAACGATGGTCGTCAAATCCCAGCAGTACGAATAGCTCACCGTGCCGTCCCAGACCGAATAGTAAGCGATCGGGTAATAACCCTTAAAGTTGTTTATGTAGATGTTGGCCGAGATGACCATCTGCCGCAGGTTGCTGAGGCACTTGACGCGTCGGGCCGATTCGCGCGCCGCGTGCAGGGCCGGCAGCAGGATGGCGATCAACACCGCGATGATGCCGATCACGGCGAGCAGTTCGATCAACGTGAAGCCGCGATGCGTTATGCGCACGGATCACCTCCCTCAAAAGACCTCGCGGGAAGGCGCGGCCGCGATGGACCGCGCCTCCGCGAGGACGATCACTCCGTCACGCCGCGCGACGCGCTCGTCGCATCAACACTGCAACCCCCGCCGCCAGCACGCCGACGACCGCCGGCTCGGGCACCTGACTGATGGCGAGATAACCCGACGCGTCTGACCACCCTTCGACCTGCGCCAGCCCACTGCCAGCGTCGAACGTAAACGCCAGCGGCTGCCACGCCAGCCCATCCCAGCTCAGCACGGACAGATCGCTTCCGTCTCCTGCGTAGCTGAGGCCCGGCAGCAGGCTCAGGTCGGCGGCGAAGGCGATTCCACCGGCGCCGATCAGCTTCGTCACCTCCAGTTCGTACGCCGCCAGTACCGTTCCGTCGGTGATCGCGGACAGGAGGTCCACGTCGGTCAACGCGGCGGTGGAGAGCTTTGCCAGATCGCTGACGTTGGTGAAGTCGGCGAGAATGGCAGTACGCGTGGCGTCGGCCTCGCTCTGGAAGAAGAGCGACGTTCCCGCCGCCACGTTGTCGGGCGTGATCGACAATGCCTCGCCGACGCTCATCGGCCGCACTGCGGCGAAACCGTCGATCTCGCCGTCGCGGTAGGTGGCGTTCGCCTCCACCCGCACGTACTGGATCGACTCAAACCCCGATACAGCCAGATCAAACCCCGTGCCGCCACCCGAATTCACGTAAGCGCCGATCGCGTCTGCCGTCGAGGCTCGGTAGTACGGCGATGCCGAATTCGTGGTGCCAAGCACGCTGCCAAGCGTAGGATTGACGGGCTTGGCAAAGTCGGTTTTCGTCTCCGTCCAGCCATTGCCGGTCAAATCGTGCTGCGACGCGCTCCACTCGTAACCCTGCGTCGGAAAGGCGGTATCGCCGAAGGGACCGGAGGAATAGGTATACCAGTTCACGTTGTCCGGGCTGACGGAGACGACCACCGGCTCGCCGAACGCGCCGCCGGCAAGGTAGTAGCTGCGCATGTCGGTCGTGTCACTGACGAACCCGCCGCTCGTACCGCCGCCGACATAGAACGTGTTGCCGAAGACGTTCAAATCGATGCCGTACGGATTCGCGGGGTTGTCGTAAATCGGCTGATCGAACTTCACCGTGATCGAGCCGTAAGTGTAGTTTGGCGAACTGCCCGTGCGACTGATCGTGGTGATGACCTTGTTGCCGCCGAGGTCGACGTTGTAGGCCGGCTCGACGATTTTGACGTGGAAGTTCGATCCGCCGTTGGTGAATTGCGTGTTCTTGGCAATGCGCGTCGGCTCGCCGAGAACGGCGTTGGGGTCGTTGTAAAGCGAATTTCCGCCGAACGCGGTCGTTTGGCTGACGATGGAGGTGGCGTAGGGCGAATCCGCCTGGGCAACCGGCGAGAGCGAGGCCGCGCCGGCCACGCCAACTGCAGTTGCGACGACATGGCGCCGGCGACGTCGAAGCGCCAGCAGCGAGGCCGCGCCGATCGCCGCCAGCGTGCCCGGTTCGGGAACCGACGCCGCAACCGGTATGCCCGGCTCGCCGCCGCTGTATTCCGGCACGAAGGTCTGGAACGACCAGCCGTCCCAGGAATCGTTCGCGAGGACGCGGTTGGAAAAACCGAAACCGGAATAGCCCCACGCCGTCGTATCCGCCTCGGCCAGCCAGTAGGACCAGTAGCCGTCGAACCATCCTTCGCGGTAGTGGTCGTCCGGATCGGATGCGAAGCCGGTCTCGTCGCCTTCGCTGCCCGAGGTAAACGCTCCGCCATCGCCGTCGGCGTCGTAGCCGATGCCGAAAACGGAGTTGCCAAGGCTGCCGCCGAACGCGCTGGATCGGAGGTAGAGCCTCGAATCGTGGCCGGCCAGGGTGTCAACCAACGAGCCGCCATCCCGGCCGCGAATGATCGTGGTTCCGGCGATGGCTGTGAACATATCTTCGCCGGTGGCAATGCCGTCCCAGCGATAACCCCACGCGTAGCTCGAAGAGCCGGCCGGCGAGGCAAAGTCGATCACCAGCGCGGCCTGGTTGGAGCCCGACCCTACCCAGTAATCGATATCATCAAAATCGAAGTTGGCATACGGCGACGCCGACGCGATCGACGTTACCGCAACAGCCCCTGCCATCGCGCAAGCCGGGACGCATTTCGCGCCAATCCTTCGTCGCCATCGCCCCAGGAGCAGCATCGATCCGAGCGCCAGCGTCACGGCAACGCTCGGCTCGGGCACTGCCATCGCGTTTGCAAAGACAGAATCGAGGCGAACGATCGCCGGCGCGTTGGCCGCGACGTTGATACGGAGGTATTGGATCTGCGACAGGCCCGAATCGGAGATGTCGAACCAGTTTCCACCCGCCGTGCCGCCGAACACGCTTGAATAGTCGTTCGGGTCGGTGCTGTTCTTCAGCGCGGCGCGCTGGCCGTTGGTGCTGGCCGGATCATTGAAGATCGTGTCGTCCGGCATCGGCGAGAGGTAATCGGTCAATTCAAAGGTATCCAGCACGCTCTGCGGCTTGCCCGATCCCGTGCAGTAGTCCCACGCGACCTTACCCGTTCCCCAGTCGTAGGACATCGTCGGCGCGTTCATGTTGTAGATCGTGCCGGCATACGTCAGCGGATCGGCGACGACTTGTCCGTTCAGGGTGCGCCATTCGGCGTTGTCATTGCTGACGAGGATCGAGCCCTCCATGTCGCCGTAGAAGAACCCGCCGCTGCTCGAGAGGAACGTGCCGTTGTGGATCGCGAATTCCTTCGCGTCCGCCAGCGCGAACACCGGCTCCTGAAACTTCAGCGTCACGCCGCCGCCTGGGCCGACGGGAAGGATCGTGGAGGAAGCCCAGTTGTTGTTGCTCAGCCCGCGTGCGAACTTGTTGGTGCCCCCGCCTGTATTGCGAGGGAAATCCTGAATTTTCGAGTCGGCCGTTGACGTGTAGGCCGCCGTGTTGAGGCCCGACCCCGCCGTTCCGATCGCGCCCGTGGTGTAGGCCTCGATGGTCACCGAAACCGCCGCCGGGATCCAGGCGGCCAACAGGCCCACCGTGCCCGCGGTAACTGTCGTAATAATAACGCTGCGACTCATGGAGCCGCTCCTTTCCGCGGCCCGCAAAAGCGAAACCGCCCGGCCAATTCGCGTGGCCGAATAGAAGAACCCTCGCCTTGCGAATGCGACATGGAGCGCAAGACCGAGGGCCGGAGCGTCAAAGGACGATAAGCGGGAGCGCGAATCAGGCGATCGAACGCACGCGATGCACGCACAACTGAGCGAGAGCACCACGACGCGCACGGCCGGAGCAGGCGATACCACACAGCGTTATTGAGCCAGACCCGGCCGCGTCCCGATTCGCGAGGACGATACCGAACGGGTGGCCACACGACGTGGTCACCTCCACCCGCAAGCCGGTCTTCTGGCTCAGGACGACCTTCGATCCGCCTTCCCGATCCCGAGAGGATCAGTGGCATGTGGACCAAGGCATACTACGTCCATCACAGCGGCGCGTCCGCGTCGGAATGGCCGATTGTGCTCGGCGTCACCGACTTCCCTACGTCTCGGAGTAGACCAAGACGGGCTTTCTGCCGCTTGCAGGTAAGAGAAACATATCGAAGTCATCCGGAAAGGGCAAACTGACAAAACCGCGCGACATCGCGCGTCACCAGTTCACGACGCACGGCTGGCCGGTGAACTGGCAGCTTTCGGGCGTGTATTGCTGGACCTCGATCGCGACGCCGTCGGGCGCGTTGCGGATCCAGACCTGCCATGTGTTGTCCGCGCCGAGCTTCTTCTCGCTGACGTCGTAACCCAGATCGCTGACGCGCGTGGCGACGGCGTCGAGGTCGTCGGTTTCGAGGCACAGGTGCCGGATCGGACTGCCGTACCACGGCACTTCGTCTGCCTGGAAGACTTCGAGGAACGTGCCGTCGCCGATCTCGAGGTAAAAACCGACGACCTTTCCGTTCTTCGTGAAATCGAACCGCTTGCGGAACCCCAGACCCTGGCAATACAACCTTTCAACGGCGGCGAGGTCCTTGCAGCCGATGCAGACGTGGGCGAGTCGCTTGATCATGGCAGTGATGTCTCCGGCGGCGAATTGTCGCCGAAGAAAGCAAGCCGTCCAAATCGCGCGCGTGACTACTTCACGGCGGCACGGCGGGAGTACATCGTCTCGCCCACCTCGCGCGCGGCCTTCACGGTTTCGACGTACGGGGCGTCGCAGATATCGACAAACCCGCACTGCGCGTTCTCGCCATCGCCTCGGCCGGTGACGGCCTGATCGCCGTATTGAAACCAGTGGACGCCGACGATCTGCGGGTTGTCGAGCGCGCTGTTCACATAATCGATGTACTTGCGGGCGCGATCGATCTGGCTGTCGGTGGACACAAGGCCGTTCCAGAACAGGCCGCGATCGCTGGCGCCGAAGTGAAACTCGCCGATGAGGGTTGGCGCGTCCAGATCGCCGGGCAGCTTCTGATCGCGCACCGAGTGGGCATAGCGATTGAAGCTGACCACGTCGCAGTACTTCACCGCCATCGACGCGATATTCGGCGCCGCGCCGACACTGCGGCAGCCGAGATACAGCTTGTCCGGCGCGATCGCCTTGATCGCATCCCGCACGGTCTTGTAGTACTTCTCGGCTGCGAGCGTGGTGAAATCGGTGAAGTCTTTGGTGGCCGCCTCGGTGATCGGGGCCTTGTATTTCGGATCGACGGGGAAGTCGTCGAACGACGCGAACCCGGTGCCCCACGCCTGGTTCAGCGCGTCGATGGACGAATAGCGTTCCCTCAGCCAGTCGGTCAGCGCGAGCTTGGCAGGCTGGCCTTTCTCGCCGCGGAGGGCCTCGATCGCGATCTGCGTCCTGCCGCCCCAGGGCATTTCGTTATCAACGAAGAAGCCGACGCACCACGGATCGTCCTTCATCGGCGTGATCCACTGCTTCGCGCCGGCGGCCACATTGGCGGCAAACTTGGGATCGAAGACATCGTAGAAACCGCTGCCGGTCTTTCGGAGCATCTTCGGACGTTCGTAGAACATGGTGGACATGTACGGCGTGCGCCCCATCCGCGCCCACCGGCCGTCCGACCAGTTGGCCATGGTGTTGATGCCCCAGGCGCGCAGGCGCTTGTGGACGATCTCGGGATAGACCTTCTTCCAGTCGCCGCCGTACTTTCGCTTCAGGTTCACGCTCGAGAAATCGAACATGACCGGTTCCTTCCCCGCATACTTGCCCGACCAGAGCCGGTACGACTTGGAGAAGAACTCCTTGAACTCGCCGTCCTGCGCGGGCAGGTCGGTGAACCATCCGTCGCGCTCCTCGATCGGCGTGGCGGCCCAGCCGGTGCGAACGGAGCATAGGCCGGTGCTGAAGAACAGCCGCCCGTCCGGATCGACCAGCCACCAGCGGCCATCGTGCTTGGCGGTGCGGAAGTGGCCGGTGGCGTCGAGCTGCGGGCCGTTCGCCCAGCCGCCCCACTTGTTCCACTCACGCGGGCCGGCATCGGCAGCAAGCTGCGCAGCTTCGGCGTCGCGCTGGGCGATCAGTTCCGACTCATCATGAACCTTGCCAGGCCAATCCTTGTGCTTGAACTGTCCGAATTTATCGACAAACGGGAAGAACTCATCCGGCGTCATGTCCATCCACGTCGGCGGCTGAAACTTACCCGCGGCGTAGACGTTGGAAATCTCGAACGAGTTCGGCGTCAGCGACGCCGTGCCCGTGTAGACAACGATCGCAACGATATTGCTGCAATCCAGCCCCGTGCTGTTCGGGTACAAGCCTTGCGGATAGCCGTGCATTCCCCAGAGCTTCACGGGCGAATTGCTGATGCGTTTTAACGGAACCGTGATGGTCGTGCGCTGATCGGGCGCGACGAAAGCGCGCTCGCTGATACAGTTAACCCGCCCGTCGGCACCCGGGTTATCGACGCGGACGAAGACGTCGATGTCCTTGTTATCGACGTTGTGGATATCGAGGCTGATGTATTCGTAGGCCGACAGGTCCCACGCTCCACCTGGCGCATTGAAGAGAATGCCCGGCCAATCCCGCCCCGGCGGCGTCGTGAGCTGCAACGCCGGCCGACCGGCGGGGGAAAGCTTCCACTCGCCGCCATGGTTGGTCTTGGGGTGACTGAGATCGTAGTCGGGCCCGAACGAAAGAAGGATTTTCTTAGAAGCAGTGGCGTCGCCCGTTTCGGCGAACAACGGCGAGGCAACGGCTACGCATGTCAGCAGCACCGCCGCTGCTGACCGGGTGAAATTCATCATGGTGTGTCCTGTCGTGACGTACAACTAATACATATCGCCGAGCGGCCCACCCGTTGAATCATCCACCGTTAACACCCTTGGCAATGTATCGCACCTGGCCCAGTTGGATGGCCCGATGCAGGCCAACGTCACGATGAGTGTTAACCTGGAAGTTGTCGTCCATGTTGGAGGTAAACGTTTCCACGTGGCCATCGGCAAACGCGACGTTTGCCTTGCGACGATGACGATAGGACGTCGCGCCATTCGCCGGATTGGTGGCAAAGCCGGCGCCGCCGTAGGAGATCGCCTCGCCGTTGTACATCTGAACCCACGTCGAGCTCAGAACCCCGGCGTTCGTGCCGCCCACATCGGCAAGGATCAATTGTTTGCTCGCCTCACGAATGGTGCCCAGCTTCCCGTGCGGGCGGCCGTTGCGGTCGGGCTTCCAGAGGCGGGCGAAGGGATTCGTGTTGTAGCCGATGCCAAAGTTCCCGCCGTAATTCGGACGACCGGCGGAACTGTAGGTGTACGTGGTCGCCGGGCAAAAGTAGATATTGAGACTGGTGTAGAACGCGACTCTCGTATTCGTATCGCCCAGATATCGTCCTACCAGCGGACGGGTGAACCAGCCCCACGTGTAGCTGTAGGCGCTATCCAGCACCAGGTCATTCGAGGGGAACGCCCCCTTGTTGTCATTACAGTACATGAGGATCGCGGCGGCGATCTGACGCTGGTGCGATGCGCACTGAAGCGCCTTCGCCGAAGCGCGCGCCTTGTTGAGCGCCGGCAGCAAAATCGAGATCAGCAACGCAATGATGCCGATCACCACCAGCAGTTCGACGAGCGTGAAGGCCGTTCGACGTTTTTTCATCGTACCCTCCGTTGATCAATGTTGCTCCGCCAACTTCACGCCGACCGAAGCAGACGTCCGCGCCTCAAGCTTGCCCTTGGGCGGCCAAGCCAGGACCTGCCCGGCATCAGCCAGTCGATCGTGCAGCCGCGAGTATGGGATCTCCGCCACGCCGCAATCGTGATCGATCGCCATCGCCGCCACGTGCGCCGCCGACTCGGCGAGCACCATGAACACCGGCTCCATGCGGATCGATCCGAACGCGATGTGGCTCGCCGACAGGCAGACCGGGACGATCAGATTCGAGCATTCCGCGTGCTTAGGCGTGATCGCCCGCAGCGAGATCGGGTATGGCCGATCCGGCGGAACTTCCACGTTGCCTTCGTTGATCGCCCGCCCGCCCACCACCAGCCGGCGGCAGTTGTGCGAGTCCATCGTGTAGGCGGCCAGGCCGATCGAATCCTCCACCGTCCGCGTACGGCGGCACTCGTGCTCGGTCATCACGTATCCGCCGATCATCCGGCGCGCCTCGCGCACGTAAAGCTGACACGGGAAGCCGCCTGATCCCAGAAACTCGTCCGCACACAGCCCCCATTTGCTCATCTGCTGCAGCACGTATTCCGGCAGGCGCTCGTCGTTCTGCAGAAAGTAGAACAGGCCGGCGGTGTAGTTCACGTGATCCTGGAAGATCCGCTCGCGCTCCGCATAGCCGGCCTCGGGCCAGCGGTAGTTCGCGCCGATGTGATCGGTCGCGATCGCGCCGGCGTTGTTGTTGTCGGTCTTGCCGTTGGGCATGCGGATGGTCATCCACATCACTTCCCACATGCCCTGGTTGACGTACCGGCGGAGCAGTTCGTACCGATCCGCGTCGTAGCCAGCCGGCTTCGGGAACGCGATGCGGTTGGCGGCCACGTCGGTCAGGCACATGCGGAAGTTGTACGCCTGCACGCAACGATCGCCGTCGCCCTGCACGCCCGGCGGAACGTCCTGCACCAGCGGCAGCAGGCCACTCGACGGATCGCCTTCCACGCGATACGGATCGACGTACGCGCGAAAGTTGTGATTCGGGTGCCCGAAGTGAACGCCGTTCAACGTCTCCCGATACACCCGGTTCGACTCCCGGCCGACGTGGTACGACACGCCCGCCATCGCCAGCAGGTCGCCCTCATAGGTGGCATCGATAAACGTGCGGGCGCGGTACACCGTGCCGTCGCTCATCTCGATCGCCTCGATGCGGTTTCCCGCCTTATGGACGCGCATCAGTTGCTGATCGACGCGAATCGGCACGCCCGCCTCGTCCAACAGATCGGAAAAGATCTGCCCGGCCACGTGCGGCTCGAACGTCCACGCCTCGCCCTCGGGCAACTCGTAATACGCGCCCAGGCGGCGATAAAATTCACGAGCGATCCCGCCGATCGCGGCCTTGTTGCCAATGTCGGTCGCGCCAAGCCCGCCGGAACTAAGCCCGCCGAGGTGCGTATCGAACACCGCCAGCGCCGCGGTCTTTCCCAGGCGCTTCGCCGCCACCGCGGCAACGATTCCCGCCGACGTGCCGCCGTAGACGCAGACGTCCACGTCGACTGTGACGGGGTTGGCCGATCGTCCGACCGGCACGTAGTAGCGAAGGCCCGGCAACTGCACGGAGTTCATCATGGGTGACACCATCTCGCGCTCGCGATACTGCGATGACCTTAATTACTTCGATGCCCGGCGACGCATGGCCAACGCCGCGCCGGCCAGCGCGATCACGCCCAACATCGCCGGCTCGGGAACCGCCGTCAGCGTCACGCGGCCGGCGTCGTTGTAGTTGATGGCGTAGCGGTTGGAGCCGAAGTCGAATTCCGAATCGTCGGCCAGCCCGCCGAACGTTCCGCCGTTCCAAGTGCCCGTGTACTCGATGAGCGTGAAGACCGTCGTATCAGCAGGCACAACCTGCGGCACCGCCGCCAGATCGGACAGCGAGAGCACCGAAGCCCCGCTGATCGCCAGATCGCCGTTGACGACGATCTTGTCCGCCGTGAGTGACTGCGTATCCAACTCGGCTTCAAACGTACCGGCGGTGATCGACAGGCCGCCCGTCGTCAACGTGCCGATGCTGAGGCCCGGCGACACCGTACCGGCAATCGCCACATTCCCGCTGATGATGCCCGTTCCGCCCAGCGTGCCCGCGGTGACGTTGACCGCTCCGCTGCCCGTCGCCGAGCCGGTCGTGTTCGTCACCAACAGCTTGCCGCCGCTGACGGTCGTCCCGCCGCTGTAACTGCTGCTTCCGCTGAGCGTCCACGCGCTGCCGTTCGACTTCAGCAGCGCCGTCGTGACGTTGCTGCCGGCCGAGCCATCGCTGATGCTGCCGGTGATGAGGTTATCGCCGCTCGTCCCGTCGAGTTGCAGCGTTTTGACCGCCGCTGTTGCGTTAGTCGTGGAGTTCACGACGTTGCCAAGAACGCTGACGTTAGCCGTCGTCGGATTAAGCCTGAGCGTGCCCGTCGTGTTGCCGCCGCCAATTGAGATCGCGGTGGCGTTGGCGAGCGCGATGCGATAGCCATTGCCGCCCTGGAAATTTGCCGTCGTGGTGCCGCCGGTGGGAACGGCCGCGTTCAGCGTGGTGCCGCCGGTAAACGCAACGACCTTGTTCGTGCCCGTCCCGCTGCCTCGATCCGCAACGATCGTGAGCGTCTGTCCGCCGCTGGCAAGCTGGAACGATCGCGCGACGTTCAGCGTCTGAACCGTAGCATCATTCGCCCCGTTAGTGAGAACTTTGAATGTCGGAGCGTTGGCAACCGTAATGGTCGCGTTCGTCCCCAGCGCTCCCACCGGCACGGTGAACGGCCCTGCGCCGACACGGGCAGCGGGGAGCGTCTCGTCTGTGTACTCGAGCGTCGACCCGTGGATGAGTTGCAGGAAGCCTGCGAACGTGTTCGCAGTGCTGCTGCCAAGCGAGTACGTCGCCGACCCGCCGATCTGCACTCTGCCGTTGGATGTGCTGGGCACCTGAAGAATCGTGCTGGCGTTGAGGTTGTACGTACCTGAACGGCCGAAGACGAGGTTGGTATTGGTGCCGAGCGTGACGGCGCCAGAACCGAGCAAGCCGGTTGCGATTCCCGCCTGGCTGGTATTCGTGCCGACGACCAGCGTGCCGGCATTCACGTTTGTGCCGCCGCTCCACGTATTATTGGCTTGCAGGACAAGCGTGCCCGCGCCTGCTTTAGTAAGCCCATCAGTTCCCGCCATCTGTGCCGAGACAAACACTGCTTTGGTCCCGCCCAACGCGTTGACGGTGATCGTAGGCGTCGCGCCGGCGAGCGTGAGGATGTTGGACACGTTCGAGTTGTTGGTCAGAATCCAGCCGGCAACCGATGATGTCGTGGTGTCGCCGAAGATCAGGTTGCCGATCGTGCGCGGCTGGTTCAGGTGCACGGTATTGTCGGCGGTGATGTCGAGCGTGTTGAAATTAGCGGTAAAGCCGGCGCCGTCTGCAACGATGCCGCCGTCCCAATTGCCGACCGAGGCGTCGTCCCACAGTCCGCCGCTTGAGGCCTGCGTCCAGGTGCCGTTCGAAAGCGGCGCCGCGTGCGAGACCGCCGGCAATATTGTCAGCAACGCTGCGGGAATGGATGCCGACAACAGTGCCCGCCGATTCAATTCGTGTTTTCCCATGTCTTCCTCCTCTGCAATTCTCCGAACCCGTGTTCCAAATGATGTGACATTCCGCCTGACGTCCACACTGTAGCTTCGCGGCGATGACTTTTCGTTCCATTAGTGGCAAATCGATTTACAAATCGCGCAATCATTCACGTCCTTGTCATTTCGAAGCATGTCGATGGAGGGAGAATTTTGTTGACATATTTAGTATTCGAATTCACTATTTGCGCACCCCTTTCGAAATCCTCGCGTGGTCCGCTCCGAACTCCCGAAAACAACGCCGATCGCCAAAACCGCCGAGATCGCGCGTAAACCATTGACGACACGTCGATTACAGCGTGTCCTGGTAATGGTGGGCGTCGAGCAGGTGGTGGACCGGCTGATCATGGAAGGCATCGCCGACTACGCCGATCATCACCGGCGGTGGCAGGTGGTCCTCGAGCTCACGTCGTCCGCCGAGCCGATCTTGCAGGGCGGCGTGGACGGGATGATCGTCGCCGAGAGCTATCACACCACGCGCGAGCCGTTGAGGCAGACGACGATCCCCGCCGTCCGCGTTACCGGCGTGCCAAGCGACGACGGCCCGCCGTGGGTGATCGTCGACAACCGCGAAGTCGGGCGCATGGGCGCGCGGTATCTTGCCGACCTCGGCCTCAAGCACCTGATGTACGTGCCCGAACACGACGCGCCGATCTCCCAGCACCGCCGCGAAGGCTTTCTCGAAGTCTGCCGGGAGCGCGGCATCGTCGGCGGTGTGATCGAGCCGGCGGTCTCGAACAACCCCGCGCGGCTCCAGAAGTGCATCGCCGCGTTCGACCAGCCCGTCGGCCTGATGGCGATGAACGACCACAAGGCGCTCGAGATCTCCCGCGCCTGCCGCGCCGCCGGCAAACGCATTCCCGAGCAGGTGGCGGTCATGGGCGTGGGCAACGAAAGCGAAACCTGCCGCCTCGTCGATCCGCCGCTCACCAGCATCGATCACGGCGTTCGGCGAGTGGGCTACGAGGCCGCACGCCTGCTGGACGAATGGCTCACCACCGGCAGGCGGCCGCAGCAGTCGGTGACGATCCAGCCCATCGGCGTCGTCCCGCGACACTCGACCGACCTGCTCGCCATCGACGACCCGGACGTCGTCGCCGCGCTGCGGTTCATCCGCTCGCACACCGATCAGGCGATCAAGGTGAAGGACGTGTTGCAGCACGTCGCGATGTCGCGCCGCACGCTTGAGATGCACTTCCGCGCCGCCGTCGGGCGGAGCATTCACGACGAGATCATGCGGGTGCGGATCGAGCAGGCGAAGAACCTGCTGGCCACCAGCGACTGGACCATGCCGCACGTGGCCGACCTGTGCGGGTTCGCGCTGGCGTCACAGTTCAGCTTCGTCTTCAGGCGCGAGACGGGCGAGACGCCGCAGCAGTACCGCTCGAAGTATCGCTACAAGAAACACTGAACGTCGAACTACTTGACCGGCTGCATCTTCGGCACGCCGGCGTTCTTCGCGGCGAGTTTCTCGACCGCCTTGGCCATACGCCTTACTTCTTCTGTAGTACGCTTCGCGGCGTTCGCAGGCAGGCGGTCGCCGGCGGCGAAGGCCTGCATGGGAGCGAGTTGCAGCGAATCGCCGCGCGAGGCACGCGTCGCATGAAGTGCGGCCAGATCTCGCAGGCCGCCATCTTGTTCGCGGGTGAGCGCGAGAAAGCGGTCGAGTTCGTCTGCCGCGGGGATCACCTGCCCGATCCGTCCCACGCTCCGCACTGCCGCATGGCGGACCTGCGAGGGCAGCGACGCGTCCTCAGCAAGTTCCCATAGCGAGGCGCGAAGCGCCCGCAGTTGTTCCGTCGATTCGGTGGACGGCGTCGGCAACGGCCACGGCGCAGGCTCGAACTTCGCCTCTTTAAACGGGTTCGCCGAGCCATCACCTTCAAGGAAATACCTCGCCACCGCGTCCATGCCGTGGCCGTGGGTATTCAGCGGACGCCAGCCGTTCATCACCGCGACGCTCACGAAAGTCGGCCACTGATCCAGCGTTGATTTGCGGATCGCCTGTAAATAGAAATCCGTCGCCGCGGACGGCTTGCCGAGGTACAGGCACAACTGCCCGCGGTGAAACGTTCCCGCCGCATCGTCGCCGACGGCAGCAAAGGCCTTCGCGAACGCCGCCGTGCGTTCCGGGTCATCGGGGTAGCCGATCTCCGGCAGCAGGTTCGCCTCGTCGTCTTCCGTCCCCACCTTTCCATCGCGCCCGGCAGGACCGAAAAGCTGGTAGTTCACCAGCGCCTTGGAGCGCTTGTTGTTTCCATCTATACGATTGAGCAGATCTGCCATTTTCGAGACTGCCATCGTCACCGCGCCCTGATCATGTGCCGCATCAAATAATACGTGCGCGGCCTTCAGCGCGGCAGGAAAGTCGTTCTTGCGAATCAGACCGTCAACGATCGCATTCTGCGCTTCAAACCACCCGTCCGACGTCGGAACCGACGCGTGCGCCAGCATCAGCCGGCGGTACGACTCCAGCCCGCCTTCGGCATCGCCCGACCACGCGGCGTTCCGCGCCGCGCTCAGGCACCATCGCGCTCGCAAGTCGACGTCCGGATCGGTCTGTTCCCATTCCTTCAGCAGCGCCACCACCTCGGGCTGACGCTTGAGCTTGGTCAGCCCGCCGATGATGCGATCGTTCGCCTGGCGATTTGACAGCCGCGGATGCGACCGCAGTTTTGGATCGACCAGCGTCTTGGTGATCTCGATCGACTTCTCGATCTGATCGCTCTCCCAGAGCGCGGTGGAGGCGTTCCAGATCGCGTCGATCCGGCGTGGGTCTTCGACGTCCATCCGCTTCGCGGCGGATTCGAAGAACACCACGGCGTCGGCGTGCTTCTTATCGCGAACCAGGTAGTTGCCGGCGACGAGGTTTGCCTGGATGAAGTTGTCGTCATCCTCCGGATACTTCGCCGCCAATTCTTTCAGTACCTCGACCGCCGCCAATGCCTGCTGAGCCTGCATGTGCAATTCGGCGACCTGCAACATCACCAGCTTGCGGCGCGTGTCGTCCTGCTGAAGTGCCAGCAACTGCTTTGCGGCGACAACAGCCTGATCAAAGTGTTTCTGAGCGCGATGAACGTCAATCCGGCGTGCCCAGGCCGTCGCCCTATCTTCGCGCGACACCTTCGGATCGTCGGCGATCGCCTGGTAGATCGCCACCGCCTCGGCGAAGTTCTTCGCGTTCCCCGCGGCCGATGCGGCCTGAAAGCGTTCGCGAACCGATTGCGCGGACACGAACGACGCGCCGATCAACAATACGGAGAAAACAGGAATCGCACGCTTCATGGTGTTTCGCCCTCGCTTTCGCCGACGCTTTCGCCAACTGCGGACGCCGGGACGAGCTTGATGTCGCGGATCAACACGTCCACCTGTTGCGTTGCGGTGCCGCTGAGAATCATGCCGACGGTGGCGGAGGTCTGAAATTCCTCTGCGCCGTCCAGCAGGCGGGAAATGGGGATCAACACGTGCTGCTCGGCTGGCGACAGCTTCTTCTCAGGCACGAAGCCCTCGGCCATCAGGTCCACCTTCGGCGTCACGTTGGGTCGCTGATATGCAGGGGCGTCGCGAAGCTGGATCGAAATGCCATCGCTCGTCGGCTGTGATGAGCGGATGTAGAACGACAGCACCTGTTCGCGATTGATCGCGAATGCGTTCCGCCAGTTGGTAATGCCGACCGCCCACGAACCTGGGGCCTTGATGCTGATCACCTGCGTATAGTCGCGTTTCGGTCCGGTTCGCGTCAGGTCGCCCGACACCGCCCCGCTGATCTTCGACGGCCGCGCGTCGGTGGCGAAGGGAATGGAGGTGCGACGGTGATAGAGTGAGAGCGTGCCCACCGCGCCAGAAAGCGCCTGCCCCTGCGTGACCGCGGAGACCGTCAGCGCGATAGGTCCGGGAAACTGGCCTCGCCAGTCTTCGTGAAAACGGCGAACCGCGCCGAAGTCGAGGTCGAACGCGTTGCCATAGATGCCATCCCCCGCCTCGCCATCATGGTGCTGGCCGTCGTCGTAAAGCGGGGCAAACGCCGAACGGCTCACGCGGCTGAGATCGACGGTGACCGACCTCACCGGATCCGTCGCGACCGACTGCACTTTTGCGGTGACGACAAAGCGTCGGAGATCAAGCGTCTTGCGATGCTCCGCCAGCTTCGCCGAAAGTTCGGCCGCCGCGTCACGGGTGCGGCTGGACTCGACGAAGGCGTTCAGGTCGCGGACCAGCGGATCGATAACCGACCGTACACGATCCGGTTCGACGAACAGCGATGAAGGCGAAACGGCGATCTCCGTCACCGCGATGCCTGGACTGGCGTTCACCGACTGGTACAGCGAGCGGTTGACGACCGCGTAAAATGCGTTGCCGTTCGCGCCAGCGCGGATGTGCGCCCCTTCGAGCACCAGCGGGCCGGTAAACAGGCCGTCGCTCAGCGTGCGAAGCGGCTCCTCGGCCGGCTTCGCATTATCCGCAGCAGCCTCGTCTTCGGCCGCCGGCTGAATGCCGGTGAGCTGCCTTGACGTGAACAGCACCATGCCCAGCCGCTTGGCGTGATAGGCATAGAAGAAATCGTTGTCCGCCGTCGGGCCGCTGGCGATGCCGATGCTCGACCATTCCGCCTCGTCGCCCGGCGTCACACTGGCGACGATGCCCCCCTCGCGCGCCACACGATAGATGCCCTGGTCGGCCGTCGTCAGGTAAATCGTGTCGCCTCGGCCTCGCGGGGAGGCCGCGCCGGTGATCAACACGTCGGCCACCAGCTTCTGCCACGGCTCCTGGATCGATGCGAGGAAGTAAAGCGTACGCCGATCGGCGTCGTCCGCCGGCGAAGCGTCGAGCAGCACTTGCTTCTCCCCGCGCCGGGGCCAGAAGAGGTGATGCACGTGCTGATCGGGAAAGAGCACGTCCCACGTCTTGCCACCATTGGTGCTTCGCGACAGGCCCGGCGCGTCAACGCCGTGCACCGCGATGAGCGTTCGAAGCATCTCATCGTCGGCGGCATAGTGAACGGAGGCGACCGCGTCGCTCGCCAGACCGGTGGCCTGCGTCGCCAGTTGCGTTACGGTACTTCCGCCATCGCTCGTGACGAACAGCCCGCGTCCCTGCGTGGCAATGATGAATCGAGAAGGCGAGTCCGGCCGAAAGGTGACGGCGTTGACGGTGCCGATCTTGTCGGCGGTGCATTCAGGCAGGGCAGCAAATGTCGCGCCGGCATCCGTGCTCTTCAGCAGGCCGGCTTCGGTCGCAAGGTAGATCTCCCTCGCGATCTGTGGATTCGGGAAGACCGCCAGCACGCCGGATACGCCGTCGTTCAGCGCCCAACGGACGTGCAGCGGCTCGTAGTTGCCGGTGTGACGGATGAGTTTTTCGCCTTGCTTGGCCCGCTCCATCGGCACGGGCGATCCTGCGACCGGCTCTCCCGGCTCGGCGGCGAACGCGAGGCCGGCGGAAAGGCCGATCGCCAGGAAGGCGGACGTTGTGATGAGGCGTCGTCGTCGCATACGCATATCAGTTGGCCCGTCCCAATACTGTTTTTCCGGCAACCGCACCAACCGGCGCCTGCGTCGTCGGCGCGACGGCCGTAAAGCCCTGGGCCGCGATCGCGGTGGCGGGCGCGCCTTTTGCGACGTCGTCCAGAGCGGGCGTTTCGGTCACCACTCGACGCTTCGACCAGTGATCCGTCGGCTGCGCGGTGAGCGGCGGATTCGGATCGTCCGGCTTGCCCGATGCGTCCGACGCGAAGAACCGCCGCTCCGCGGGTACGTCATCCGCGTCGTACAATTTGCGGAACAGCGCCGCCGACTCGCTGCCCTCCACAACCCAGCCCTTCTGCCCTTCGCCTGGCGGTTGCTTCTGGCGAACGATCCACTTGGCGAACCGCTCGGTGGCGCGGTTGTACGTTTCCAACAGCGAAGCCGAGGGACTCGCTTCCAGTTCCCGAAGGACGAACTCGGCGAAATCGTTATCGTTCACCTGCCCCGCCACCCCACCTGCGATGTTAATCCGGCCGGGCAACGCGAAGAGCGCCATCGCATCGCCAGCGCTGGCGGAAAAATTCATCACGACTTGGCTGCGGCTCTTCAGCTTGCCCAACTCCGCCGCCACCGCCTTCATTTCAAGGTCGGGCCCGGCCAACATGAGCGTAACCGAGTTGTCCGCCACCGCGCCGTGGCCCAGCAGGATCAGGACGAACTGATCGTCCGGCTTCAACGTCGGCACCACCTCGCGCAACGATTTCAGCACCGCATCCGCCGACTGCGACGGGTCCGCCAGCGTGAGGATGCGGCCTGATTCCAGCCCCGCGCCGCGCAACACCGCCTCGAATCGCTTCGCGCGATCCTGGTAATGCCGCGCGTACATCGGCGTGCCCGGCGCGCCAACGATGATCACCGCCGTCGTCTTTCCCTTCGGCGCAGGGGCGGCGGCGGGAGCGGCAGGGTTGGTGGCCGGCGCGGTTGAGGGGCCGGTCGTCTGGGCGCTGGCAAGTTGGGCCAGCGCCATCAGGCCGATCAGCGATGCGGTCGTTGAGCGAAGGTCGATCATGAGAATTAATGCGTCAGGAAGTAGATGATGATGTTGATGCCCATCTGGATCGCCTGCTCGTTCTTCTCCGGCGTGAACCACTGGTTCACCCAGCCGCAGTGAATGTCGCCAGGCGTGATCGTCGTCATGATGCGCCCGGTGCCCGGCTCAAACAGGCCGTACATGCCGTGCGGCACGCCCTGGCAGTGCGGCGCGCCGTTGGGCATGTCGTAGTAGATGTGGAAGATCTCGTGGTCGTACGGCACCTTCCGCATCGGGTTGTCGGGATAAAGCTTGTTGATCAGGTAGACGTACGCGCGGAAGAAGCGGTCTTCCTTCGTCTTGTAGACGCAATCATCGGCGAGGATGAAACCGCCACGGTCAAGGTATTCCTTGAAGTTCTTCTCTTCCTGCTCGGTGAGGGAGAAGTTGCCCTCGCTGGTCATGAAGACGAACGGGTTGCGGGCCATGTCGTCAAAATCGCCAAGCGTGACGACGCGCGGCTCCTGACTGACGTTGATGTTGGTGAGCTGGCCCAGCTTGTGCCGCAGATTTGCATCGCCGACGGGATGGATGTTCCAAAGATCGGTCGTCTCGTCGGTGACTGAGAAACGCAATCGCGGGAATACGAACTGCCCCGTGCGCTGCGGGAGGCTGGCGTCCTGCATGATGTTGCCAGACTTGCCGCCGGCCTTCGCCGGTTCCGCGCCCATCGCGTTGGCCGCCAGCAGCAGGTCCTGTGCGGCGCAGGCAAGGCCGGCGCCGGTCAGCGTGCGAAGCGTGCCGCCCAAAAATTCGCGCCGCGCCAGGCGGGACGCGGTCGGCGAGAAGAGCTTTCGATAGTCGATCATCGCGTGAACACCTCGATTGCGTTCGGTTATGATAGCCCGCTGCGCCGCCGCACGAGCCATTCGGCGCCGAGCAGGCCGATCGCCAGCACAAGCAGGACCGGCATGTCCCACAGCGGCAGTTCCTTCGGCGTCGTCGTGGACAGCGCCGCCGACCGCATGCCGTCGATGACGGCCGGCGGAAGCTGGGACGCGTCGGCGATATCGAAGTACTTGCCCTTCGTCCGCTCAGCCATATCGCGAAGCAGATCGCGCTTGAGCGACGCATCCGCAAACTCGATCGTGCTGTCGCTTGCCACGAACGCCGCCTCGGCGGGCGGGCTGGTCCAGCCTTCGACCTGCACGCTTACCTGATACTGGCCAAGCTGATCCGGCGCGAAGCGGGCCGTGTAGACGCCCTCCTGCGACAGGATCCAGTCCATCGGAACATCGTGCTTGTTGCCAAGGGCATCGGTGATGGTCGCGGTGACGACCGCGTCGTTCAGCGGCCGCAAGTCTTTGCCGAGGACGGAGGCGGTAAGCGTCACCGGATCGCCACGGCTGTAAACCGACGCGTCGGTCGAGATCGTGAGCATGTCCTGCGCGCCGACCGCCAGCCATCGCACCAGTTGCTTCCAGAACCGCGCGTGAAACTCGTCCGTCGACGGCCGCGACACCTGCCAGTACCAACTGCCTCCGCTCGTGAACGCCGCGGCGCGGCCTTGACCGTAGTTCTGCACCGCCAGCACGGGCCTGCGCGACTGCGGCTGCTGGAGCAGCAGCGTCGCGCCCGCCTTGAGGCCGGCGGTGGGCGTCACGCCGATCAACGGGGGCGCGTTGTCCCACAGCAGCTTGCTTTCGACCGGATCGAGCGACAACCGCATCACCGGATGATCGAGCGGGCCGGCCACCTGCGCCGCGAACTGCTGATCGGAATACGCCCCGTCGCCCGGCGACATCGTCACCGGCAATGCCCGCCCCACCGGCGTGCTGGCATACCCGCCGGGACCGAACGAGTTCACCCCGCCCAGCATCAGCAGCCCGCCGCCGCGCAGCTTGACGAAATCTTCGATCATCTGCTGCTGTTGCGATGTGAAATACGATGCCTCGACGTCGCCCAGCACGATCGCCTTGAACGCGCTGAGCTTCTCCATCGAATCGGGAAAGCCTTCGGCCAGGTGCTTCTCATCCGGCCCTGCCCCCTGCAAATAGAACCGGCCGGTGTTCAGGCGAAGCTGGCCGACGAGGCGGAACGTCGGATCGCGCACCAGCGCTCGCCGCAGGAAGCGATACTCCATGCGCGGGCTGCCCTCGACGTACAGCACGGGCAGGCGGTCGTCCTTGCAGTTGATCAGGAAGTCCCGCGCGTTGTTCTGCGCGATCGCCTCGCCCTCGGCGGCGGGCACTTCCACCTTGTAGGCGGTGCTGCCCTGGCTGTCGGGCGTGATCGAAAGCCGCACGCGCTGCAGGTCACTGCCGGGCTCGGGCGTGATCTTCCGGGTGAGCACCAGCTCTTCGCCGCGCTTCAGCAGAAGGTCGAACGGCTCGGCGAAGCCGGTGTGGCGAACCGTGACGTCGATGTCCGCCTGCGATCCGACCGGCACGACCGCCGGCGCGAGCACCTGCACCACTTCCAGGTCGCGGGGCGGATTCGGATCGCCGACGCCGAGCACGTACAGCGGCGTGCCGCGCGCTTCCAGCAGCCGAGCGGCGTCCATCGCGGCGCCGCCGGTGTTGCGCGAGCCGTCGGTGACGAGCACCACCGCGCCCAGCGGCACGCTGCGCAGCTCGGCGTCGACGCTTCGGATGCTGCCGTACAAATCGGTGCGAGCGCCGGCGGCATCGGCAACGTCCCTGTCCGTGGCGCGGCGAACCTGATCGGAGAAGGTGTAAAGGACGACCTGGCTCTTGTCGGCCAACTGCGGGACGACCGCCTTCTCGCCCGCGAACAGCGCCGACTGCGCCGCCGCGATGCGCGAGCCGCCGGCCACGTCGGGGACGGTCATCGAACGGGACGTGTCCACCAGCACCGCCGTAAAGAGCGATTCCTTGTTCGGCTCGCTGATCCGCAGCGCAGGCGCCCCGAGCACGAACAGCAGCAATCCCACGATCGCGAAGCGCAGGCCCATCAGCCAGCGGCGCGTCCCCGTCTTCGCCACGCTCGCGCGGCGGTAAAGCCAGAAGACCAGGCCCAGCAGGACCACGCACAACGCGAGCCGCAGTTCGCCCGGCAACGGGCTGGTGAACACCCACTTCCCCCGCGCGAAATCGGCGGGCGAGTGATTGAAGAGCATTTCGAACAGTCGATTCACGGGTGTCATTTCCTGCTTGCGTGCGGCCTTCTGAGCGGAGGCTATCTGGCGTCGGTCGCGATCGCCTCAAAGTACTTGTTCACCAGCGGCCGGTACTCCGGCGGACATTCTTCGCGCTGGGCGGCGAAGAGTTCTCTGCTCTTGAGCGTCGTCTGGTATTCGGCTTCCAAGTGATCCTGCAACCGGGCAGTGATCTTCGCGAACTCTCCGGCCTTGGCGGGCACTTTTTCCAACTCGTCTGACAGCTTGGCCGGCGCACTGGCGGCGTTACTTAACGCTTTGGCGTCGGCGGCGAAGTCCTTGTTGCCGGCGCTCAGATCGCGCTGCTGAAGGGCGCGGGCGAGCCGGGCGAGTTCGTCAGCGGTCTTGGCGGCGAGCTCTTTCTTGCCTTCGCCGGCGGCCTCCTTCTCGAGTTTTTCGAGGTTGGCCTTCGCGGCGGCGGCAGCATCGTTGGCGCGCTTGAGCGCAGTCGCGGCGTCGCCGGCGCGGGTGCCGCCGGCATTCTGAAGGGATTCGCCAACCTGTTCGAGCACTTCCTTGATCTTCTTCTGCTCCGCGGCGGCGCCCGCGGTGTCGCCGGCGGCAAGCTTGATGGCGGCGTTGGCGATCTTCTGCTCAAGGCGGCCGCGCTTCAGGTCGTCGCTGGCCTTCTGCACGTGCTTGGCGGTGTCGGCCTTCACCGCGCCGGCGGCGCCGGCCTTGTTCAGGCCGTCGATCGCGCCGGCGAGCGACTTCACGTCGCCGGTCAGCTTCACCTGCTCGGCGGCGATATTGGCGGCGGCGTCTTTCTTCTGCGGAGCGGACGCCTTGCCGGCGGCGTCGGTCTTGTCCATCAGATCGCCCTGCTTCCGCGCGGCGGCGGAGGCGAGCTCTTCGGCCTTGTCGAGCGACTTGTCGATGTTTTCCTGCGAGGAGCCGGTCAGCTTGCCCTTGGCGTTGGCGAGCTGACGCTTGGCGGCGTCGGCTTTACTCGCGGCCTCATCCGCCTTGCCGGCCTTGCCCGCGTCGGAGGCGGCCTGAAGGCTTCTGGCGGCGTCGGCAAGATCCTGCGCGGCAGCTTGCTTTGTCGCATCGGCGCGGGCGGCGTC
Organism: Phycisphaerae bacterium; assembly: GCA_037189665.1. Lineage (GTDB taxonomy): Bacteria > Planctomycetota > Phycisphaerae > Tepidisphaerales > Tepidisphaeraceae > BPJO01. Next base: position 19,047 of record JBBCIV010000240.1, on the reverse strand, counting down.
CCTGGTCGCCTTCGCGGCATCGGCGGCCTGGGCGGCGAGCTTCTCGGCATCGGCGGCGGACTTCTTCTCGCTGCCGTCCTTCGATTCGGCGGCCTTGGACAGCTTGTCGGCGAGATCGGCCGCGGCCTTCTCCAGTTCTTCCGCCTTCGCCATCTGCCTGGCGGCCTCGGCGGCGGTGTCGTTCTCCGAACGGGCGCCCGAAGCGTTAGCGGCGGCGGCAGGCGATTGTTCCACGAGCGCGGTCATCTTCGCGACCGTCTTCTGCAGTTCCGACGACTGCGCCGCGCCGCCTTCCGGCGGCTTGGTGATGACAACCGTATCGATCACCCCCGCGAGCACCAATTCCGCCACCGCCGCCCTCAACTGCGCGACGGCGGACGGCAGATCGTTGTTCGCCAAGCTGTCATGCCCGGCCTGGGCGAGTTGCATTGCCTTAGCGCCATGTTCGAGCTTGACCGGGTCGGCCTCTTCCTTCGGATCGTAATACGGATGCAGCTTGCCGCCGGCATCGACCATCGTGGCGGCCAGTTCTTCGGCCTGCTTCTTCACCTCGTTTTGCGACAGTTGGCCGGACGTGCTGTAGATGCGCCATGCGGCCTGGAGCACGGGCTCGAGCGGATAGGTCACCTTCGGGCCGCTGTCGTGCTGCTCAAGGCTGTAGACGGCCCACGACTCGTAGCTCACGATCGTGATCTGCACGAGGTCGCTCGCCATCGTCTGGCCTTTGCGGTCTTTCGTTTCGACGTACGCCATCACCAGTTCGCCGGGCGTCAGCTTGGGCGAGATCGTTTCGAGCATGAGCGTCCCCGTCGCGCGGCCAGCGGTCATGCCGAGGCCTTTGGGGGTGTCGCCGGCGACCGCGAGCGGAAACCGCGCCGGCTGGGCCGATGGATCGACGCCGCGCGTGATGACCAATTCCGCGCCGTCGAGCGCCAGGTCGTCTGTCAGATCGGCGGCGAACTTGATCTCGCCGAGCGGGTTGGACGTCACCTGAAGGGACGGCGTGACCAGCTTCACCGTCGGCGCGCGATCGATGATGCAGGTAAGCGTGGCGGGCGTAGGCGTGGTGACGGTCTGGCCGTGCACGTCGGTAAGACTGAGGATGAAGGTTTCGTCCTTCGCCACGGGCAACAGCCAGCTTGCGGCCGCGTCGTTGTCCTTGGCGATCGTCGTTTCGACCTCCGTGCGATCGACCGATTCAAACTTGCCGCTCTTGAGCTGGCCGTTGGTGACCGCGCGAATGCTGACCGTCGATCCCGACGGCGCAGAGACGTCCGGCGAGGCCGGGGTTTCCACGCGATCGCCAAACTTCAGGTACTCGGGATACTTCGTCACGACCTCATACGACTTGATCAGGAGTGGGTCGTACACGCTCACCCGATGCGGCTCGCTCTTGGTGTTCTCGGCGGAGACGAAATACTCGAGGTCTTCGTTGATGTCGGGCAGCGTCAGCCCATAGGTGTTGAGCTGATCGGCCTCGCCCATCGGCACGAGCTTCCACTCCCCGCCGGCGGCGAGCGAACGGAAGTGGAAGTTGACGGTCTCGTTCGGGCGACGATTGGCGCTGGCCTGCAAGCTCAGCGCGCCCCCGCGCACGAGGGAGGTATCGCCGAGATTGACGGCGAGCGTGAGCGGTTCCAGCGCCTTCGGGGCCTGCGCGACCTGCTCCACGTCCTGCGGCACGGGCTTCCACGGCGTCAGCACGCGGGCAAACCGGCGGCTCACCGCCTGCGGCATGGTGATGGCGGCGACGACGTACACGCCGATCAGCACCAGCGCCACGACGCCGTACTTCTTCAGCCGGCCGAGGTCGATCGCCTTGCGGACGTCGAACCTGCCGGCGCGGAGGATCGCCTGATCGAGAATGCTCTCCACGATTTCCGCCACGCGGCCCGAATACTGCTGCGGGCCGAACTCGGCGGCGGCGATGAGCGAGCCTTCAAACTCGGGATTGCGTTGTTCCAGATAGAGCGCGACCTGTTGATCGCTGATCGGGCGAAACAGCGGCCTGACGATATGGCGGTACGCGAAGACCCCCAGCGCGATCGCCCCGATGACAAACAGCCCGATGCGCCCCGCCGGCGCAAGGTCGAACATCACGTCGGCGGCCACGACGATCGCGATGACGCCCAAGGCCTCGATGAGAAACACGATCGCGCCGGCGATCGCGCCGGTGCGTTTGTACGCCCGACGGGCGACGCCGAGCCGTCGGGCAAGCTGAGCATATTGGGGATGTGCGTTGGCCATGATGCGTATCCTCAATGCCTTGGAACACGGTTCGAGACAAACAGTTCGGTGACGACCAGCACGAGCGCAAACGCGATGATGATCGACCACAATTCCCGCCCGCGCGAGCCGGCGGCAACGAGGCTGCCGCCCTCCGACGCGCCGGCGGTGTCGGCGTTGGCGAAGGCGGCCTTCAACTCTTCGACGGGGATCGTCGTCGCATCGCCTTCGGCGAGCGGCGTGTTGACGGCGTAGGTGATGGCAGGCTTGTCGGCCTGATCGAGAAGGACGTAGTGCCCGGGCGCGCTGGCGATGATCGACGAGCCGGCGTGCGTCTGCCCTGACGGATCGCGCACCTTCAGGCCCGGCGGGATCTGGAGCACATCGCCGACCTGATAGGTCGTGGGCGTCTCGGCGCGGATGGCGAGGTATCGCAACGTCTGGTGCAACAGCGGCAGGTAGATCGCGCGCTGGGGCAGGTTGTTCCACGCCATGTCCGGCGGGCTGACGAGCATCACCACCGCCCCGCCCGCCTGCCCGCCCCGCTCCAGCATGAACGGCCGGCCGTCGTCGAGGCGGAGGGGGACGCGGGAAAGCTGCGAGTCGGTCACCTCCCAATACTGATTGAACGCGACCGCCGAGAAGTTGCCGCTGTGCGGGCGCTGGAAGACGTTGAGGATCGCGTGATCGAGTTCCACGCGGGTGATGAGCGCCTTGGCATCGCCCTTGCGGGTGTCGGACGCCTTGATGATGCGCCTGAGCTGCGCCGGCGCGATCGACCCGAAATCAGCAGCGAACTTGGCCGGCTCCGTCTTCGATCCCGGCAACAGCAGCACGCCGCCGCCGTCCTTGTGAAAGTCGGCGATCTGCTGCTTGAGCGCGGGCGACACCTCCGTCAGATCGGCGAGGATGAGCACCGACGTATCCTTCAGGTCCACCGGCGATGCGCCGCTCTGCACCTTCACCTCAAACGGCGAGCCGTCGCCGGGACTGATGGCCTTGGATAAGAAGAACGCGCTGCTGCCCGGACGGGCGACGTCCTCGGGGTTGGTCAGGATCGTGACGCCGATGCGCGGCAGCACGAACGGGTTAAGGTAAACGATGCCCTGCCCGTCGGGCGTCTTGAGCGTGATCGTGCCGGCGTGGTCGCCGCCGTCCCTGAGGGTGGCGCGGAACGACGCGGTGAGCCGCTGATTCGGCGGGAGCGTGAGCGTTTGCGTCTGGACAGGCTGGTTCGCCAGCGCCAGGTCGATCGTCACATTGCTGATCGGCTCGGCGGTGAAGTTGGCGAGGCGAAGCGTGATCGGCTGCGGGTTGTTGTCGGCCACGAGGCTTTGCGGCAGGTTCGCTTCGACGATCGCCACCTTCTGAGGGGATTCGGACGTCACCGCCTCTACCTGCAGCCCCACGCCCGGCGACAACTTGAAGCTCGCCGCGGTCGGCGGCAGGCCGGCGCGTTGCAGGTCGCTGACGAGGACGACGCGCTTGTTCTCCGCCGCCACGTCGACCAGCAGTTCGTTTGCCTTCCGCAATGCGGCCACCAGATCGGTTCCCGCGGCCTGGGGTTCGAGCAAACGAAGTTTGTCACGTGTCGCGCCGGCATCGGCCCACGTCGTCAGCACCTGCGGCGCCTGATCGAACGCCACGACCGAGACGGCCGCCGATCCGACCGCGGCGTCGGCCTTGTCGAGCGCCTGCTTCCACACGCCGGGACGCGACATGCTCTGCGACACGTCGATCAACAACACCACCGCGTCGTCCAGCCGCGTTTTCCCGTCCGCGCCGGCGGCGGCCTTCTTCTGGAAAAACGGGCGGGCAAAAGCAAAGGCGATCAGCGCGACCAGCAGCATCCGCATCGCCAGCAGCAGCGTTTCCAGCCACCTCTTTCGGCGCACGAGCTTGGCCGAGTTGCCGGCGAAAAAACGGAGCGTCGAGAACGGCACGATCGCCACGCGGTCGCGCGTGAAGAAGTAGATCAAGAGCGGCAGCACCGCTGCAACAGCGCCGACAAGCAGAAGCGGATGGTGAAAGCTGATCATCCGAGCTGGCTCCGCTTGTAAAGGTACTCGCTCAACGCAATCTCCAGCGGGGTGTTGGTATCAAACAGCTTGTAATCCGCCTTCACATCGCCGGCGGCCTTCTCGACGCCGTGGAGGAAGTCGCCGAGCTGTTTCATGTAGGTGTCGCGCATCGACTGAGGCGCGACCAGCGTCTGCTGGCCGCTCTCCAGGTCCTGCACCTGCATCATGCGATCGAAGGGGAACGTCAGCTCGGCGTTGTCCATCACGTGGAAGATGATCACGTCGTGGCCCTGGAACCGAAACCGCCGCAGTGCTGACTTGATCGCTTCAACATCGTCCAGCAGATCGCTGATGAGCACGACCAAGCCCTTGCGCTTCATCGTGTCGGCCAGCCGGTGCATCGCGCCGGCGACCTGCGTCTGGCTGCCGGGCTTGGCGTTTTCCAGTTCGCTCAACACGCGCCGCAAGTGCGTGGGCGAGAGCTTGGGCGGAATGACGGATCGAACTTCGGCGTCGAAGATCGTCAGCCCCGTCGCGTCGCGCTGGCCGATCATGAAGTGCGCCAGGCACGCCGCCAGGTAGCAGCCGTATTGCAGCTTCGACAACCCCTTCGGATCGGATTGGTACGCCATCGATGCCGACGCGTCGAGCAGGATGTTGCAGACGAGGTTGGTCTCGGCCTCGTACTGCTTGACGTAGTAGCGATCGACCTTGGCGAACAGCTTCCAGTCAATCCGCTTGATCTCGTCGCCGGCCGCATAGGGGCGATGCTCGGAGAACTCGACCGACGACCCGTGAAACGGCGATTTGTGCAGGCCGAGGATAAATCCTTCAACGACCGTCTTGGCCAGCAACTGCAGGTTGCGGATGCGGGCAAGCGTGGCGAGGTTGAGATAGGTCGGTTGGGCCATAGGTCAAATGTGGAACGCGAAATGCGAAACGCGGATCGGCAAAACCTTCATTTCGCACTCCTCATTACGCACTCCGCATTTCTTCAAAGTCCGCTCTTCGGCTGTGGTACGGTTTCGATCAGCTTCCGGATGATGTTCTCCGACGTCATTCCTTCCGATGCGGCGTGGAAATTGGTGATGATGCGGTTCCGCAGCACCGGGATCGAGACGGCCTGCACGTCCTGAATTGACACGTGTGCCCGGCCTGACAGCACCGCGCGGGCCTTGGCCGCCAGCACGAGGTAGTGCGAGCCGCGGACGCTGGCGCCCCAGGTGACGTAATCCTTGATGAACTTCGGCGCGTCCGCGCCCTGCGGACGGCTGGTGGCGATGAGGGAGACGGCGTACTTCAGCACCGTCTCGGCGACCGGCGTCTCGCGGATCAGTTGCTGGTGCTGCATCAGCTCCTTGCCATCCATCACCTTGGAAATGTCGGCCACGCTGGCGCCGGTCGTGGCGTTCACCACCGCCACCTCCTGCTCCTTCGGCAGGTAGTCGATCACCAGGCTGAACATGAACCGATCCTGTTGCACCTCCGGCAGCGGATAGGTGCCCTCCTGCTCGACCGGGTTCTGCGTCGCCAGCACGAAGAACGGCTCTTCGAGGCGATACGTGTTGCCGCTGACGGTGACCTGATGCTCCTGCATCGCCTCCAGCAGCGCCGACTGCGTCTTCGGCGGCGTGCGGTTGATCTCGTCGGCAAGCAGGATGTTGGTGAAGATCGGGCCCGGCCGGAAACGAAGCTGCCGCTTGCCGGCGGCCTTGTCTTCTTCCAGTACCTCGGTGCCGGTGATGTCGGACGGCATGAGGTCGGGCGTGAACTGCACGCGGCTGAACTTCAGGTCCAGCGCCTTGCCGATGCTGCTGATGAGCAGCGTCTTGGCCAGCCCCGGCACGCCGGTGATGAGGCAATGTCCGCCGGCGAAGAAGCTGGTGACGACGTCGTTGACGACGTCTTCCTGCCCGACGATCACCTTGCGGATCTCGGCGAGGATTCGCCTCTTGCTCTCGGCCAGTGCGGCGACGGCCTGGGCTGCGTCTAGTGTGTCAGTCACGTTTGTTCGTCCTTCAAACAGGTATTCAACGCGAAGATGCGAAGGGGCGAAAAATGCATTCCTGAATTTCGCTTCGCGTCTTCGCTCCTTCGCGTTTATCCAGGGCCATTTATGCGTGCGAACCGGTCGGGGCCGGGACGGACTTGAGAAGACGTTCGATCAGGCTTTCGACGGTCACGTGATCCACGTCCGCGGCGAACGACAGGCCGATGCGGTGACGCAGGACCGGAACGATCACCTTGCGAATGTCGGCGATCGTGACCGTGTCGCGCCCGTCCTGGCCGGCCACCGATTTGCTCGCCAGCGCGATGTTCTGGCTGGCCCGCAGCCCGGCGCCCCAGCTGATGTAGTCCTTCACGAAGTCCGTCGCCCCCGCCACGGTCGGGCGCGTCGCGGCCACCAGATCGACGATGTACGCCCCCAGCGCCGGCGGCAGCGCGACCGAGCGGATCGCGGCGGCGAAGCGGAGCAGGTCTTCCCCGCCGATCACCTTTTTCAGTTCGGTCTTCTTCGCGCCGGTCGAATGACGCACCACCGCCACCTCGTCGTCCTGCGAGAGGTAGTTCATCTCGATCGACAGCATGAAGCGGTCCTGCTGGGCCTCGGGCAGGTTATAGCTGCCCTCCTGCTCCATGCTGCTGAGCGTGGCGAGCACGAAGAACGGCTTCGGCAGCGCCATCGTCTGCCCGCCGACCGTCACCTGGCGCTCCTGCATCACTTCCAGGAGCGCCGCCTGCGTCTTCGGCGGCGTGCGGTTGATCTCGTCGGCCATCAGCAGGTTGGTGAAGACCGGGCCCTTGGCGAACTTTACAAACCGTTTGCCAGTGGTCTGGTCTTCCTCAAGGATTTCGGTTCCGGAAATGTCGGAGGGCATGAGATCGGGCGCGAACTGGATGCGTTTGAAATCCAGCGCCGCGACCTGTGCAAGAGTTGCCACCAGTGCGGTCTTCGCGGTGGCGGGCGGGCCCTGGATGAGGCAGTGCCCGCCGACGAACAGCGCGGTCAGCACTTGCTCGATGGCGTGCTGCTGGCCGACGATCGCCTTACGGACTTCCGCCAGCACTTGCTCCCGGGCGCCTTTCAGCTCCGCGAGGACCGACGTCTGGGGAGATGAACCAACTGTCGCAGGCATGCAATCCTCCGCAATTCGCAGCCCTGGCTGCGCGTCTCGAACGGACGTACGTCCCCTTTATACCCACGACCTTAACAGTTGTTGGAAGGCGCCGCGCAGAGGTTTCGCGCATCAGGCGAGGACCGCTGGATTTACAGTGCAATAAGAGTGCGCGGCCCCTGCGCAAAAGCCTCGAAAATCTTCGTCACCTGCCAGGCGTGATCGAGCCCCGCCTTGGCGACCGGCCGGCGTTCGATGACGGCGTTCGCAAACTCGGCCACCTCGCCGTAATAGCCGAGCAGGAAGAGGCCCTTGTTATAGAGTTGCCCGAGCGTGAATTCCGGCTCCCACACCACCGACGCCTGATCCGTCCCACCCGCAAAATAGTTGGGCGACACGCCATACGGCAGCCCCGTCACCCCGCGATGATACGCGACGCGGGCGTTGTTCTCGGCCACGACATGCCGGCCGCGATCGGAGACGACCGTCGTTCGCTCCATCTGAGTGAGCGACGCCGACCCGTGCGTCAGCAGCATCGTCGCCACCCGCCCGTCGGCATACCCGAACGTCGCCGCGCCCGCCCCGCTGCTGGTGCGCTCGTAATACAACGTGCTCGGCATGCCGAACAGCAGGAGCAACAGCGACGCCGGATGACACAGGTGATCCAGAAAACTCACCGCCGACCGGACGTCCTGGCGATCGTGGATGTACGCCCGCAGTTCCTCGACCGTCGGCACGTGTTGCGGGTAAGTAATCTGGGCTAGCATCGGCCGGCCGAAATCATCCGAGTGGATCAATTCCGCCAGTTTTTCGTTGGCGGGGAAGAACATCTTTTTCAACCCCGCCATGACGCGCCGATCGCCTGCTTCCCGTTTGAGTTGCGCCAATTCTTCAGTGCTGGCGGCGGGCGGTTTTTCCATCCAGACGTCAACGCCGGCGCGCAGGCAATCCCTCGCCAGCGCCGGATAGCGCGGCCGGCCCTGCGCGTCGTAGTTCGTCACGATGAAGACGGCATCCAGCTTTTCGCTGGCGAGCATCCGATGGTGATCGGCGTAGCTCCGCTCAGCGCCAAACTGCCTCGCGAACGCCGCCGCCCGCTCCGCGTCGAGATCGCACGTGGCGATCAACTGAACGGGCGCGAACTGAAACGTCGGAAAGACGTTCCGAAACGCGTGCGACCCACACCCGATAAACCCCACCCGAATGTGCCGATCCGTCGTCGGCCGGCCACCGATGTCCAACAGCATGTGTTTGACCCTCTCGTTTACGCCTAAGCATCACGAAACAGTTGCGTAAACGGGACAGTATACCTGCTGTCGGGCCAAAATCGCGTATTTTAGCGGGGTTCATCAGTGCTTATGGTCGTGCTTGTCTTCGTATGACGCCTTGGCGATGCCGGCGTCGGTTTCCACCTCGACCCACACTTTCGCGTCGTCGGGCAGCGGACTCGGCACCTTCGCGACCCCGCCGAAGGTAGCGGTCTTCTTTTTCAGTTCGACCTTCTCGCTGCCCTTGGCGTCTTCCGTGCCGATCCAGGCGCGAAGCGCTTTCGGGTCGGTCTTGGCATCGAAGAGCTTCACGTCGAACTCGATCTCCTTGTCGTCGTGTATATCGCCGGTGATGATCACCGAAACGGTGTAGTCCGCGATCTTCTTGCGGCCGAGCTTGTGCTTCTCCTTCTGACCCTCCGCCGCGTGAACCGCCATCCCGAACGCCAGCGCCGCAACGATCGCGAGAACCTGAAGACGCATTTGAAACTCCCTTCGACAAAATCAAGGATTCGGACCAACCTCCATTATCATACCAGTTTCGATTTGCCCTGATATGAGAATGTGACTGGGCCTACGCCGGCTTCTCAAGCGTACCCCGTTGTTGCAGGTATCGCGCGGCCGCCCAACACAACAGCGCCCACGCGATGCCCGCCGTCCATCCCGCGAGCACGTCGGTCGGCCAGTGCACGCCGAGGTACACCCGGCTGACGCCCACCAGCCCTGTCAGCACGATCGCCAGCGAAACGAAGTAAAACCGCAGCAACCATTTTTTCGTCAGCCGGGACAGGAGTGCCCCAAGCGTGAGGTACACCGCCGCCGACAACATCGAGTGCCCGCTGGGAAAACTCTGGGTCATCACGTGCGACCGATGCTCCACGATGTCCGGCCGCGGGCGGTCGATGACCTCCTTCAAACCGAAGCTCAACGCCAACGCCCCGACCGTCGATGCCGCGAGCAACAAAAACGCGTGATACTTCCGCTCCAAGAGCAGATACCCGCCCACCGCCAGCGTCACGATCGTCAGCACCGCGATGCCGCCCAGCGCCGTCAGGTCGCGGCCGATCTCCTCCAGCCAGCGTGGCGAGTCGTAGCCCGCGATCGTCGTCACTGCCCAGCGGTCGAACCGCTCGGTGCCGCCTTCGTTCACCTCGTCCAGCACCTCGATGAACGACCACGTCCCGCCGATCACCAGCAGCAGCGCGATCAGGATGTACAGGTCCAGCGACGTGGCGAACGAATAGAAACGCGAGAGTTTCGACACCATGCCGCAAGGATAGCCGCTCACCCCCGCTCCGGGCGAACGACGGCGTACAGGCACGTATCGCGCAGCGAGCCGTCGTTGCCGACCGCGTCGTGGCGCATGATGCCCTCCAGCACATACCCCGCCTTCTCCGCCACGCGACGGCTGGCGAGGTTTTCGCGGTCGGCGCGGATCTGCACGCGTACCGCGTCGAACTGGTCGAACGCGTACTGCGTGAGCGCGCGCACCGCCTCGGTCATGATGCCCTTGCCGGCCTCGCTGGTGCGCGTCCAATAGCCGATCTCGAACGCCCGCGGCGTCGCCGTCCTGGGATGCAATCCCGTCGCGCCGAGCAGGCGCGAGCCGTCCTTCGTCCAGACGCGGAGCCCGAAATCCTTCCTCGCCGCAAACTTCGCCGCCATCTCGCGGCTGAAGGTTTCGGAATCGCCGGGCGTCGGCATCGTCTTCGCCCACGGCATCCAGCGATGCAACTCCGCGAACGATTCCGCCACCGCTTCGTTCAGCACCGCGCCTTCGCCAAAACGCGGCTCGCGGATCAGCAGCCGATCGTTGAGGATCGGCATGGGGACGTCCAGCAGGATGGGCAGCATCGGAAACGCTCCTCGGTCGAACGAAAATCAGTGCGTGCGGCAGGACTCGAACCTGCGAAGCCGTTGGGCAGCGGGTTTACAGCCCGCCGGGTTTGCCGCTTCCACTACACACGCAAAACGGGTTTTCGGAAAGCAACAGGCCGAGCCGGAATCGAACCGGCGTCTTCGGGTTTTCAACCCGGCGTATTGACCACATCTACGATCGGCCTCCGGGCGGCGAACAAACGGCCGCGGCGTCACGACCGCTCGCCCGCCGCGTTGGATAACAGGTGCTGAGAGAATCGAACTCCCGACCTTTGGTTTGGAATCAAAGGTGATGCCACTTCACCAAGCACCCATCCAGCTCATCGCCAGAAAATTTTCATCTCAACTATCGCTATTTGGACTGTTCTTCTTCCACTGAATCTGCAAACGAATCGTCGCCACCTTCCCTACATCTCTCGATCGACCGCCAGTGCGATCCGTCGCGTGCTGGCCATCATCTTCGCGAACTGCTCGGGCGTGATGCTTTGGGCGCCGTCGGTCAACGCGTGTTCCGGATCGGAGTGCGTCTCGATGATCAGCCCGTCGCACCCCGCCGCCACGCTGGCGCGGCACATCGGCTCGACGAGGTAGTTCTTTCCCGTCCCGTGGCTCGGGTCCACCACCACCGGCAGGTGCGTCGCCCGCTGGAGCGCCGGGACGATCGCCAGCGGCAACGTGTTGCGGACGTACTCCTCGAACGTGCGGATGCCGCGTTCACAGAGGATGACGTTCGCATTGCCACGCGCCATGATGTACTCGGCCGCAAGGAGGAATTCCTCCATCGTGGCGCTCATGCCTCGCTTGAGCAGGACCGCCTTGTTCGTCTCGCCGACGCGGGACAGCAGGTTGAAGTTCTGCATGTTCCGCGCGCCGATCTGGAGCACGTCGGCGTACGCGCAGACGAGGTCCACCTGGTCGATCGACATCACCTCCGTCACGATCGCCAGCCCCGTCGCATCGCGGGCGGCGGCAAGGCATTTGAGGCCCTCTTCGCCCATGCCCTGGAAGCTGTACGGGTTGGTTCGCGGCTTGAACGCCCCGCCGCGAAGCCCGACCGCGCCGGCCTCCCTGATCGCGTGCGCCATCTCGATGATCTGCTGCTTCGATTCCACCGAACACGGCCCGGCGATCACCCCCACCTTCTTCCCGCCGATGGTCGCGCCGTTGCCCAGCGGAATGATCGACCGCTCCTTTTTCACCTCGCGCGAAGCCATCTTGTACGGCGCGAGGATCGGGACCACCTTGTCCACGCCGTCCACCGTTTCGAACGCGCCTTTGTCCTTGAACCGGTCATTGCCAATACAGGCCACCACGGTTCGCTCTTCACCGACGATTACGTGATCCTTCAATCCCATTTCCCGCACCAGTTGAACGACATGCTCGACCTGTTTCGGCGTCGAGCCCAGTTTCATTACCACGATCATGACAAACCTCCGCCGACGAGCGGCCAACGGCGAGCGACGCGCATCGCCAGCGATAAAACCGATAGATCATTGCAACGCACCCAAACGAAAACGGCCCCGGGACTTTCGTCCCGAGGCCGTGTGACAGTTCACATTAAACGTGCTTGTCGAACTCAGGACGTAAGATTTCCGGACGCATAAAAATATGCGCTAAACCAGAAACCAAACTTGACCTGCGAGCTCTTCATTACTGCAACGAGAGTAGCCTCGATCATCGAAAAGTCAACGAAAAAACCGCGGACGCCCGCGCCGGCGTTCGCCGGCACACCATCTGGCGCCATCTCACACGACCGACAATTCCTATTCCACTGTTCTTGAGAACATTAGAATAAAGTGATGACGGAGTATCCGTGGTGACGAGCAACAAAATGACGGGCAAGCAAGCGGGGCTGGAGCGACGACCCTGTAGCTACGACGCCTGCGTCGCCCATTCGAGCCGCTCGGAAAAACCAATTGACGACGCAGGCGTCGCAGCTACCAGAAGTGCATCGCTGCAGAAGACGGGCGGGCGACGGAGCGCGCGAAAGGAGGATTGACGAATGGACGCGACCTTGGAAGTCCAGTGGATTTGCGGCGGTACGTAGCATCGGCTTGCAGCGAGGGAAGGACCGCGGGGCGGGGGCGGATGATTGTCGACGGGTTGATGAAAGCCCCGTCGAAGGCATTCGCCGAGCCGGAGGGTTTGCGTTACACTTCCCCTCCCTATGGATAGCCAACACCGGCATGAATTGAAGACCAACGCGCTGGCGGAAGGAATAACCAACCTGCCGGACACGTTTCGTAAGCACAGCTCGAAACTGCTGACCGTCCTGGCGATCATCCTGCTGATCGTGGCGGCCGTGCGGTATAAGCGATCGCAGGACGTGGTGCGCGAAACCGAGATCGCGCAATCGCTGGCCAGCGGCCTGTCGGCGCTGGGCGAACTTCAGAACCAGGTCAACAGCCCGCAGGGCTTCTTCCTGTTCCTGCCGAAGGAGGAACAGCAGAAGATCTTCGACGCCGCCGAGACGGACGTGAAGGCGGCGGTGGAGAAGGTCGTCAACGAGTCGAACCCGAAGGGCGACCAGGCCCGGCTCGCGACGGCCTACGCCACGCTGGGCGACCTGTACTGGATCCTCGCGAACCACTCCCCCATCGCCACCGCCGGCCCGGCGACGCAACCGACCACCCGGCCGACCAATTACATCGACCTGGCGCGCGACGCCTACCAGCGCGTGATCAAGGATTTCAGTTCGCAGACGCAGACCGTCATCACCGCGCGCCTGGGCCTGGCTGCGGTCGCCGAGAATAAGCATGACTGGAAGGCTGCGCGAGACGAATATCGCGCGATCATCGAATCGACCTCCGCCCTTGCCGCCGACAAGCTGATGGCCGAGCGGCGCATCGCGCGGATCGATCAGTTCGAAAAGCCGCTGCTTCTGCTCCCGGCCTCGCAGCCCGTGCGCGACGAGCCGACGACCTTACCTGCAGGCGCCGGGCTGACGGAGTTCCCGTCGCTGGACATGACGGTGCCCGTCCCCGCGACGCAGCCGACGCCGACGACTGCGCCCGCGACGCAGCCGTAGTACGGGACAGGCGTTCGCCCGCGAACGCGCGCGTGCGTAAAATCCCAGAGGAATGTCCACCGAAGGCGATGCCGAATCTCTCGACGAATCCGCCGACAGCGATCTGTCGGAAGAGGGAGAGCTGCGCGAGTTCAAATGGCGGCTCGGCAAAACGCTCACCCGGCGGATCGATCAATACCTCGTCGATCGCATCGGCTACCTCTCCCGCAACGAGATCCAGCGGCTCATCAGCGAGGGCCTGGTGAAGGTCAACGGCAAGACGACCAAGGCCAGCTACAAGCCGCAGGACAAGGACATCGTCGAGGTCAGCGCCCCGCCGAAACTCAGCGAGCAGATCGTCCCCGAACCGCTGCCGCTGGACGTCATCTACGAAGACGACTGGATGATGGCGCTGAACAAGCAGGCGAACGTCGCGGTGCATCCCGCGCGCGGGCAGTGGACGGGCACGCTGGTGAACGGGCTGGCGCACTACGGCAGCAAGTGGAGCACGGTGAACGGCAACTGGCGGCCGGGCATTTTGCACCGCTTGGACAAGAACACGACCGGCGTCATCCTCATCGCCAAGGCGGACGAGGCTCACTGGCGGCTGTCGCGGCAATTCGAAAATCGAACGATCCAGAAAACCTATGTGGCAATGTGCCACGGCATTCCGCAGATGATGGCGGACGTGATCGACATGCCGATCGGGCGCGATCGATACGTCCGGGAAAAGCAGGCGGTCCGCAAGATCGAAAACGGCGGCCGGGAAGCGACGACGCGGTACGACGTGCTCGAAACCGTCGAGACGCCCGCCGGGCAGACGATCTTCCGCTTTCAGCAGTCCTCGTTCGCCAACGACAGGCATTACAAGACGCCCGGCGGCAAGTTCAGCTTCGTCAAACTGACGCCTAAAACCGGTCGTACGCACCAGTTACGCGTGCACCTCTCGCACATCGGCTACCCGATCGTGGGCGACACGATGTACGGCGGACAAATCGTGGTGGAAACCCCGGAAAACGAGTCGACCGAGTCGTCTTTCACATTCGGACGGCAGGCGTTGCACGCATATGAAATCACGTTCGTACACCCCGTTTCGCTCGAGCCGATGACGCTCCGCGCTCCCATCCCGCCGGACATGAAACGGCTGTGGGCGATGATTCACAACGCGGCAGGTAGCGAGGCGAACGCGAAATCCGCTACAATGCTGGCATAAGATCGTTCTGACGTCCGCGACAATGCGGCAGACCACTAAAGAATCCGAAGATAGGTGTTTCCCATGTTTCCCTTCGCCATCAGCATGCCCGGCCCGTTCGAACTGATCCTGCTCACCGGCCTCGGCCTGCTGTTCTTCGGCAAGCGCCTCCCCGACGTCGGCCGCAGCATCGGGCAGACGATCGTGCAGTTCAAAAAGGGCCTTTCCGATGTGCAGAACGACATCGAGAAGAGCGGCGGCGACGACTCGTCTTCGTCCGACAAGGCCGAGAAGAAGTAAAAATGATGAATGCGGAATGATGAGTGATGAATGGCGGGCCGCCCTCCTCGGCGCTCTGTCGCTCATCACTTATTAATTCCATTATTCCGCATTCATCATTCGTCATTCCGCATTTCCCCATTCTCCCATATACTCCCGCCCCTTATGTCCTTAGAAGTCGGTATCGTCGGTCTTCCCAACGTCGGCAAGAGCACCATCTTCAATGCGCTCACCAGCGCCGGCGCGCTCGCCGCAAACTATCCGTTCGCGACCATCGAGCCGAACGTCGGCATCGTGAACGTGCCCGATCCCCGGCTGCACGTCATCCATCAGTACATCACCACCGATCGCATCATCCCCGCAACGGTGCGGCTGGTCGATATCGCCGGCATCGTGCGTGGGGCGAGCACCGGCGAAGGGCTGGGCAACAAGTTCCTGTCGCACATCCGCGAGGTGGATGCGGTGCTGCAGGTGGTGCGTTGCTTTGAGGACAACGACATCACCCACGTCGATGGCGGGATCGATCCCATCCGCGATATCGACACCATCAATACTGAACTATGCCTGGCCGACCTGGAGACCGTCACCTCGTCGATGGACAAGGCGATCCGCCTTGCCCGCTCGGGCGATAAGGAGGCGATCGCCAAGGTCGAAATCCTCAAGAAAGTGCAGCCGCTGCTCGATCAAGGCAAGCCCGCCCGCGCCGCCCAACTGAACGACGACGAACGCAAGCTCGTCAAGTCGCTGGGGCTGATGACGAGCAAGAAGGCGCTCTACGTCGCCAACGTGTCGGAGAACGACCTGGAAGGCAAAGACCCGCTCGTGCAGCGCGTCCGCGATTTCGCTGCCGCCGAGGGCAGCGAGGTGGTGCCGGTGTGCGGGAAGCTGGAAGCCGAGCTGAGCGAGCTTCCCGAGGCCGACCGCCGCGAGATGCTTGAATCCCTCGGGCTGAAGGAGCCGGCGCTGGCCGCGCTGACCCGTGCCGCTTACAAGCTGCTTGGCCTGCAAAGCTTCTTCACCGCCGGCCAGATCGAAATCCGCGCCTGGACCATCACCGCGGGCACCAAGGCCCCCCAGGCCGCCGGCGTCATCCACGGCGACCTGGAGAAGAGCTTCATCAAGGCCGAAATCTTCACCGTCGACGACCTCGTCAAACACAAGACCGAGGCCGCCATCAAGGCCGCCGGCCGGCTGCGGCTCGAAGGCAAGGACTACGTCATGCAGGACGGCGACATCACCCACTTCCAGGCCGGGCTGGCAGGGAAGAAGTAGGCCAAACGCGCAGCGTTACGGTGATGCGCCAACTTTCAGCGTATCGTGATACGGCTTGACCACCTGCTCCCACAGCGGCTTTGCGAAGTCGTTTTTCGGCACGGGCGTGATCCGGCCGGCGGGCTTGCCCTTGGAATAGTCGCGGTAGCCGTGCTCGAGCTTGTAGTAGAGATCGGTGATGCCGACGTTCATCCGCCGCAGGCATTCGTCGGCCTGCGGACCGGGTTTCCAGCCACCGCCGGCGAGCAGGACGATGTGGTTCGTCAGGTTCGGCCGATACCCGCCCAGCGAGTAGTCGGCGGAGCTGCGCTTACCGTTGGCGTCGAACGAATCGAACTCCTTCAGCATCCCGTCTTCGCCGACGTTCGGCAGGTTCTCGATGCCCGATTGCAGGACGCCGCCGCCATCGATGCCCTTCCCGGCGTTCAGGCCGGCGTTCACCTTCGCGCCGTACGTGTTCACGGTAAGGCGATAATACAAATCCATCGGGTCGGCCAGCGAGTCGATCTCCTTGTACCGGTAGTTCTTAATGCCGGCCGCGATCATCGCGCCATCGGGCGCGTTGGATTCGGGATGGTTCTTTTTCCAATCGAACGTGACGGCGGCGTTCGTCAGGCCGGCGGCGTGCAGTTGGGCGACGAACGCATCGTGGTCATACGTATCCAGAATGCCGTGCACCGCCTCGCCGCCGCCGAAGTAAATCGGCGCGAGGATCATCATGCCGACCAGGCCCTCGCGATAGTTCGGGTTCCAGCCGCGGTGCAGGTTAGTGTCGCCGTCGAGGCCGGTAGGCTTGGCCTTGTTGACGTGGTTCACATCTGACGTGACGTATGCCGACGCCACCGTCGCGGCCTTCATCAGCAGGTCGATCTTCCCCCGCTCGTCGGCCGAAAGTTGATTCCAGATGCGCGGGGTCAACTTCGCCAGCGTAAACATGCCCGTGATATGTCGCTCGTGCTGCGTCCAGTAGCCGCCGATGGCAAAGATCGTCTTGTCGCCTTGCAGGCTGAAGCGAATCCGTTCCAGCAGGGTCGCGTCCGCACTCGTATTGCCCTGCCACGCCGCCAGCGCCAGCGCGATATTGGCGCTGCCGTTGCCACGAATGCCGTGATGCCCGGTCGGCTTGCGAAAGCACGCAAACGGCTCGGTAGCGATCGCCTCGTCGATCACCTCCTGCGACAAGGCGGGCAACTGCGGCAACTCCGCATTGGCGGCCGATGCCAGAAGGGAAAACGTCATACAGCAGGCAACCCTGTTCACGGCGTTGGCACGCGGCGTCTTCAAACGCATGATGTCAGTTCCTCGTTCGGGCAACCATCTCCGCACACTCGGTCGGCGTGACGAACACCGCGTTCTGCGAAACGAGAAAATCGACGATCTTCACGAACTCGTCCCACCGATCGCCGCCCCACATGGACGGGTGGCCTTGCAGGACGAAGTACGGCCGATCCGGGTAGCGCGCCAGGCCGTTGATCAACCGCTGGCAGTCCGGCACGCCGACCGCGCCTTCCAGGTTCACTTCCCACACGCGATCCAGGACCGTCACCTTGCCCGCCGCCACCAGCGATTTGCCGGCGTCGTCGAGGGGCTTGGGGTACAGCCAAACCTTCATGTGCGGGTCGTCCTGCATCACGCGAACGGTGTTCTCGTCGAAGCTCGCCGATCCCACCCCGCCGGGCGGGCCGTACGTGGTGAAGGCGAAGCCCAATTTCGCCATCGCCAGCCGTTGTGAGTCGTCGAATCGCTTCTTCTGCTCATCATACGACCGGCGGTTGAACTCGTTGTACCCGGTTCCATCTATTTGATGCACGCCGTGGTCCCAGCCGTGAAACCACATCTCAATCCGGCCGGTGTCACGCTGCTCGTTGATCCATTTGACGTACGCGGGATGCGCGTCTTCCAGCGTGTCGCAGATGATGCCAAAGCTACCCTTGATATTTCGCTCCGCCAGCAGGTCGGCGAGGCGTTTCCACGTGCCATGGACGTTGCCGCGAATCTGCTTGAGGTCGTCAAACTTCAGCACTACCGTCAGCGGAACAGTTCGAGCCGGCAACTCATCGGGGGCGATGTTCTTGACGGTCCTCCTCGCCCGCGGCGGCGGAGCCGCCCGCGGCGCGGTGCCGGCGGGGATGCCCCCGAGCGTAATGTCGTCCACGTCGGCAAACCCGCGCGTGCCGGCGTAGGTGTGAACCCAGATCGCGACCGACGCCGCGTCGTCTGGCGCGACCGTCTCCAGCGCATACTCGTGCCACTGCCCGTCCGCCTTGGTGAACGCCACCGATCGCGGCGGGCCGTCTTTCGCGGTCCGCACGGGCTTTCCCAACGCGTTGTTGTACACGACATATACGCTGCCGCAGGTGCTGGCGGCGCGGGCATGAAAACCGAGTTTCAACTTCTGCCCCGGCTGGACCGGAAACCGCGCGCTCGTGACCGACGACCCCTCGGCGTTGTACTCCACCGTGCCGACGCGCAGGCCCTTGCCGCCGTCGCGCGCGGCTTCGGCGAGGATCTGCGATGTGCCGTCGGTGATCGCCCAGTCATCGGCGCCGGCCTCAAAACCCGAGTTGGGCAGGACGTTGCCGTCCGCCGCCCGCGCAGCAGGCGCGGCGAGGATCAGCAATAGAACCGACAAGAACATCCGCAAACCGCGCATACGACACCTCTCCGAGGCGGGAAAGAACATCCGGCGGCACTCCTACAGCGACGCGCTTTGTTTATCGTAGCTGCGACGCCTGCGACGCCCATTCAAGACGTTCGGAAAAACCAATGGGCGACGCAGGCGTCGCAG
>JBBCIV010000239.1:0-13440 GCA_037189665.1 Phycisphaerae bacterium | reverse complement strand
AGATTTTCACGCGTTGTACAGACATGATCCATTCCCAAGATTGCCAACTCTCACCTGCGTCCGGTCAGCAAAAGCGAAAAAACGTCCGATTCGCCCTTCCGCGCCGCCACCCCTTATGTGGGATCGGCAAACAACTCTCCTCCACTTCTACCAACAAAATGAATTGAGGTTGATCTTTAATCCCCAGAAGGCGAAGAATAGGCCATGCGCCGTACCGCCCTGCTATCGATCATTGGATTGCTCTTAACTGGCTGTGCGTCCTACCGTTATGACGTTGCCGGCCCGGACGGATCGGCGAAAACGGTAAGGAAGGATGCCGATCTTGTCATCCCGGCCGAACCGGCGGAAATCCGGGTGCGGCAGGTGGAAAACCGCTGCGTTTTCATGATCGAGAACCCCACGACGCAGCCCGTTTCCCTGGACGGGGCGAACAGCGCAGTGGTCGACCCGACCGGGCAAAGCCGGGCGCTGGCAGGACAACTGATCCCGCCGGGCGCGTATCTCAAGCTGGTTTTGCCGCCAATGGCGGAATACGAGCCGCGCGGGCCGGAATTTCGCATCGGCTTTGGCATGCAGGTATCGGCGCCGCAAGAGGAATCGGTAAAAGCACATTATCTCATGTCCGCCGCCGGGCCGATGGAGTATTGGGAGTGGTCGGGCGCGGGGTCGATCCGGCTCACCCTCTCGCTGGTGCAGGAGCAAGTCAGCCGCCGGCACGAATTCACCATCACACGAACAAAACCTTAATGACCGCTGTGGGGTCCGTATAACGACGAAGCCCGTTAACCTATCTTTCAGGAGCAACCGCCATGTCTGATCTCTCTCGACGAAACCTTCTGATCAACGCCCTCCCCGCCGCCGCCGTAGGCGCGGGGATCTTGTCCGGCGTAAGCGCCTTCGCACAGGATGCTGCCGCGCCGGCGCCCGCGCAGAACTCGCAGGTGATCAAAATGCTGGCCGAAGCGCAGAAGGACGGCCTGTTCACACTGCCCAAGCTGCCCTACGCCTACGACGCGCTGGAGCCGCACATCGATGCCCAGACGATGGAACTGCACCACTCCAAGCACCAGCAGGCCTACGTCACCAACGCCAACAAGGCCATCGAATCGCTCGCCAAGCTGCGCGACGAGGCCGAGGTCGACCCCGCCAGGCTCTCGGCCCTCTCGCGCGACGTCTCCTTCAACACCGGCGGACACCTGCTGCACACGATCTTCTTCGGCATCATGGGCAACGTGCCAGACGCGACGATCGACCTCGAAGTAAAGACGGACATCGGCGCGCAGTACGGCGGTCTGGAAAAGTTCCAGAACCACTTCAACAAGGTGGCCTCCGGCGTGAAGGGCAGCGGCTGGGCAATCGCGGCGTACGAACCGCTGACCGGCAAAATCCTCATCACCGAATCCGGCGACCAGGACCTCCGCCTCATCCCCGCCAGCATCCCCCTGCTGCTGATCGACGTGTGGGAACACGCCTACTACCTCAAACACCAGAACAAGCGCGCCGACTACATCAAAGCCTGGTGGAACGTCGTTAACTGGGCCGAGGTCAACGCGCTCTACAAGCACGTGAAATCGATGTACGCGCCGAAGTAATTTCGCACGCGCGCCGCATAGGCGACCAGAGACACGAAGTCACGAAAAACCGAAGGGCACACGAAGGAAATTATGATTTTCCTTCGTGTGCCCTTCGTTTCCTTTGCACCTTCGTGTCTCCGAACATCGCCGCGATGCGCCTGCCGCAACACAATTCTATCGAAGCCATCCGCGCCGATCCGTGCTATCTGTGGCCAATCCTGCGCTCTACCGTTTCAACTCGCTGCTATGCCCTGGAAACAGCTTCGATTTCGGATCGATGTGTTGTTTCGCGTGGTTGACCGCGATGGCCGCCTCGGCGAAGCCGACGCTGATGAGCTTGAGTTTGCCCGGGTAGGTGGCAATATCGCCCGCCGCGAAGACGCCGGAGAGATTGCTCATCATCCGGTGATCGACCCGGATCGCGTTCTTCTCGATCTCCAGCCCCCACTCCTTTAGCGGGCCAAGCGTTGACGTATAGCCGATGTTGACGAGAACGGCGTCAACATCGATCGTGTGATCTAAATTGCTACGATTATCGTAGACGGTGCAATGGCTGATTCGGTCTTGGCCGGAGAGGGTGCGCAGTTCGTGGAAGGTGAGAACCTTCGTCGGGCCGGCGAGCATCTGTTGAACCGAGCCCTCGTGGGCGCGAAACTGATCGCGCCGGTGAACGAGCGTTTGAGAAGCGGTGATCGGCGCGAGGAGGTTGGCCCAGTCGATCGCGCTATCCCCCCCGCCGACGATGAGCACGCGCTGGCCGCGGAAGACCTCGAGCGACGGCACGCCGTAGTACAGCCCTCGCCCCTCGAAGTGCGGCGCTTCCGGCAGGGGCAGCTTCTTCGCCTCGAACGCCCCCACGCCGGCGGCGATGAGCACGCACCGCGCGACGTGCGATGACTTGCTGGACGTGACGCGCCACAGTCCCGTCGGCTCGTCGGCAGTCAGTTGGATCGCGCCCTCGCCGACGCAGACGTTCGGCCGATACTGCAATCCCTGCTCGATGAGTTTGGCCGCCAGGTCCTTCGCGAGGATCTGCGGGTGGCCGGCAACGTCGTAGATCATCTTCTCCGGATACAGCGTCACCAGTTGCCCGCCGAGCAGCGGCAGCGAGTCGATCAGCGTGACCGCCATCTGTCGCATGCCCGCGTAATACGCCGCGTACAACCCCGCCGGCCCGGCGCCGACGATCGCGATGTCCACTACCGGATTGGAAGAATCATGACTCACGACTGAATCCTACGCGATCCGGGGTTTCAGGCGCGCTGAATCAACTGAATCCAAACAGGCCCGAGGAAAGAAGCCGCGGGCGGACGTCGATGAAATGCGCCGGCGCGCCGCGGCTTTTCTGTTTGCAGATCAGAGCACAAACTGCGAGCGGCTGGTCTGCACGACGAAGTCGGCGGGACGTGGGCGGGCGCGTTGGCGGCGTTTCCAGATCGCCAGGCCAAACAAGCCAAGCATGGCAGGCAAGGCAAACGGAATGGAGATATTCAGAACGGCCAAGTTGCCCCGGGCATTGGGCAAAGATGTGTATCGCGGCCAAGCTGCTCGCCAATCCACACCCGGCCGCGCCTCGACCGCAAGCGACCACCCGCCGGTGTTCTCCAGATCCGCCTGGTCACAAGGCCCGAGCGCAAACCCCACATAATGAATCGAAATCGCCCCATCCGACATCACGCACAAAACGCGTCGATCCTCCGCCGCCGGCAGACCCACTGCCGTCCGCATCAACATCGACACCGCCGTCAAAAACGCAACGGCAATGCAGCTTGCTGAGGTAATCGAAAGTCGCCACACAACGCAACTATCGGTCAGACGCTATTCATACGTTAGTTTATTGCTTATAAAACAAATTTTAGAATATTTGGATCGATAGTACGACATCCAGCAACTTTCGGAAAAGAATGTTCCTACAACAAAATGGTGAAAATGCCGAGAATGAGATTTTTGAAAAAGGCGACACACTCTGATTTCCTAAGAAAAGAAAGTCTCAGATGACGTTGATTTTCGGGGCAATTTCTAATCCGCGCCACCTGCGAAATCTGCAGTTGGTTCTTTGGGGTCCGGTTATTCAAAAATCTCAAGTTACAAACGGCGGTGACTTTGCGTAAGAACTCCTGCGAAGCCATAAGCGATGGTGTTCGTACGTCGGCATGACCTGTCCGCTTACATTCCGCAGGAGCTCTTATGCAAAGCCAACAGCGGCTGGCCGTGTCTGTCTTGGGCAATCATGCCTCGTGCCGCCGCTCGGATGACTGCTCACTTCTCTCGATGATTCGTTCAGCCGATAAAAAAACCCGACTTGGCAAGTCAGGTTTTTCCACATCTCCATGTTCCACGTGGAACATCAATCTCAAAGAGCATCCAACTCGACACCCATTCGCTTTACCAGTTCGTCGAACTGATCCAAATTATTGTAATGAATGACCACTCGGCCCTTCCCTGCCTTCTTTCCGCCCCGGACTTGCACTCGTAAGCCCAGTTGGCGGGATAGATTTACCTCCAAATCGCGCAAATGGGCAGAGGGAGCTTCCGGCTCCGGCCGGGTGGCAGGGGGGGTCGCCGGTGTTTCCAGGAGGCGCTCCAGGTTGCGAACTGAAAGCCCTTGAGCAACACAAAGTTCCGCAAGGCGCGCCTGCTCAGCCAAATCAGAAACGCCGGCAAGCACCTTGGCATGACCAAGGGAAAGCTTCTGATCTCGGATTAAATCACGCACCGATTCCGATAGTTCAAGTAACCGCAGAAAGTTCGCGACGCTGGATCGCTGCTCGCCTAACCGGGCCGCCAGCTCGGCCTGGGTGAGGCCCAATTGGGTCATCAGTGATGCGTAGGCATTCGCACGCTCAATTGGGTTCAGGTCCTCGCGGTGGATGTTTTCTACCAGCGCCAGCTGCGCCTGCGTATAGCTATCCACCTCTTTTAGGATCGCGGGAATCTCCGTCAATCCCGCGAGCTGCGCCGCCCGGAATCGGCGTTCGCCGGCAATGAGCTGATACGCACCGCCGACCTCACGGATGACGATCGGCTGGATCAGGCCGTTGCTCTTCAAGCTGCCAGCAAGGTCCGCAAGGGCAGTCTCATCCATGTGGCGGCGGGGCTGATGGGGATTAGGCGAGATCTCCGCTAGCGGAACCATCCGCCAAGGCGTAGGGGCCGCGGGCGTCACAGGCGTCGTCGGGTCGGTGGGCGACGAGTCAGAGATTGCGGCCTCTTCCATAGACCCAATCACAGGTTGAGTAGAAACTTCCGACATTATCGGTGTCGTTGGTTCCTCTTCACTCAGGGAAAGCAAAGCACTTAGGCCCCTTCCCAATCGCGGACGGTTCGTTGGTTTCATTGCGACCTCCTTGTCATCAGGCTAGTGAGATGTTGATGTTCCACGTGGAACATGGGCACCATCATACGGTGTTGAATCAATGCCGTCACGAAAATCGGTAGTGGAGCGGACGCAATTTCAGCGGACACGCACTTGAGGAGTTAGTACATCGGCGCTTAAGCAACCATACTGGCATACGCATAAGCTGGCGCGCGAAATAGACCCAATTGCTTCACATGTGCGTATGACAGGGACGCGGTTGCAGAACGAATGCTCAAACCGGCTTTGCGCAAAATTCCGGTAAAAACACAAGTATTTGTGAGCCTCTATCGGCAAAATCCATTCCGCTTGCGTTTTCGCAAGAGAACCAGTGAATTTTTGTGCAAAATCACTCAAGCCCGATTCGGAAGCGCATCGGATCGCCGCTACAAAATCAGCTCTGAATACATCTGTTTAATAATTCATATCAATATGATTTGTTAGCATTTTGTTCTATGCCTCTTTTGTAATCCATTTCACTTAAAAACACGAACAATGGCGAGGATTTTTGCAGCCGTGGGGGCCTGCGGTAGAAACGGATGTCGGGTTCGATACAATCCGATTTCCTTGCCCTGCTACGCGTGGGGTAGGGCACGGCAACTTGAGGTCTTTATGCCTTTTACGCTCAGCGAAGCCCCCAGCAATCTCCTCTCCACCGAACCGTCGGCCGATCAGGGAAATCGCTGGACGCTGAATTTCGGTCCGCAGCACCCGGCGACACACACCACGTTGCGCCTGGTGCTGGAACTGGACGGCGAGCGCATCATCAAGTGCACGCCGCACATCGGATATCTGCACTCGGGTTTCGAAAAGCTCGGCGAGCACCTGAACTACAACCAGTACGTCACGATCGCCGACCGGATGGATTACTCGGCGCCGATCTACAACGAGCTTGCCTGGCACCTGGCGACGGAAAAGCTGATGGGCATCGAGCTTACGCCGCGCTGCAAAGCACTGCGCACGATCGCGGGCGAGCTGGGCCGCATCCAGTCGCACCTGCTCTGCGTGTCGGCGGCGGGGCTGGACCTGGGCGCGTTCACGGCGTTCCTGTACGCGTTCAACGAGAAGGAAGCGATCTACGACATCGTCGAATATATGTCCGGCCAGCGGTTCCACACCGCGTGGACGCGCGTCGGCGGGCTCAACCAGGATCTGCCCGACGAAGGCGTCTTCAAAAAGATGGTGCACAAGTTCATCGACGATGACCTGCCGCACGCGATCGAAGACGTCGAAAAGCTGCTGAACAAGAACCGCATTTTCGTCGATCGCACGAAGGGCGTCGGCACGGTCAACGAGAAGGACGCGATCGCGTGGAGCCTCACCGGCCCGGTCGCGCGGGCGTCGGGCGTGAAGCGCGACGTGCGCAAGGACGAGCCTTACCTCTGCTTCGCAGACAACTGGGACGGACGGGGCGCCAAGGCGGTGGATTTCCAGGTTCCGATCATGACCACCGGCGATGTTTACGCCCGCTATCTCATCCGCATGGAGGAGATGAAGCAGTCGGCGAGCATCATCCGCCAGTTGATCGACAACATTCCGTCCGGCCCGGTGAACGTCAGCCCCGAAGGCAAGGAAGTGCTCCCGCCGAAGGACCAGGTGTACAGCAGCATCGAGGGGCTGATCCAGCACTTCGAGCTGATCATGACCAACCGCGGCTTCGAGGCCCCGCGCGGCGAGGTCTACGGCTGCATCGAAACCGCCAACGGCGAACTCGGTTACTACATCGTAAGCAACGGCGAGAACAAACCCTGGCGCGTCCGCACGCGCCCGCCGTGCTTCATCAATTATCAGACGTTCCCCAAGATGATCGAAGGCCACCAGATCTCCGACGTCCCGGCAATCCTGGGATCGCTGAACATCATTGCGGCGGAGTTGGATCGGTAACGAAATTCGGAAGGCGAAATGCGGAATGCGGAATATCGATCTCGGCGATCGCACGAAGCAGTTTGCGTTGCGGGTTGTGAAGCTGTGTTCCGCGTTACCGCGCGATCGGGCATCCGACGTGATCGGCAGGCAACTTCTGCGTTCTGGCACCTCGGTTGGTGCGCAGTATCGAGAGGCGCGATGCGATCTCGCTCGACGGCTGAGTTCATCAGCAAGATCGAGTCGGCATCGCAAGGAGTTGGCGGAGACGGAGTATTGGATCGAGTTGCTGAGCGAAGCGGAACTTGTGCCCGCTTCGCGGCTACAGCAGTTGCTTCAAGAGGCACGAGAGCTGACGGCGATCTTCGTAACGTCCGCCAACACGGCGAAACGAAGGCGACGCAGCAGACCTGACAACAGGGAGGCGTGATGCCTTGTGTGGCGTGCGACGGTCGTTTCGCATTCCGCATTTCGCGTTCCGCATTTTGATATGGCCTGGTTATCCGAAGATCGTCGTTCCGCGCTCGTCAAAGAAGGTCAGCCGCTTTTGACGGACGCGATGAAGAAGCACCTCGAAGAGAAGTACTTCCCGCGTTATCCGTCCAAGCGGGCGGTGCTGTTGCCGGCGTTGCACCTGGTGCAGCACACGTACAATTGGATTCCGCCGCAGGCGATCGAAGAGGTGGCGAACTTCCTCGAGATCGCGCCGGCCGAGGCGCTGGATACGGCGTCGTTCTACGAAGAGTATTGGCTGAAGCCCAAGGGCAAGTACCTGCTGCAGGTCTGCCGTTCGCTGACGTGCGAGATCTGCCAAGGCGAAAAGCTGACGCAGAAGCTGTGCGACAAGCTGAAGATCGAGGTCGGCGAAACCACCGCCGACAAGCGATACACCCTTGTTGAACTCGAATGCCTCGGCGCCTGCGGCAGCGCCCCGGTCATGCTGGTGAACGAACGGCTGTACGAAAACGTCTCGCCCGACCAGCTTGAAGACATCATCAACGCCCTGCCGGACGACCCGCACGATTTCAAAGATCCGGACATCACCTGGGAAGGATCGTCGCATTAGTGCCTGCGTATATTGGAAAGCGGCCAATTTGCAGAAAGCGACTGTAGTGGCCAACGCAATGTAATTCTGCAAGGACACCACGATGGCGTTTTCCAGCACTCCATCAAAGCGCTTATTGTTGAGTTGCTTCGTACTACCTGTGATCGCCTATATCGGTGTTCTATGTTTCTATCCTTTGCCAAGCGATGCCAAGGATGACGGTGTGATGCAAATTTTTGTCGGTGCCTTTTTCAGCCAACTTTGTATGGGCATCATCATTGCAGCACCTGTTGCATGGGTTCTTCATCGTATCACTGATAGACCTTGGCTGGCGACAGGGATTTCTTTTTCATTGCTGCTTGTATTACTTTGCGGCATAACAATTTACGGATCCAAGTCACATTCTGACAAAGCAGCTGCTGCTCCTTCTCTACCGGTACAATCTGTCCTCAACGAATTTCAGCCGGCAGGTTTCTCAGTCGTTGTTCCCACGGATTGGCGTAGAGTTCCGCGCGCTCAGTCTAGCACGATCGCGCACTGGTCAAATCCCGGACAAAACAACGCGGACGTCGAGAGTCAGATTGAACTTAAACTCCACAAAGTAAAACCGGGATTTACGACGGTTGAAGAGGCAACCGCAAGTTTCGCGAAACACTGGGGCGGGCGCGTGCTTGACGAAGTTCATGAAGTTGATGGAGCGCTCGCCGCCAAGGTCAAAGTCGATCAACTGACGCCCGACTTAAATATTTCTGAAGGCCTCATTACTATACACGACGGACGTCTTTACGTGCTTGTAATGTTGAGGAAGGCGGGGAACAGCCAACATCAAAATTTGCTTGAGGAAATCCGCTCTAATTGGAAGTGGATACCCGCGGAGTCGCCAAGCGATTACTTAGAACTGGAGGAAGAACCTTTTCAGGCGTTGGAAGGGAAAGTCAGCTTTCGGATTCCTGCCGTGATGGCTAGATATCCTATTGAAAATCCGGCTGAAACAGTCGGATTGGAGATTGTTAATTTCGTTCGAGGCGCCTGGGATGTCGGCCTGACGGTCGGTGTAGGAAAATTACCTCAAGGCGGACTAGACGGGGCAAAGCTGCGCATCACGAATGGAATGCGGCTCCTGAAAGGGTTTCGAGACGAGATAGTCTGGAAGCCACTTAGCTCGGAGCAACGGACGGTAACGACGCCAATACGTGTTGTCCGAAATGGTACGGCCAATTGGATAATGTGGGGGATTGTTGAAGGTTCCAATCAGAACATCGCTCTCTTAACGATAACCATCGCTGATTTGCAGTCAGACCAGCGTGACAAATACGTTCTTATGGCAGAGCAGATGATGGAGACGTTCACATTTCAGGATACGAACATGCCACCATCAACAACCCCTTGATCTATCGTCTAGCGACGTGCATCCGCAGACCAGTCCGGCTAAATTTAGCGAACTATGGCGTTTACCGAACCCGTCCTCACCAAGCGAATTCCACTCGATCCCGAGAAGCGCAAGCTCGTCTCTTACAGCGACTACGTCGCCACGGGCGGGTATGAGCAGTTGAAGAAGGCGCTGGAGATGGCGCCGGCGGACATCATCAAGACCGTCACCGACTCAGGACTACGCGGGCGCGGCGGGGCGGGCTTCAGCGCGGGGCAGAAGTGGTCGTTCATCCCCAAGGAAAAGAAGACCACGCACTACCTCACTGTCAACGCCGACGAATCCGAGCCGGGCACGTTCAAGGACCGCTACGTCATCAACCACGACCCGCACCTGCTGCTGGAGGGCATCGCGATCTGCTCGCTCGCCACGCAATGCGACGTCGCGTACATCTTCATCCGCGGCGAATACCACTACAGCGCCAAGGTGCTGGAACACGCGATCAAAGAGGCGTACGACCACGGCATCTTCAGTAGCGAGAAGGGCATTCTCGGCTCGGGCAAAAAGCTTGAGGTTTACGTGCACCGCGGCGCTGGCGCGTATATCTGCGGCGAGGAGACTGGCCTGCTCGAGGCGCTGGAAGGCAAGCGCGGCTGGCCGCGCAACAAGCCGCCGTTCCCCGCCATCGCGGGCGCGTTTGCCAAGCCGACGGTCATCAACAACGTCGAAACGCTGATGAACGTGCCGATGATCATCGAGAAGGGCCCGGCGTGGTTCAAGACGATGGGCACGCCGTCGTCGCCGGGACCAAAGTTGTTCGGCATGAGCGGGCACGTGAACAAGCCCGGCGTGTACGAAGACGAGCTCGGCATCACGCTCGACTACGCGATCAACAAGCTCGCCGGCGGGATGAAAGGCGGGGCGTACAAGGCGTCGATCTGCGGCGGCATTTCGATGGGCGTGCTCGGCACGAACCAGCTCGACGTCAAGCTCGACTTCGACGACGTCCGCTTCCGCGGCGGCTGCCTTGGCTTGGGCACCGCGGGCATGATCGTCATGAACGAGCACACCGACATGGTCAGGGCGCTTCGCAACTGCGTGCGCTTCTACAGTCACGAATCCTGCGGCCAGTGCACGCCGTGCCGGGAAGGATCGCACTGGATGCGCAAGATCCTCGACCGCATCGTCGACGGCGAAGGCAAGGCGGGCGACCTCACCATGCTCATGGAACTGGAAAAGACCATGGGCATTATGCCCGGCACCACCATCTGCGGCCTCGCCGACGGAACCGCCTGGGCGACGCGCACGTTCATCAGCAAGTTTTACGACGAGTTCGCCAGGGCTTGCCCCGATGACCCGGTGAAGCGCGTGCCGCTGACGATCTCAACCGGCCGTTTCAACGTGCTCACGCCGATGGGCAGTAACACGCGGTAATCATTCGCGCTCGTTCTGCTTTCCTCCGCCCGCGCTTTTCATTTCTGTTGTAGCTGCGACGCCTGCGTCGCCAATTGGATCGTTTGATGACCCGAATGGGCGACGCAGGCGTCGCAGCTACTACGCTGTTCCGTCGCCGTGTTGTCGATAGCTGCGAGCGCTCGTGCCGGCGTGGCGCGCGAACCAGGCCGAGAAGTGGCTCAATCGTTTGAAGCCTGCCGCGTAGGCGATCGACTTGATCGATTCGTTCGTGTGGCGCAGCGCCTCACGCACGCGTTCGAGGCGGCGTTGCTCGCGGTAGGCACGGGGCGTCTGGCCGATCTGCTGGACGAAGATGCGGTCGAGTTGGCTGACGCTGATATCGAGGTGTCGCGCGAGGCGCGCGCTGGAGAGGTGCCGTTCCTGTAACTGTCGCAAGCCTTCGCGCACGCGCGGGTCGATCGGCTGGCCGGGCATCGGCTCGACGCCGCTTTGGCGAAGTGCAATCGCCCATTCAAAGAGGAACTCAGCGAACGTGCGCTCGATGCGCAAAAAGCCGTCGAGATCGGCGGGCAGGCGCCCCATTCCCGGGCCGGCGACTGCGTTCAGATTGCCGCACGCCCCGACCAGCCGAACCGCCGCCATGCGCAATGCGGGAAACTTGGCCTCTTCAAGCTTTCTCGGCAGCCCTCGTTCGAACAGCGGCCTTCCGTCGGGCCAGGTCAGCACGAAACGGATCGAAATCAGATGCGTACCGTCCGCGAACCGCTGTTCGGTTGATCCGTGAGGCGGAGGGACGAGCCACTCGCCCGGCCCAGCGGTGACCCAATTTTGACCAATCTTCGCCCGCGCTTCGCCCGCCATCACCAGCCAGGCACCGCTGTCCTCGAACGGCCGCGAACGGCTGCTTCCGTCGTCAATTACGCCGTCATACGCCCATCGCAACTGCCTGCGAACCAGCTGCCACTGCTCAAGCGGCGAGGATTCGCCGACGCGCGAAACAGGAAACTCCATGCGCGACAAAGCTACTCGATTCCGCCTCGAATCGCGCGGATTTTCACCATCGGCCATCGGTATATTGATCGTCTCACGCCGGCGGAGAAACACATTTGCGAAAACGCCCGCGTGCCATGAAAGGAACCACCGCCATGTCCGACCTGCACTACTTCCGTCCTGACTGGATTCAAAAGTCCGACCAGACGTTGACCGTCGATATCTGCGTTTATGGCGCCTCCAGCGCCGGCGTCATCGCCGCCATTGAGGCCGTCGAGCGAGGTAAGACGGTCACGCTGCTGCAGCCGGGCAAGTTCGTTGGCGGGCTGACGGCGGGCGGGCTCGGCTGGACGGACCACGGCAAGGCTCACGTCATCGGCGGAAAGAGCCGCGAGTTCTATCGCCGTGTCGGCAAGCACTACGGCAAGCCGGAAGAGTGGTATTTCGAGCCGACGGTCGCGACGAAGGTGGACGAAGACTGGCTCGCCAGCGCGGGCATCAAGCCGCTGTTCTGCCAGTACCTCGACAAGGTGGAAACGTCGGCCGGCAAGATCACCGCCATCACGCTGCTGGGCGGGCTTCGCGTCGAGGCAAAGGTGTTCATCGACGCCAGCTATGAAGGCGACCTGCTCGCCAAGGCCGGCGTGAAATACCACGTCGGCCGCGAGAGCAACGACGTGTATGGCGAGACCATCAACGGCATTCAGGTGCGCAAACATCACCAGTTCGGGCCAGTGCTGGTCGATCCATACATCGTCGAAGGCGATCCGTCCTCCGGCCTGCTGCCGCAGGTCGAAGCCGAAGATCAGTCCAGGAAGCAAGGCCAGGGCGATCACCGGGTGCAGGCATATAACTTCCGCATCTGCATGACCGACGATCCGTCGCTGATCATCCCTTGGGAAAAGCCGCAGAACTACGACCCGAAGCAGTACCTCCTCGCCCAGCGATGGTTCAACGTTGATAAAGACGACTACAACGAACAGGTTTCGCAGCGAGACGGCATATACTCGACGGTCCCTCGCAAGTTCGACATCTTTCCCAACAAGACGCCCGGCGGTTACCTCAAGACCGACACCAACAACCACGGCGCCATCTCCAGCGATTTCATCGGCCGCAGTTGGTCGTGGGCGGACGCGTGCTACGAAGCGCGCGAGAAGCTGTTCCAGGAGCACGTCACCTATCAGAAGGGCTACTACTGGTTCGTCGCCAACTCGTCCGACATCCCCTCACAGTACAACGCCGCCTATCGGCGTTGGGGCTTGTCGAAAGATGAATTTGTGACGACGGGCGGATGGTCGCCGCAGTTGTACGTGCGCGAGGCACGCCGCCTGATCAGCGACTACGTCGCCACCGAGCACGACTGCATGCACACTCGCAAGTGTCCCGATCCAGTAGGCATGGGCAGCTATCAGCTCGACAGCCACAACTGCACTCGATTCGTGAACGCCGAAGGCAAGGTGCTGAACGATGGCGACGTGCAGCTTCCGCCGAAGGGACCATACGGCATCAGCTATCGCTCGATCGTGCCGAAGCGCGATCAGGTCACCAATCTGTTCGTGCCGGTCTGCTGCTCGACGAGCCATATCGCGTACGGATCGGTCCGGATGGAGCCGGTGTTCATGATCCTCGGCGAGTCGGCCGCCATCGCGGCGTGTATGGCGATCGACGCGAACCAAGCGGTGCAGGACGTGCCTTACGCGAAGCTTCGCGCCGAACTCGATCGCGCCAAGCAGGTCCTCGAGATTGCGTAACGAAAAATTCCAACGTGTTTAGCGACGCGGCTTGCCGCGGGTTCTGCGCCTGTGAAGCGCGAGAAAAGCCCGCGGCA
>JBBCIV010000238.1:0-12576 GCA_037189665.1 Phycisphaerae bacterium | reverse complement strand
CGGCTGCGACGCGCCCAACTCCATACGCCTTGTTCGTACGCCTTCCATTCCAATGTTCTCGAGAACATTGGAATGGAAGGCGTACGAACAAGGCGTATGGAGTTGGGCGCGTCGCAGCCGTGTCACAAACACTGGCAAGAGGTTGAAAAGTGGAATTGTGGGAGGATGGTGGCGGATTTGGTTTTGGCGGAGGCCGGGCGGTAAAATATGGGCGGGGCATGATTTCTCTCATACGTGACATGGTCTGCGACTTAGTTGACCTGGCTTATCCAGGGCGATGCTCGGCGTGCGGGGTAGCGGCAGATCAGGGAAATCGGTTTTGCAGCGACTGTGATTATCAGCTCAAACTGCTGGAGCAGCGGCCGCAGTGCATGGAGTGCGGGGCGCCGGTGGCGTTTGACGATGCGCCCTGTCAGCGGTGCGACGGCCGGGGTTACCGCGTGTTTGAGCGGATCGTGCGGCTGTCGATCTTCGAAAGTCCGGTCAGCGACCTCGTCAAGCGATTTAAGTACTACCACGGCTGGCCGATCGGAGAACTGCTCGCGAGGCGCGCGGCGCAGCTCGATCGGGTGCGATATTTATTGGAAGAGACCGACGTGCTGGTTCCCGTCCCGCTGCACCCGTTGCGGCAGATGGTGCGCGGCTTTAACCAGGCGCAGGTGTTCTCGGCCGCGCTTGGGCGGCTGTCGGGCACGCCGGTGGCAAGCCCTGCCATCCGCGTCCGCAATACGCCGCACCAGACGTTTCACCATCGTACTGAGCGCCGGCGAAACGTCCGCCACGCCTTCGCGCTGACCTCCGGCCGGCGGATCGCGGGAAAACGCGTTACGCTGGTCGACGACGTCTTCACCACCGCCTCCACCCTGAAGGAACTGGCCAACACGCTCAAACCAGCCCGCCCGATCAGCATCAACGTGCTGACGATCGCGATGGCGGACCCGAAAAATTATCGATTTGAGTCGGTATAATCGTTGTTTTCCGGGGCCAGAACGGGCCTTCTTGCAACAACTCGCGCAGGATTTGCCTGAACCGGCTGAACCGGATAGATTCGCCCCGCAGTTTGAATTTCAGCTCTGAACGTGTTTCTGGAGTGAATTTTGGCTGCAACGGTTGTCATTCCCGCCCGCTACGGTTCGACGCGCTTCGCGGCGAAGATTCTGGCGTCCAAGACGGGTCGTCCGCTGGTCCAGCATGTGGTGGACCAGGTGAAGAAGTGCACGCGCGTGCGGGAAGTAATCGTGGCGACCGACGATCAGCGGATCGTCGATGCCCTGCGGCCGTTCGAGACCAACTGCGTGATGACGTCGCCGGACCACCAGAGTGGGACGGATCGCATCGCGGAGGTGGCAAGGTCGCAGACGAACGACATCATCGTCAACGTCCAGGGCGACGAGCCCGAAATCGAGCCGGAGATCGTCGACGCCCTCGTCGAACGGCTCGAAACGCACGATGACGATATGGCGACGGCATGTACGTCGTTCAAGTCGATGGACGACGTGCGAAATCCGAACATGGTCAAGGTCGTCTGCTCTCCGAAGGGGCAGGCGATTTACTTTTCCAGATCGGCAATCCCGTTCGACCGCGACGGCGGCATCGCCGATCCGTCGCGATACCGATTGCACCTGGGCATCTATGCCTATCGGCGCAGTTTTCTGCTTCAGTTCGCGTCGTGGAAGCCGACGCCGCTGGAGCTGACGGAAAAGTTGGAACAGCTCCGGGCGCTGGAACACGGACGAACGATTTTCGTCCTCCCCGTCGAACGTGCGACCCACGGCATCGACACGCCGGAGCAGTATGAGGAATTTGTGAAAAGGAGGAGCCAGTAGTCAGGAGCCGGAAGCCGGAAGGAAACCCCTCTGTCTTCTGTCTCTTAATCTCCTGTCTCCTATTCAATCTATGTCCACTCAAGATCTACTCGGCCGCCTTGGAAATCAGCAGGACGAATCGGAGTTCTACACGCCGATGCCGTCCGGATACCGCCGCGGCCATCACAAGTACGTGATCGTCGTCGGCACGGTCATGAGCGGGCTGGGCAAGGGCATCTTCTCGTCATCGCTCGCCAAGCTGCTGCAGGACAAGGGCTTGCGCGTTGCGCCGATCAAGATGGAAGGTTACCTGAACGTCGATTCGGGCACGCTGAACCCCTTCCGCCACGGCGAGGTGTTCGTGCTGGACGACGGCATGGAAACCGACATGGATCTGGGCACCTACGAGCGCATCCTCGACCAGGATCTCGGCGCCGCCAACTTCACAACCAATGGCCAGATCCTCACTTCCGTTTTAAAGAAGGAACGCGAAGGCGGCTACCTCGGCCGCGACGTGCAGGTCATCCCGCACGTGGTGGGCGAAATTAAACTGAAGCTTCGCGAACTGGCGGTGAAATCGCAGGCAGACGTGGTGTTCGTCGAGGTCGGCGGAACGGTCGGCGACTACGAAAACTCGTTCTACCTCGAAGCCTGTCGTCAGATCGCCTACGAAGAAGGCGAGAACGCCGTCATGTTCGTCGCCCTCACCTACGTGCTCGAACCGGGCACGCTCGGCGAACAGAAATCCAAGGCCGCGCAGCTAGGCATTAAGCGGTTGATGGAAGTCGGCGTGCAGCCGCACGTCATCGCCTGCCGCGCCACCAACCCCGTCAACGAGAAAGTCCGTCAGAAGATCTCGATGTACGCCAACGTGCCGATGCGTCGCGTCTTCTCGATGCACGACCAGACCAGCATTTACCTTGTTCCCGACTCGCTCCGCGTCGCCGGCATCGATCGCGAAGTGCTGACGCTGCTGGACCTGCACGACCGCGTCGATCAGGCGAAGGAAGACCGCGAACGCGCCCGCTGGAACTGGTTCGTCGAGCGCATCCAGCCGCCGAAGAACTCGGTCAACATCGCGGTTACCGGAAAGTACGTCGCCACGCGCGACGCCTACGCCAGCATTTTGAAGGCCTGCGAGCATTGCTCGGTTCACCTCGGTGTGAACGTCAACCTGCAATGGATCGATACGTCGCAAATCGACCGATCGAATGTCGCCAAGCGACTGGCGGGCATTCACGGCATCATCGTGCCCGGCGGGTTCGGCTCGCGCGGGACCGAGGGTAAGATCGAGTGCATCAAGTATGCCCGCGAGAACAACCTGCCGTACCTGGGCATCTGCCTCGGGTTCCAGATGGCGGTGATCGAGTTCGCGCGCAACGTCTGCGGCATCACGCAGGCGAACTCGACCGAGTTCGAGCCGAAGTGTTCGTCGGCGGTCATCGACATCCTGCCCGAGCAAAAGAAGATCGAAGGCCTCGGCGGCAACATGCGGCTGGGCGGCAAGGACGTGGAACTGAAGCCCGGCTCGATGGTCAGCCGCCTTTACGACGAGGCCACCAGCATCCGCCTGCGATTCCGCCACCGCTACGAGGTCGATCCGAAGTTCATCCCCCAGCTCGAGGAGAAGGGCCTCATCTTCAGCGGCAAGCACCCGACCCAGCCGATCATGCAGATGCTGGAACTGCCGGTCGACGTTCACCCGTTCTTCGTCGGCACGCAGGCGCACCCGGAGATGACCAGCCGCCCGCTGCACCCGAGCCCCCTGTTCATGGGCCTGAGCCGCGCCGCCATCGAATTCGCCGCCAAACAGCAATCAAAAGCCCCTGTTTCGGTGTAGTCCATGCCCGTCAGACTCGGTTCGATTGCGGCATTCGAGCGCTTTCAAGGCTCGAAAACGCAATTTCGTTGACTGAATGACAACGCCTGTGGTACATTTCTGTAGTAGACATATCGCTTCCGATTCACATCCAGAAGCGTTTCGTGAGTTGTTTGCAAGAGCGTCCGCAACACATCGTTGACGCCCTGATTTGCACCGTGGTTTGAATAGAGTTGACATCTGAACGTGCGCTGCGATGGTCAAGGTTATGCGCGTTTTGTCGCCGGCCAAGATCAATCTGCATTTGCGCGTCGGTCCGAAACAAATGGACGGTTTCCATCCGCTGGTTTCGTGGATGGTGACCGTCGGGCTCTTTGACACGTTGGATTTCACGCTGGACACGGCGGGTCGGGTAGACTTGAGCTGCTCGGACCCATCGTTGCCCGTGGACGACCAGAACCTGGTCGTTCGGGCGGCCCGCATGCTGCAGGCCGAAGCGACGCGCACCTCGGGAGGGGAGACGTCCGCTTCGTGCCATGCCGCGGGCAATCGGCTGGGGGCGCGCATCGAGCTTTTCAAGGCCATCCCATCGGGTGGTGGCCTTGGAGGAGGCAGTTCGAACGCCGCCGTCACGCTGATCGCGCTGAACGAACTTTGGGGTCTGAATCTTCCACGACAACGGTTGTCCGAACTCGCGGCCGGAATCGGCAGCGACGTGCCCTTCTTTTTAGGCGGGCCCAGCAACGTCAGTCCCGATCAGATCTGCCCCAGCGCGATCTGCACGGGGCGGGGCGAGATCGTCTCACGGGTCGATCCGCCTCGCGCAAAGTGGGTAGTGCTGATGTTGCCGGATACGTCGATGCCCACCCCGGCGGTGTACCGGCAGTTCGATCAGACGCCTTTTTCCCCTGGCTGGAACGAAGCGATTGGCTGGACGCAACAGTGCCCCAAGGCGGAGGAGCTGTTGCGCAGGCTCCGGAACGATCTGGAGACGCCCGCGTTTGCCATCAGTCCGGA
Source organism: Phycisphaerae bacterium (assembly GCA_037189665.1). Taxonomy (GTDB): domain Bacteria; phylum Planctomycetota; class Phycisphaerae; order Tepidisphaerales; family Tepidisphaeraceae; genus BPJO01. Next base: position 7,935 of record JBBCIV010000238.1, on the reverse strand, counting down.
TCTGGGCCGTCTGAGACAAACTGCCGAAACGCTCGTCGCCCGACCCGTCCGAATGTCCGGCAGCGGCTCTTCGCTCTTCACGCTCTACGATGAGCGGCGAGTAGCGGAAGACGCCGGTTTTCTAATCCACCGTGAGCTTGGGGTGCGTACGATGACGGTACCAATCGCAGTGAGTTCGCATCTTCAGAAGTAAGCGGCCGACTTCACATCAATCCGGCCGTGAAAAGTAGTCAGGCTTCGCGCCGCTCCGGCAATCGCGTCGGACACACGAAGCCTTCTGTCAGATCCCGGTGAGGGGGAACACATCTCATCCGGGTTCGGACAACGGAGTGTCATATGCGTCTGTCGGAAATCAAAATCCACCTGTGCCCGCCCAGTTCGGGACGGCTCAAGGCGTTCTGCTCGCTCACCATCGACAACGCGCTGGTCATCCGCGATGTCAAAATTATCGATGGCGACGCCGGGCTCTTCATCGCCATGCCCAGCCGCAAACTCTGCGACCACTGCGCCAAGTGCCACGAGAAAAACCACTTGCGCGCCCGCTTCTGCAATAACTGCGGCGCGCGGCTGAACGAAAACCGCCACCTCCGTTACCGCCTCGGGCCCGACCGCCTGAAGCTGCACGCGGACATCGCCCATCCGATCAACGCCCACGCCCGCGCCCAGATCGAGCGCGAGGTGTTCGCCGCGTTCGACCGGGAAGTCGAGCGCAGCCGTCAGCCCGGCTACATCCCAACGCCCATGGACACCGACGTGCCCGACCTGGCGATGATGATCAAGACCGGCGCGGCCTGATCTTCGAGGTAGGCACGCACGCACGACGGTTGCACGCAGACATATCGCGATTTCATTGTTGAACGTCCGGCAAACCGGCGCAGCTTTTTGCGCATGCGCGCTTCCGGTTTTGTTGCGAATTCGAAAAAAGAACGGGACGCGCGTTCATCCGCGCGTCCCGCCTTTGTTTAATTTCAATCGCTTGCTTTTGCCGGCCGATGAGAGCGTCGATTACTCGATCTCATCGATCAGTTTTTCGACCTGTTCCAGCTTCTCCTTCGGCAACTGCTTTTTGGACAAGAGGTGAAGGACGAGACTGCGAGAAGATCCGTTGAACGCCCGGTTCGCAACGTCTTTCAGGAGCGAATCTCTTGCTCCATCAGCATCGATTCCCGCCTCATAGCGGAACGGCCGGTTCTGGTCGACGAGCTTCAGAAGACCTTTGTCCTCCATGAGCTGCATCATGGAGGCAACGGTGGTCAGCGCGACGGGACGCCCCTTCCGGAGCTCCTCATGCACCTCTTTCACAGGTGATGGGCCTTTCTGCCAAATGACGCGAAGAATCTCCATTTCGCCGGGGGTCGGGGTCGTTGAGCGTGGTCGTGCCATAGCGCCTTAACTCTACCTGATCAGGTGTGTCTTTCAAAAGTCCTGTCCCCGTTGAAACATACAATTCAAATTGACCCACCTCAGATTGTAACTGTGTTATTCGTTGACTGCACCGGTTTTTGCGTTATAGTTCCCCCTTATTGTGGTTTGTGGTAGGCAAATGCGGGGCCGATGGGGTCATGCGCCAAGATTTTTTTGCTTTGCTCTTGGCAATCTCATCTGATTAGGTATATTAACACTTGTCGCGGGTATCCCCGGTGGAGTCCCCCCCTCTCCACCACCCCGCGACATTTTTATGCGCCCATCTAACCACAATCGTGGCCTTGCTATTCCCGAATAATCTGGCATCTTAGGATTTTCGCGTTTTTCGGAAGCGATCCGCCACTCCTCCTCGCTGCGGTTTGCAATTTCAGGCACGTTTTGCTGATGAACTTATGATGACGCCCCTCTCTTTTGCTCGCCTTGCTGGCATTACGCTGCTGCTGCTTTCCGGCTGTCGGTCGACGACGGTCGATTCCTCAACGGCGGTCGAGCCGTATCCGTCGGCAACGCCGCAGCGGGTGGTGGACGTCACGAAACGCGTCTTCCCCACCGTTGTCCGGCTGGACGTCGCCCAAGAGGTTTACAACGACGGCAAACGCACCCTGAACCGCGGGATCGGCTCGGGCGTGATCATCGACGACCAAGGCCACATCCTGACGAATTTCCACGTCGCCGGCCGGGCGGCGGAGATCTACATCACGTTGTGGAACAAGGAACGCGTCCCCGCCAAGCTCATCGGGGACGACCACTGGACCGACCTCGCCGTCGTCCAACTCGACATGGCGGAGGTAAAAAAGCGAAACATCACCTTCGCGCACGCCGAACTTGGCGACAGCCACTCGCTGAAAGTCGGACAGGACGTGATCGCCATCGGCACGCCATTCGGCCTCACGCGCACGATGACGCTCGGCATCGTCTCCAACACCGAACGCACCTTCTATCCCAGCCGCCAGAAAATAGGCGAATACGAGAGCGGCGATTTCAGCAACTGGATCCAGATGGACACCCCCATCGCCCCCGGCAACTCCGGCGGGCCACTGGTGGACCTCGACGGCAGGATCGTCGGCATCAACACGCGCGGCATTCCGGGGCAAGCGCTGAACTTCGCCATCCCGATCGACGTCGCCAAGCCCGTGATCACCGAAATCCTTCGCTCCGCCGCGCCAGAAAAGAAGGGCCGCGTCGCGCGGGCCGACATCGGCATTGATCTCAAGCCGCTGCAGGACCTGGAGACGTATTACGACATCGACATCAACAAAGGCGTGCTCGTGAACTCCGTTGATCGCGGCTCCCCCGCCGCCAAGGCGGGCATTCGGCCGCAGGACATCCTGCTCTCCATCAACGGCGAGCCGACCAACGTCCGCTTCCCCGAGGAGATCGCCCCCGCTCGCCAGCGCATCGCACGATTGCCGATCGGGTCGAAGGTGACGATCGAGGCGCTCCGCGCCGGCAAGCCGCTCGCCTTCGCCCTCACCGCCGAAAAACTCGAGTCATCGGTGGGCGAGGAACGCGAGGCCAAAGCCTGGGGGCTCAGCATCCGCGACGTCACCCGTGCGTACGCCAACGGCAAACAACTTGACGATGACGCCGGCGTCGTCGTCACCAGCCTGACCCGCGGCTTCCCCGCCGACAAGGCCGACCTCGCACCTGGCGACGTCATCCGCTTCGTCAACGGTGTCGAGATCGCCGACCTCGAGCAATTCACGGCCGTCTTCGAAGCCAGCGTGAAGAAGAAGGAATCGCAAGTCCTCATCCAGGTCACCCGAGGCCGCGGCCAGCGCGACGCGGTGCTAAAGGTGACGTATTAGGCCTGTCCGTGATGTCCGGGGGGAGAGGCCGGATGCGCGCAAGGCCACATTCAATGATCGCGCCGTCGGCGGCGTCATCGACATGATCCTTTTGCCGGTCGTCGCGACGTTGCCGCTGATCGGCATCGGCGTCGTCATCCAGCTATCGCTCGGTTACGAGGCCAATCCTGGCGAATTTGAGAAACTCACGCTGCTTATCTTCCTCATCCCATTCATTGAGGAAGCCTGCGCCGGACGATCAGTCGGGAAACGAGCAGGACGCGTTCGCATCGTCCGGACACCTCGGGCGATCGTCGCGGCATTGCCAATTCGCGCTTGCGTGAAATGGGGGGGATTACTTAGCCCGTCAATCATCGCGATATTCCTCTCCGGCAGTGTTGCGCCGCCATCGTTCGTCAATGTCATTGCGTGGATGCTCACGCTATGGCCCGTCGCTTGGATCGCATTGCTGGCGTTCAACGCCTATTCCGATCAAGGCTGGCTCGACCGGCTGCTCGGCACCAAGCTCATCTCCACCCGCGATCCGGAAGACGGACAACGCGGTTTTGAAGTCGCGCCTCCCAAGCCCGCCGACCCACACTGATCGTCCATGTCGCGTGTGTCATTCGCCAAATGATGGATCGACAAACCATTTCGCGTAAACCGCGCTGGCCAAGTGCCCACTAAGAGAGCGTTGTAACCAACTTGTTGTGCTCGCCGTCACCGGCCCCAGGACCGAGGAGTCCCCTTATGCTCAACCGTCCAAAAACTCCGCTCGATAAGCCTGTTTCGATCGAATCGCTCGAGGACCGCCAACTTTTCGCCGCTGGCGTGCCGATGGATTTACCGCACATGCCGGCATTCCTCGGGCAGGCGAGCGAGCGGGTGCAGATGTTCGGGATCGTGCTGTCGATGGCGCGGTCGTTCCCCAGCAACCTCGTCACGCGGATTGATCCGCAAGCGATGGCGTCGCAGGCGGAACGCGCGAGCGCCGACGAACCTACATCACCGCCGCCCACGGCGCAGGCGTTGGGCGACGCCCTGCCGGCGGGGCAGGCGCAGCGGTCGCCGTCGTCGTCACACGACGATGCTGCGACGACCATCGATCCGTCACGTCTGGAGGACGTGACCGACATCCAGAGCACGCCGGCGGACGGCACGACGACGACGACGAATCGCGCCGAGCCGGTCGTTCGTGCAGATCGGCCGATCCCCGTCGTCTCGGCCATCGCCAAGCCGGCGACCATTCCCGTGCAGGTTTCGCACGCGGTTGCGCAGCCGTTCTCGTCTATCCCGATCGCGCTCACAGGCGATGCCGCCAACGCCGATCAAGCCAGCCGTCTGCGCGAGCTCGCCCAGTTCAACAACACTTCGCGGCCCACGGAAACGCCCGCGCCCGAGGCGGAAACGAAAGCATCGCAATCCGCCGACCAAACGTTCGTCGCCGACGCCCTGCCGCTGGCATCGATCCCGACCGATGCGATCCAGCTCACGACGTTCTGGCGCAACCTGCTTGCCGGCGCAACGCTGGTGCTCACCACGATCGCCGGCTGGCACCTCCGGCGGACGTCGAAACGGCGTCGATCGACATCGCCGGCGTCGATGTCGGTCATCTCACGCCGCTGAGCGCGTTGCCGCAAGCAACCGCCCGGTAGAGTACGGCCGGGCGAAACACCGCTGTCCCCTTCCCCCAGGATGCCCCGGTCGGACGCGATCGGGGCTGTCCTTTTCGATCGCCGTGCAAGACGCCGTCTTGATATGGCGAGGATGACCGATGCGCATCCCAAGCGCAGTTCGGATAAACTCCTCGGCCGTATGAAACACACTGTCGCCATCGCCCTGCCGTTGCTGTTCGCCTCGTTCGCCGCCGCTCAGACGAAGCCGTCGGACCTGATGGAGAAGGCCAAGCCGTCGTTGGTGGTCGTGCAGTTCACCTACGCGGGCGAATTGGGACGTCGCGATTTCGCAGGCATGGGCACGGTCGTTCGCGAAGACGGGCTGGTGATGTTCAGCCAGGATCTCACGCCCCGCGGCCTGCCGGACGAGCAGATGACCGATTTCAAACTGATGCTGCCCGGCGACCCCGAAACCGAAATCGACGCCGAATTCCTCGGCCGCGACGAGCGGTACGGCGTCAGCTACGTCAAACCCAAGGCCGACGACCGCAAGTGGACGCCCATCACCTTCGTCGATGTCGCCGCCGACATCGGCGAATCGGTGCACGCGGTGGGACTGTTGCCGAAGATCGCGGGGTATAACGTCTATTTCACCACCGCCCCCGTCGCCGCCAACCTGCGCGGCCCCGTGCCGCAGGCGCTCGTCGCCGGCGGCGGGCTGAGCGTGATCGGATCGCCGGTGTTCAACGATAAGGGCGAGGCGATCGGCTTCGTCAATTCCCAGCCCGAGCGAACGGTTCTGCTGAACGACCCGCGCGCCCCCTACGCCACCGTCGAAAACCCCGCACGGCTTTACACACCCGCCCGCGACTTCATCCCCTCTCTGGCGGCCGCTCCGAAGGCGGGCGAGCCGATCAAGATACCGTTCATGGGCATCTCACAATTAACCGGCTTAAGCAAGAACGTGGCGGAGTTCTACGGCCTTGCAGGACAGGTGGCGATCCAGGTGGGCGACGTCATTCCCGGCTTCAGCGCCGAGCGGGCGGGCCTGAAGAAAGGCCACATCATCATCAGCCTGGAAGGCAAACCGCTCGAACGTGGCGACCTGCCGGAAGAAGCTCCCCAGATCCTCACTCGCAGGCTCAGCCAGAAGAACGTTGGCGACAAGGTGACGCTCGGCGTCATCACCGAGAAGGGCGCCGAACCGAAAAACGTCGAGATCACCCTCGACGAACGCCCCGCCCAGGCCAATAAGGCCGCCCGCTTCTACGCCGAAGACCTGGGCTTCACGACGCGCGACGCCGTGTTCGAGGACACCTACGTCCGCAAGCTGCCCCGCGACAGCAAGGGCGTGGCGGTCACGTTCATCCGCCCCCAAAGCGCCGCGCAGGCGGCCGAGATGCAACTGAACGATTTCGTCACGCAGGTCAACCAAACGCCGGTGGAAAGCGTGAAGCAGTTCGAGGACACCTACAAAGCCTTCCGCAAGGACCGCCCGAACGAACCCGTGGTGCTGGAAGTGCTGAGACAAGGCAACACGCAAATCATCCGCATCGAGCCGCCGCGCGGGTAAGAGGACGGACATAGAATGGTGAATGCGAAATGATGAGTGGTGAAAACATTGCTCACCGCATCGATCATTCACCACTCATCATTCCGCATTCATCATTTCTTCTAGTCCGCCGCCGGTTCGACGATCGCCGACATGGACCCCTGGCAGGTGGCGACGCGCCAGTCGGTGCCGTAAGCGTGGATTTGATCGCGTTTTAGCTCGGCCAGTTCCTTGTGCGTGGTAAAGACGATCACGCGGCCCTTGCTGTCGACCTCTTTGGCCATGGTAAACGTCTTGGGTTCGTCGTAGCCGAAGATCGACTTCAGCATTTCCATCACGTATTCGTAGCTATGATCGTTATCGTCCAGCAGTACGACATGGAAAGGGGGAAGGTGCCTGGGCTTTTTCTTCTTGTCGGCGGGTTTAACCCCGACTATCCCCTCGGATTTGGCCACCGGCGTCTCCGACATGATGTGGATAGCAAATCAAGCGTGCGGTAGGAATGCAACCTATTTTTGACGTGGTGACATCCCTCATCCGCCCTACCGCAGGCGAGGGGCTCACACTTGACACCCAAGGCAAATCACCGGATTGTCCCCTATCTCATGATAATCACCGCTCACGCCCACGCCCGCGCCGGGCTCGTCGGCAACCCCTCGGACGGATACTTTGGAAAGACGATTTCGTTCATCATTCGTAACTTCGCTGCCACAGTGAAGTTGTGGGAATCGCCCCACTTCGAAATCCTGCCCACCAGCGGCGATTTCGCGAAGTACGACACGGTGTCGCACTTCCTCCGCGACCAGAAGCTCTTCGGCTACTACGGCGGCCAGCGCCTCATGAAGGCGGCGGTGAAGAAATTTCACGACTACGCCAGGCAGAACAACCTCAAACTGCACGACCGCAACTTCACCCTTCAGTTTGAGACAAACATCCCCCGCCTCGTCGGCCTGAGCGGATCGAGCAGCATCATCGTCGCGACGATGCGGGCGCTGTCGAAGTGGTACGAGGTGGAAATTCCGAAAGCCGTCTTCCCGTCTGTCGTGCTGAGTTCTGAAAAAGACGAGCTCGGCATTACCGCCGGCCTTCAGGATCGCGTTATTCAAGTGTACGAGGGCATGGTGTTCATGGACTTCGACAAGAAGCTCATGGACGCCCGCGGCTACGGCGAATACGAAGAGCTGAAGCCCAACCCCGCCCCGCCGTTGTACGTGGCATTCGATGCCGACCGGGCGGAGGTGAGCGACATCACCCACCGCAACCTGAAGCAGTTGTTCGAAAAAGGCGATCCGACGGTCGTCGGCGCGATGCAGAAGTACCGCGACCTCACCGATCGCGGCCGGGCCGCGGTGCTCAAGGGCGACTGGGACGAACTGCACAAGGTGACCAACGAAAACTTCGAGATCCGCAAAACGATCATGCAGATCGCCCCCGAGAACCAGCGCATGATCGACGTCGCCCGCGCCGCCGGCGCCAGCGCCAAGTTCGCCGGCTCCGGCGGCGCCATCTGCGGCGTCTACCACGGCGAAGACCAGTTCAAGAAGCTGGTCGACGC
>JBBCIV010000237.1:0-3444 GCA_037189665.1 Phycisphaerae bacterium | reverse complement strand
TGAGGCCGAGGCGGACGAACGAGTCGCCGACCGTGTCGACCAGCGCCGGCCAGTTGAGCACGAGCCACGCGAAGAAGCCGAGGTAGATCACCCGCCGGGCGAGCGCGATCAAGACATCGTCGTCGCTGGTCGCCCACGTCAGCCCGGCCAGCGTCAGGTTGATGACCAGCAGCGCGCCGAACAGCCAGTAGACGTCGCCCTGGATCAGTCCGAAGCCGCGGTCGACGAAGTCAAGCGTCCGCTGCAAGACGTCGTTGAGCACGTCGCCTTCGTCCATCGTCAGGCGTTCGAGACCGAACAGCTCATGCGCCAGCCCGCGGCGATGGTGCCAGTGCTGACCTACCTGTTTCATCGGCTGGAGGACCGCTTCGCGGGTGAGGGCACCGACGGGCGCCCGACGCTGCTGGTGCTGGATGAGGCGTGGGTCTTCCTCGCCGACGGGATTTTCGCCACCAAGATCAACGAGTGGCTGAAGGTCTTGCGCAAGCGCAACGTCGCCGTCGTCTTCGCCACGCAGAGCCTGGCCGACGTTCAGGCCAGCGCCATCGCGCCGGCGCTGATCGAGAACTGCCCGACGCGGTTGTTTTTACCCAACCCGCGGGCGCTGGAGCCGAACGTGCGGATCGTCTATGAGGCGTTCGGCTTGAACGAGCAGCAGCTTCGGTTGCTCTCGGCCGCGACGCCTAAGCGGGAATACTACTACCAGAGCCGCGAGGGGAACCGGCTGTTTGAATTGTCACTCGGCCTGCTGGCGCTGGCCCTGTGCGGCTCCAGCGCCCATGCCGACCGCGCGCTGGCCGATCGCCTTTTGCGCGACCACCCGCGCGAGGCGTTCGCCGAACAGTTTTTACGACACAAGGGATGGGCCGACGCGGCGCAATCGCTGGCATCACCGTGACGCCACGTGCGTCGGTTCGTCCCCAATGACTCATTTATCCGACAGGAGAACCTTATTGGCCTTCCGAAAGACCAAGCTGTCCCTGATCGCCGCTGTGACCGTCGCGGCAGGCGTTTCGTCATCTGCGTCCGCCGCGTGGCCGGTGACGGACGCCGTCAACGCGGCCTTGAACACGCAGCAACTCCTCAAACAGGCCGAGGAGATCGCCAACCAGATCCAGCAGATCGAGAACCAGGTGCGGATGATCGAGCAGCAGGCCCGGATGCTGCAAAACCTCGACTTCTCGAACTACCGCGAGGCCACCGCCTCCATGCGGCGGATCGAGAACGCGCTGCGCCGTTACTGCCCCAGCGCCGGCCAAGTCCCCGGCCCGATCGGCTTCGAGACCGGATTCGACTGCCGCGCCTTGCTGGAGCAGTTCCGCACGACCTATCCCGACACCGGTGATTGGAGCGGGCAGTCCACCGAACAGATCGCGGTCTACCCCGACCAGTAGAACGCGCAGAAACGCGACGACGCGGCCAAGGCGATGCAGGTGCAGAACGCGTCGGTGGAGGCGATGGCCGGGACGGAGCAGCGGATGGCCGACCTCGCCGCCGCCAGCGAATCCGCCCCCGGCGAAAAGGCGGCCGTGCAGGTGACGAACGAGATGCTCGTCACGCTCAGCGCGCAGCTCCGCGAACAACAGGCGGCGACGCTGGCCGTCCAACGCGCGGCGGCCTCGCAGGCGGCCGAGGAGGCGGCCGAGCACGAGCGGAACCAGGAACTGCGCCGCCGGGCCTCACGCGACGCGCTCACCGAATACGACCTCGCGCCCATCCGAACCGCGTTCGCGTCGCGTCGTTGAGGCATTCGTCGCGATTGGCTCGTTGAAGGAGGACTGCCACATATCCGCGTGCAGGTTGTCGGCGTGGGCGTCGAGCAACCGGCCGTACGGGCCAGCCAGCGTGTAACGCCGCAACGCCTCCTTGGCGGCCTGGCCCTGGATGAGATTGACGAAGCTGCCGAGCGTGCGGTCGGCCGGGTCGTAGCCCGGCCGAGCAGTTCCAGCACGCGCCAGACCTCCTCCTTCAATTGTGGCGCGGCGTCAATCCCTTCGCGCTGGAGGATGTCGAGCAGCCAACCCTGCGCCCAGACGCGCTCGGCTTCGTCCTTCACCCGGCCGAGCGGTTGGAAGCTCAGACCATCATTGTCCGCTCCGAGGTCGTAGTAGTCGCCGCCCACGGCGTGCGTGAGCACCTTGCAGCTTCCGCCCTTGTCGAAGAAGTAGACCTGCGCGTCGGGATATCGTCGCCACTGCGCCGCCAGCAGGTTTAATAGCGTGCTCTTGCCCGCGCCGGTCGGGCCACGGCCGACGTCTCCCTGGTGCAGGCAGAGGCGGAACGGGGATGCGCCTTGCGTCCGCGCCTGGATGACCGCCGGACCGTCGAGATGTTCACGCCGCGGCGGACCCGCCCACGCGCTGGCGAGCGGAATGAGATCGCACAGGTTGAGCGAGCCGATCACCGGCCGACGCACGTCGGCGTAAGCATGACCGGGCAGGCTGCCAAGCCACGCTTCCACCGCGTTGACCGACTCGACCTTCGATACCATCCCGACGCCAGGCTCGTGCCGAACAGTAACGACGCATCGCCGTAATTCGTGCGGTTGAGGAACGTCAGCGTGGACGACATGCCGTCGGCGACGAAGTCGAACCCGTGACGTATCCACGGGTCGGTGCCCGCCTGATTCGACCCGCCGAAAAGGAGCCCCAGCGTCGTGATGCTGAAGTCCTGCGACACGCCCGGCGCCGTCGCGGTGAGCGTAAACGTCTGGGGCAGGTTCACGCCTTCGACGACCTGGGTCATGGCCGACAGGTCGAACTCGACCCGGTAGGTCCGGCCGGGCTGCGTGTCGAAGGTCTGACTGAGGGTGCCGAGCCGTTCGGTATACTGGAGACTGACGAACTGTCCCCCGTCACTGGCACGCATGTCGGGATAGCCGCGCGACCACATCGCCGGCGCGTTCCATGTGAAGCCGCGCGGGTCCGACGGGACGGGCCACCCGGCCGGCGCGTTGGCGGCGGTCAAGGACTGGAAGGTCGCGACCGCCGGCGACTCGAAACTGCCGTTGGTGAACGGCGCCGCAACGGCGGGCGTGGCGGTCAGAACAGCCAGTCCCGCGAACATGGCCAGTGACGTACTCACGACACGCAAACCCGTTGTACGCCGCGATCGTTGCGGCAGACGACGGGGCATCGTGGACCGGTCGTGCACGGCGGACAGGGAGCGATAGGAGAAGCTGTCGAACCTCCACAACATCTCCCCGACGCACTGCCTCGTGCAGCGGCGAAGGGACTTCCTCACCAGCCTGAAACTCATCCGAAGGAGACAACATAGGTAAACTATGGGCATACCTTCGACAGGTTCTCTCGGCATCCATTTGGATGTCCGACACGGCTTTCCCAGTGAGCCATCTCTTCACAAACCGTTCGGCCGAATCGATTCTTTGCCTTTGGATCAGCGCCGTGCTGCAGCAACCAATCGACGGCCTCCGCACGCTCCTGG
>JBBCIV010000236.1:0-5502 GCA_037189665.1 Phycisphaerae bacterium | reverse complement strand
CACGCGGACGCCCACAAACCCCTGAATTTCAGGATAACCGGCGCCGCCTGTGCTGGTTAGTGCGTTTATTGTAATAAAAATGAACCCGTGGCGTCGTGCGGCGCTGCGGGAAGCGGACGAGTTTTCAATCAATTTGAGCGCCGCGTGGGGCGGCGCTGTGGGAACCCAATCATCCCTCGGGAGGTCTGATTATGCTTCGCAATTTGCTCAAAGGCACGGCCGGAAAGATCGCGCTTGCGGTCGCGGCGTGCGGTCTGTTTGTCGGCTCGACGCAGGCCCAGGAAAAAGTAAAAATCGGCGTGCTGCACTCGCTGTCCGGCACGATGGCGATCTCGGAAACATCGCTGAAGGACGTCGTCCTGATGGCGGCCGAGGAAATCAACGCCGCCGGCGGCGTAAAGCTTGGCGACAAGTCCTACGTGATCGAGGCGGAAGTCGTGGATCCGGCGTCGAACTGGCCTTTGTTCGCCGAAAAGGCCAAGGAACTGATCGTCGACAAGAAGGTGGCGGTCACGTTCGGCTGTTGGACGTCGGTCAGCCGTAAGAGCTGTCTTCCGGTGTTCGAGGAATACAACGCGCTGCTGTTCTACCCTGTGCAGTACGAAGGCGAGGAGCAGTCGCTGAACGTGTTTTACACCGCCGCCAGCCCGAACCAGCAGCTGGTGCCCGCCGCCGATTACGCGATCAAGGAACTGGGCGCCAAGAAGTTCTACCTGCTCGGCACCGACTACGTCTTCCCCCGCACCGCCAACAAGGTGCTGAAGGCGTTCCTGCTGAAGAACGGCGTTCCGGAAGCCAACATCATGGAGGAGTACACTCCGTTCGGCCACAAGGACTACCAGACGATCGTCAACAAGCTCAAGGCGTTCAGCGCCTCGGGCGACGCGGTCGTGCTCTCGACCATCAACGGCGACTCGAACGTCCCGTTCTACACCGAGTTCGCCAACCAGGGCCTGACCGCCAAGGATTGCCCGATCATCGCCTTCAGCGTCGCTGAAGACGAACTCCGCGCGATGGACACCAGCAAGCTGGCCGGCCACCTCGCGGCGTGGAACTACTTCCAGTCGATCGATACCCCGGAGAACGCGAAGTTCGTGGAAGCCTTCAAGGCGTTCTGCGCCAAGAACAACCTGCCCGGCGGCAAGGACCGCGTGACCGACGACCCGATCGAAGCCGCCTACTACGGCGTCTACGTCTGGAAGGCCGCCGCCGAGAAGGCCGGCACGTTCGATGTCGACGCGGTGCGTCAGGCCGTCTACGGCCTCGAGTTCGACGCTCCGGGCGGCAAGAAGAAGATGCACCCGACCAACCAGCACACCTTCAAGCCGGTCTACATCGGCGAAATCCTGAAGGACGGCCAGTTCAAGATCGTCTGGAAGAGCGACGGCCTCGTTGAGCCGGATTCGTACAGCAAGCTGCTCTGGGAAGGCCAGACCCCGCCTGCCCCAACGGGCGGCCCGAAGAAGTAATCCGCGCGACTTTCGTTTCCGTGGAGGAAAGACCGCCTCCATTGAAGTGAGACAGCGCGATTCGGCCGGCTCACGGCTAACGCCGTGAGCCGGTTTTTACAGGATGAACTCGCCCAGTCACACGCGCCGGCGGAAGCGAGTGCGGCGCCGCGATCGAGGAACGGTGAGCAGGATGCGGATCTCCCTTTGCATGAAACTGTTTTTGCTGCTTGTGTTCGTGCTCCCCGCGGTCTTTGCCGCGGCCCAAGACGCTCCAACCCCCGCTCCCGTCGCAACCCGGCCCGCCGACGCGGCCACCATTGATGAGGTGGAAAAACAGATCCGCGAATCGCTGCCGCTGCTCGCCAAAAACGGCACGGGTGGTCCTGCCGTGGTTGCGATGGAAGGCTTGCGCGATCCGCGTGTCCTGAATGTCTTCAAGCATATCGACGCCGGCCGGCTTTACAGTTACGGCGGTGCTTTCGTTGTCGTCTACAACGATGGGAAGGACAAACCCCAGCGCGTGTACGGCCTGTTCGCCGAACTGGACGAGCAGAACCAACCCGTCGGCGAACCCAACGAGACGCTTGAATACGGCACCATCAAGGAAACCGCCGCCATCGAGGTCGCGCGGCCGGTGCAGCGGCAGATCGCCAACTCGCTGTTGGTGCTGGGCCTGAAGGTCAACGACGCGCGGACCCGCCGGATCGCCGCACGCGATATCGGCAACAAGCAGTTGATCGCGGCATTGCCGGAACTGCGAAAGCTCGCAACAGAAGATCCGACGCCGGCGGTCAAACGAGAGGCGAGGGAGAGCATCGCGATGATCGTCGCCAACGGCGCCGATCCCGCCGCCACCGCGGCCGACCGGCTTGCCGCCGTCGCGGAGTTGCGGGAATTGCAGAGCCTGCGCGGGCTGTCCCTGCTGAAGAACCTCCGCGACACAGGCAACCCCGACCCCGCCATGACCACCGAACTGGCGGCCGCGATCAAGACGATCGAGCGACACGTCACCATCACCGACTGGATCAAAAACGTCTTTTTCGGCCTCAGCGCCGGCTCCATCCTTGTGCTGCTGGCGCTTGGCCTCGCGATCACGTTTGGCCTCATGGGCGTGATCAACATGGCGCACGGCGAGATGCTGATGATCGGCGCCATCACCACCTGGGCGACGTTCGAGTTCGTCGGCAAAGGGCTTCCTGACGCGTACTTCGACTGGTACTACGTGCTCGCTTTTCCGCTGTCGTTCGTCGTGGCGGGGGCCGTGGGCCTGCTGGTGGAAGTGACGATCGTCCGTCACCTGTACAAGCGCCCGCTTGATTCACTTTTGGCGACGATCGGCGTGAGCTACGTGTTGATCCAGGCCGTGCGTCTCTGGAAGGGCGACAACCTCGGCATGCGCGGCCCAAGCTGGGCGGCCGGCAGCATCGAGATCATGCAGGACGTCGTCCTGCCGTATAACCGGCTGTTCCTGATCGCGCTGTGCGTCTTCTGCGTGCTCATGGTCATCGTGCTGTTCCGCTACACGCGGCTGGGCTTAATGATCCGCGCCACCGTGCAAAATCGCGAGATGGCGCAGGCGTGCGGCGTGAACACGCGGCTGGTCGACATGTTCACCTTCGCGTTCGGCGCGGGCCTGGCAGGCGTTGCGGGGTATGGCATCGTGCTGACCGCCAACCCCACGCCGGACATGGGCACGGGGTACATCGTCAAGACGTTCCTCACCGTTGTCGTGGGTGGCGTGGGCAAGCTGGCGGGCGTCATCTGCTCCGGCCTCGGCATCGGGTTCGCCGAAAAGTTGCTCGAACCGATCGTGCTGATCGAAAAGCCGCTGCGGATCTTCGATGCCACGTGGGCGCAGGTCGCGTCGCTGGTGCTGGTCATCCTGTTCATGCAGCGTCGTCCCGGCGGCCTGTTCCCCGACAAGGGCCGCATGGCGGACCAGGCGGACAAGACCGCCGCCACCATGGGGGGGATAGGCATCAAGACCGACATCCTGCTCGGCGCGATCTTCCTGCTGATCGGACTGGTCTTCGTGCCGATGCTCTACGCTTCCGGCCACATGACGCCTGGGTTCGTTAACAAACTTGGCTACATCTTCGCATTTGCGATCTGCGCCATCGGGCTGGATTTGATCTGGGGTTACATCGGCGTGCTCAGCCTGTGCCAGTTCCTGTTTTTCACGATGGGCGGGTACTGCATGGGCTTGTACCTCGTCAACTACGGCCCTCAGACCGCGGACGGCATTCCCGACGCCTTGGCGCGCGTGATGAGCGACGTCAACAACCGCACGGCACCGTGGTTTCTATCGTACTTCAAGTCGTTCCCGATGGCGGTCTTCCTCGGCATGGTGTTGCCGGGACTGGTGGCGCTGGTGATCGGGTTAACGACCTTCCGCAGCCGCGTGCGGGGCGTCTATTTCTCGATCCTCACCCAGGCGATCACCGTCGCGTTCTGGCTCGTCTTCCAGAAGAACGAAATGAAGCTTGGCGGCACGAACGGGCTGACGGACTTCAAGACCATCCTCGGTTATACGCTCGCCAGCAATCCTGACGGCGGGCCGTTCCAGCAGACGAGGTTCTGGCTGTACGTGGCGTCATTCGTGGCGATGTTTCTCGCCGTCGTGGTGACGCGCCTGCTGGTTCGTTCCGGATTCGGCCGGGTGCTGCTGGCGATTCGCGACGATGAAACGCGGCTTCGCTTCGTCGGCTATCAGACGTGGGCGTATAAAGCCGCCGCCTTCAGCATCGCCGCTGTTCTCGGGGCGGTTGGCGGGATGCTGTACGTCCCCCAGAAGGGAATCATCACGCCCAGCGACATGGCGGCGGGGCCATCGATCCTCGTCGTTGCGTGGGTGGCGGTGGGCGGGCGCGGATCGGTGTGGGGCGCAGTGCTCGGCACCGTCGGCGTAACGCTGGTATACGACTTCTTAACCAGCTGGAAGCCCGACTACTGGCTGTTCGTGCTCGGCGGACTCTTCATCCTCGTGCCGCTGCTCTTGCCGGGCGGACTGATGAGCATTCCGGCCGTGTTGAAGGATTTGCTCACGCCCCGGATGGCGAAGGCGCGTGGATTTGAAGTCGCCGAACCTGCGACCGGAGGGCACTGATCATGGCCGATATTTCCGTCTTCGCGAACGACATCCATCAATACAATTACAAGATTGAGGGCCCGCGCAACAGCCAGCAGTGGTCGCAGCGGTACGTGCTGTTCCTCCAGGATGTCACGTGCGTGTTCGACGGCTTCAAGGCGCTGGACATCCATGATCTGGGCATCGGCCACAACGAGCTGCGCGTGGTGGTCGGCCCGAACGGCGCCGGAAAAACGACGATGTGCGACGTCATCTCCGGCCTCACCCGCCCGACGACCGGCAAGGTGTTCTTCGCCGGCGAAGATATCTCTTCGCTGACCGACACCAAGCGCGCCCAGAAGGGCATCGGCCGGAAATTTCAGATTCCTAACGTGTTCGACTCGCTCACGGTTTGGGAAAACATGCTGCTGGCGCTGCCGAATCCCACGCTGGAGGTCGGCACGGATCGCTGGATGGCCGATCGCCGCAAGCGGACGAACGCCAACGGCGTCGCGACGGTCGCCCTGATCAAGCTGGGCACGATGCTCTACAACATGGGCGGCCGGGTGAACAGCGAGCGCGTGGACCAGATTCACTCGATCCTCAAGCGCGTCCGCTTGTACGACGACCTGCACACGCCGGCGCGGTCGCTGTCGCACGGCCAGCGTCAGTGGCTGGCGATCAGCAAGCTCATCATCGGCGATCCGAAGCTGCTGCTCGTCGACGAGCCTGCCGCCGGCCTCACCGACAAGGAAACCGAGCTGACGGCCGAGTTGCTCTTGGAATTGAAAGGCTCGCACACAATCATCGTGATCGAGCACGACATGGAGTTCGTCCGCCGGCTCGATTCTCGCGTCACCGTGCTCGACAACGGCAAGGTGCTCGCCGAGGGCACGCTGGATGAGGTGTCATCGAACGAGCAGGTGAGTGAGGCGTACTTGGGAAGATGATGAAAACGCGTTGGCCCTGGGTTGTGGGGGGGGG
>JBBCIV010000235.1:0-29062 GCA_037189665.1 Phycisphaerae bacterium | reverse complement strand
ATATGATTCAGACGGCATCCGACGAACTGTCGCTCTACGTGAATCAGGATTACTCACAGCCGACAGCGCATCTGCGGCGATACACCCTGCGGCTCGACGGCATGGGCTCGATTCGCGCCGGCTATGCAGGCGGCGACGTCGTTACCAAGCCGTTTACATTCGAGGGCTCGCGGCTGCGGATGAACTATTCCACCTCCGCCGCTGGCGAGATACGTGTGGAGATCCAGAACGAAGAGGGCAGTTCCATTCCCGGATATACGCTGGGGGAGAGCAACCCGCTCATCGGCAATCGGCTTGACGGCGAGATCGGATGGAAAGACGGGCCGGACGTATCGGCGCTGGTGGGCAAGACGATCCGACTGCGGCTGCACATGAAGGATGCCGATTTGTACGCACTGCGATTTGTTTTGACGACCTGAGGAGCATTCCGTGACTTCCACCGAAGCTGATCCGAAACCCCAGGCGGAGTACGGTGCTGCCACCACCTCGTTAACATCCACGCAACTGGCTGCCGGCCGGTCGCTGGCTTGCGTGTGGGATCCGTCGGTCCCGTTTCCGCCGGCCGAGGAGATGCGCGACCTGGACATGGTGACGCACGTGAACGTCCAGCGCGGCCTCCGCGGAGAGTTTCACTACCTGCACGAATGCGCTATCGCGCGGCATCAGCAGAAGCTGTTCATCTGCTGGGCCAACCATCCCCTCTACGAGTCCAATGAAGCCGAAGAAATCATCCGCGGCACGTCGTCGAGCGATGGCGGCCTGACGTGGGAAACGCCGCAGACATGGATCGCGCCGCCGACCGCCGGGGGGGCCTCCTATAACCATCCGGTCTTGGCGACGCGCGAGGGCAAGCTGTTCGGATTCATCACCCGATGGGTCGGCAGGGAACCCGATACGACGGTCTTTGTGCTCGATGATTCAAGCGACGAGTGGCGGCCGACCCTGACGCGCATTCCGGAGTTTATTCCCTTTGGCACTCCCATGCAACTGGCGAACGGGACTTGGATCATGAGCGGCGAAAAGGGCTGGAACGAGCCGGCGGTCGCGGTCAGCCACGGCGACGACTGGACACGCTGGGACCTGGTGTGCATCCCACGGCCGGAGGGGATGGTCCTGCGCTTTCCTGAGACGACCTTGATCGATCAGGGCGACCGCCTGCTCGCATTCTGTCGGCCGTTCAAACTCGCAACGGCGCCGGTGAGCTTCAGCACCGACTTCGGACGAACCTGGGCGCCGCTGCAATTGAGTAATTTTCCTCTCGCACCCAGTCAGCCCTACGCCGGCGTGCTATCGACGGGGCATCACTATCTTTTGACCAACAACCTCGAACACGGGCGCGCGCTGATGACCATCGCGATCGCGGAGCCCGGGAGCCGTACGTTCTCCAGGATTCGCAAGGTGCGCCACCAGCAATACCCCATCCGTCGCCTCTTTGGCGGCATCAGGGCGCTTGGGGGCAACATCAAGAGTTACGTTGGTAAGCCCACCGAGTGGTCCTATCCATCGGCTATCGAGCTCGATGGAAAGCTTTATATCACCTACACGCAGGGCAAAGAAGATTGCGTGCTCTCGATCATTCCTTTGTGCGCGTTAACCCAAGATTGATCCGCCGACTCGGAGAGGCGATTTCTCTTTGAATTACGCGTGTAATCAAAATATGGTGCGAATCATGGATGGACATGCGCTGGGCCGACGAGTACGTCTTGCGGATATCGCTGCCAAGGCGGGCGTGTCGCCACAGGCGGTATCGGTGGTGCTGCGGAACGGGGGCAGTTCCACCATGCGCGTCAGCGCGCGAACCGCCGCGAAGATCCGTCGGCTCGCAGATGAAGTGAATTACTGGCCGAACCTCGTCGCTCAGCAATTGCGGGGACGCGAGTGCGGGCTGATCGGCGTCCTGATCGGCGCATCCTCCACCACCGCAAATTTCCGCCGACTCGCGGCCGTCGAAGCCGAGGCTTATCGTCGCGGGCAGCGACTGCTGATCGGTCAGTTGCACGGCGATCCGAGTAGCACGCGATCGTACCTGGAAGACTTTCTTTCTCGCGGGATCGACCGGCTTATCTGCTTTCACAAACCCGCACCCGCCGCGCAGGATGACGCCATCGCGCTATTGGGGCGATTCAAGGCCGCGGTGTTTCAGACGTATAGCCCCGTCGCCGGCGGGACTGTCGTGGATGTGGATCGCGTTGCCGGCGTGATGGACGCGGTGACGCACCTTGTTCAGAAAGGCCGCAGGCGTATCGCATTGGTAATCGGTGGATCGCCGGACACCGATCCGCTGATGGCCGACCGTTTGCGCGGCTACCGCCAGGGGCTGACAGAGGTGCTCGACTCCAGAACAGAGCGCATCGAGTGGGTGGGCCCCGGCACATTCCCACCGCCAAGACCGATCGCGGACCAGGCCGTTGACTACGTGCTGAGCCGAAACGCCGACGCGGTCATCGCGAGCAATGACGTCTGGGCGATCGAGCTTCTTCGCTCGATGCGCCGGAGGCAGTGTCGCGTGCCTGAAGACATTGCCGTGGTGGGCTTCGACAACATCGATGCGGCCGAGCTATCGGACCCGTCGCTCACCACGATCGATCAAAACTACGCCGGCTTCGCCGCCGCCGTGATCGACGCCGCAATCGCCGATGTTCCCGGCTCCCAACCGGCCCGAATCATCAAACCATCGCTGGTCATCCGTGAATCAGCTTGAAACAAAAGAACCCCTCACCAAGGCAACTGCAAGATGAAAACGAGCATACTCGATGATAAAGCCAGCGTGGGCCTCCGTGCCGCTGAAACCGGCGCAGCGTTCATTCGCCAGGCGATCGAAGCGCGCGGCCACGCCAACGTCATTGTCGCGACCGGAGCGAGCCAGTTCGACATGCTGGCGGCCCTCGTCAAACAGCCTGGTATTCGCTGGGATCGCGTCACAGGCTTCCACCTCGATGAATACGTGGGGATCGGTATCGACCATCCCGCCAGCTTCCGCGCGTATTTGTGGGAGCGTTTTCACCGCTTGCTGCCGTTGCCGCTGAAGGCATTTCACTACCTGGATGGTGAGCGGGACCCGCTTGCAGTGTGTCGTGCCGCGGGCGAGGCGATTCGACAATCACCGATCGACGTGGCGTTTGTCGGCATCGGCGAGAACGGACATCTGGCGTTTAACGACCCGCCGGCTGATTTCGAGACCGATGACCCGTATCTCGTCGTTCAATTGGATGAAGCGTGCCGACGTCAGCAGATGGGCGAGGGATGGTTTGCCACCCTCAACGACGTGCCCACTCACGCCATCAGCATGTCCGTGCGTCAAATCATGAAAAGTGATGCGATCATCTGCACGGTTCCGGATGAGCGCAAAGCCATCGCCGTTCGCGACTCACTGACAGGGCCGGTCACGCCGGCGATACCCGCATCCATTCTGCAGCGACACCCGGCGTGCGAGATGTTCATGGACGCGCCGGCCGCATCACTGCTGTCGCGATGATGAACTGCAGGCGGACGAGTTTCCGATCCATCGTGCAGGTAACGGCATCACCGAGCGGAAACAAAGTGGTCGTCTGTTGGAAATCGGTAATGGAATCGGCGCTGCGGAGAAATGATGGAATCCGAAGATGTGAAGTTGGCGGTTTTGGCCGGGTTGTTACTTGCGTCGGCAGCATTGAGCCAGGACGCAGACAGCAAGATTAGCGTTGACGAACTCGTCAATCGCTTGGTAACAGAAACCGAATCGTTCGCGACCGACGCCAAGGGGTTCCAGCCTCGACGGCCGCACTCGCTGCTCGCGCAGCTTGAGCCCGATTCCGCAGCAAAGGTTGCGGCGCGGTTGTCGCAGCCGTTTACCGACGATCCGATCCGCGACACCTATATCCGTTTCCATTTGCTCAACGTCATTCTCCAGGACAAAGGCAAACCGCTGCCGGGTGGGCCGTTCCAGAAGTTTCACGACTCGCTTCCGCCGGACACAGGCTTTGAAGCCCGCGAACACACGACCTACGAACCGCCGGAATTGGCGCGGAAGTACCGACAGCTGATCGAGGAGTGTCGAGTCACAACCGGCTTCCCGCCGTTCCAGAAGCGGATCGGGCCGCCCGAGTCGTTTGAGTACATGGACGACGCCAATCGCAAGGTCGCCGAGGCGAAATGGGCGCAGGCGCAGGAGTTGCGGAAGTCGTTCAAGGGGATAGTCGATCGCGAGGCGCAACAGTGGAATGAGCGCATCGGCTGGACGCCGTGGATGCTCCGGCAAATCCGTGGCGACGCCATCTACTGCATGGTGCGATCCGGCGAGCCCCGCATGCTTGAGGCGGCGATCGGGTACGTCGCCCGGAACATGACCACCGACCGGCAGCAGGCGTCTGACTACCTTTCGTTTCTTAATGCCGCGTACTTCGATGGCTGGCTGGCGGAGTATGATAAATCCGCCCTGAAAACCGCCGCCACCACATTGAAACGAGTGGTCGTTGCGGGCGATAGCGCGCCAAAAGAACGGGGTGCGCGCAAGAGCAGCCTGAGCGAGCGCGCGTTCACGATCATTACCGCGATGGAGACCGGCCACGTCCCTGCTCATCCTGCCGCCGAAGACATGGAACGGCCGAAGGTCGCCGCCAAGCCGATTCCGAAAAACAAGATTACTGCCGCCAGCCTCGACTTGGCGACGATCGACAACGCGATCGAACGTGCCCTTTCCGCACTGGATGACCTCCGCCCGCCGGACACCGATCTGGGACTTCATAGCTATCGCCAGCGTCATGCCAATGAATCGGCCCGTTCGTCGCTCTTGCTGCCCGGCCACCAGGCGCTGGCGTCGTGGGCGATGCTTTCCAGCGGCGAGTCGAGGCACTCGCCGTGGATGCAGAAACGCATCGGCTGGATCGCCTGCTTTGAAAGCGCCGACACCTATGACCGCTCGATGCGACTCCGTGCCATCGCCTCCATGAGCGACCCACGCTGGCTCCCATGGATCCGGCGAGACGCAGACTGGCTCATCTCTTCCATGGCCGAGCAAGGGGGCTTCAAGGGCTCGTACACCAGCGGCAGCCCGCTTGCCGGCTTTGGCGACAACGCCAGCACCGCCTATGCCACGCTCGGGCTTGATGGCGCGCGCATCAGCGGATACGAAATCCCCGACAAGGTCTGGCAGAAAATCGACGCCCACTGGCGCCAGTCCCAGTTCCCCGAAAAAGTAAAAGGTGACGGCGGCGGCTGGGCAGTGAGAAGCCATAAGTCGCTCAAGGCGGGCGACAACCCCAACGACTTCGCCAACCAAGTCTCTGGCCCTATGACCGCCGGCGGGTTGCTGTCACTCAGCATCACCGAACGCATCCTCCTTGGACCCAAGCGGGTCAACGTCGGCAACAATGCCACGCCGGAATTCGTCGCAGGCCTCAACTGGCTTGACCGCAACTTCAGTCTCAACGAACTTGGCGGCGACTCCGATCTCTACTACTATCTTTGGACCATCCAGAACGTCGGCCAAGCAACCGGCTATCGTACGTTCAATAGGATCGACTGGTTCCGCGAAGGCACAGCCCGTCTTCTGGAGGAACAAGCCGCTGATGGAACCTGGAAAGGCCCCAAAGGACAGGGGATTTCGACGTCCTTCGCATTACTTTACCTCTACCGGGCCCGCGGGCCGCTGGCCTACTGCAAAGTGCGGTTCGAGCCAGAAATCCCCGCCGATACCACCCTTGCCAAGAGCCGCGGCCCCGCATGGAACCATCGGCCAAACGATCTGAGCAATCTCACTGAGGACATTTCCAACATCGTTGAAGTTCCCACGAACTGGCAGATCGCTGATCTTGATCAGCCGGCGTACGAACTCGCCGAGAGCGCTACGCTTTACCTTGCGACCGATCAGGCCTTCAAGCTCACCGACGCGCAAGTGGCGCGCCTGCGCGAGTACATCGACGCCGGTGGTACGCTTATCTGCGCGCCCGAGGGAAATAACGTCGCCACCGCGCTCAAGAGCATGCGCGCCCTCGCTACCGAACTATATCCCACGCGCGAGCCGCGCGCGATCGATGCCAAGCACCCGTTCTACAACCTCAATGAACGCGTCACTGAAAATACGTCCATCAGCGTTGTCGATAACGGCGTTCGCCCGCTGGTCGTGATCATCGAAAAAGATATCGGCCGCGACTTGCAGGCGAACGACAAAAATCGCCGCGACGCCTTCCGCCTGATGACAAACATCTACCTGTTTGCCACCGGCCGCGACACCAGACGGCCGCGCATCGCGTCCAACTTCGTGCATCGCACCAACCAATCCCCCAAAAACCCCGTGCAGGCCGTGCGAATCCGCTACGACGGCGACTTTGACCCCGAACCCGCCGGCCTGCAGCAGCTCGGCGCGATCCTCGCCAACAAGCACGACACTGATCTTCGCGTCGAAACGCTCAGCCCCGACGCGCTGAAGTCCGAGCACCGAATCGCGTTCCTCACCATGACCGACAAGGCCAAGCTTTCCGCAGGCCAGATCGCGGCGTTGAGAAAGTGGCTCGATGCCGGCGGAACGCTCTGGCTCGATTCGGCTGGCGGATCGCCCGGCGCGGTCGACGCCGGCAGCCAACTCATCTTCGACCTAGGCCTTCAGCACGGTGACTTCAAGCCCCTCCTCGACCACCCCGTCATGACCGGCAAAACCGCCCGCGGCACGGGATATGATGTTACCAAGCCCACCTTCCGCACCTTCGGCGACGGCCGACTCCCCGCCCTCCGCGCCGCCGACCTCAACGGCCGTCCCGCCATCTTCCGCACCGAATCCAACCTGACCGCCGGCCTCGCCGGCGCCAACCACTGGGGCATCTTCGGCTTCTCCGTGCAAACCAGCCGGAAATTTGTGATCAATGGGGTGTTGAATCTGAAGAAGTGATTGGGACAAGATCGGCGGCGGAGGCATCGCAGGTGGACGAGATGACGCTATGGAACTGTGCCGGTGTCTGGTTGAGGAAGCGGGTGTCGCCGTGAGCGTGCCCACCTTGTGCCGGACGCTTAAGGCGTTGCGGCTGCCGCTGAAAAAAAGACGCTTCACGCCAGCGAACTCCAGACGCGGCGGATCCGCGCGTTACGCGGGCATCAACGCCGTCCCGTTCGGCGTTGTAGAAGTGGCCCGGCTGACCGTCGAGCGATGCCGAATCGCGGCCGAGGTAACGCACGTGCGCCGCCAGCGCGCCGCGGCCCCGGCTGTTCTTATGCACGGTGAACGACGCCTTCACGATGACGCGCTGGGAGCGCCCGCCATCGGTGCGTCGGCCGTGGGGGCTGCGTTTGCCAAGGCGGCGCAGGGATGCAGTCACGCTGCCGCGCAGGCCACGGAACTCCCAGGACCGTCCGGTTGCCGGCGCTTTCGTATTGCCGCTGGCGCGGATGCGCAGCTCGTCTTCCACCTCTCTGATCGTGTCGAGCCGACTGGTCGTGGATCATCGCATAAAATGGGCCTCCGATGCGGACTATGAATCACAAACACTGGATTGAACTGAACTTACGGAAACGGGCTGCAAGACCGACACGGGGGCATTAGCCATAAGTGCCTGTCTCTCCTCCACTTCCACACGCGGTTGTGAGCCGCTTTTTATCTTGCCCTCTGATCTTCATGCTTCTTCTCCTTGAGATTCCCGCATTCCATCGATTGAGCCTTTTCCACCGTGACATGAACGCGAAGAGGTCATGTCACGGAGGATCGGGATGCGATGCGGCGTCGGTTCGGCCGGCGTCTTGTCGGTCGAGCCGATCGCCAGCGGCCGGTACACGCCCAGCACTTGGCCGGCGTGGATCGGGCCGAAGAATCGGCTGTCGAAGCTGTGCTCCGTCGTCGAGCCGACGAGCAGTTCACCGGCCGACAGCACGCGGTCGGCCTGCCAACGCGGGAGCGGTCGGCCGGCTGAATCGGTGACGGGGATCGGGCCGAAGGACACGCCGTTGACGCGCAGTTCGCCGTCGAGCGTGGAAACACGATCCCCGCCGACGGCGATCACCGGCTTGAGCAGGCGAACGTGGGTCGATTCGCCACGGGCTCGTACATAGGCGTGCGCGGCAACTCGAACGCGATCAAGGCGCCCCGCGCCGGCGTCCGGCCCGCGTAGAGGTACCAGCCAACCGGCACGCTGGGCGTGCGGTTGTAGAGCAGCAGCTTCGGCTTCTCGGCAAGCACGAAGACCGACACCGCCAGCGCCAGGATCACGCCGGCCGTCGTTCGGAAGATGCGAGGATTACGCTTCATGGGACACGCTCCTGTTCAACCAATGGGTGGACAGTCCCTCCAGCCGGCGCGGCGTGCGGCCGACGCGCAGTGACTGGCCGGCGGCGCGGAAGTACGCCGGCGCGACAACGCACGGGTCGAGGCCGGCTTTTTCGATCTGCGCGACCAGTTCTTCGGCGCGATCGACCGCGCGCCGGTCCTTGCCGACGCACCGCGCGTTCACGAACAGGTGCACGCGCACCGCCGGACGGATGCAGGGCAGGCGATGGCCGGCGTCCCCGACGCGCAGCGTCTCGACGACCGCGAACGCGGCGTACTGGCGACGCGGCGAGTGACGCGCCCACCACGTCACCGCGAACATCACGCCCGGCGTGAACCAGTGATGCGTGATGCCGTCGACTTGCCACACGCACGCCGGCCGGCCGAAGCGCAGGCGAACGTGCAGTCGGTCGTCCGCAATGCCGGTGGACAGGCGCGTCCAGGTGAGGTCGCGCATCGTGCGGAAAGCGTTGACGGCGATCACTTGCGGCCTCGCTTCGGCTTGGCGGGCGGTTCGGCCGCCCGCGAATCGCTCGGCAGCGCGAGGAACGGCGCCAGCGCCGACGCCTGAAACGGCAACTGCGGCGGGAGGCCCAGGCGGTTCTTGGCGACATGCGCCGTGCCCGGCTGCGTATGAAGGACGCGTACAACCGATGAACCGCCGTCCGCTGGAATGGAACGGTCGGGAGGCGCGGCAAACAGCACTTCATCGCACCAGTTCTGCACCAGCGCCGACGCCTGGCGATCCAGCGCCGGAACCTGTCGTTCGACCACCGCCACGCCGCCGGGAACGATCTGGCCGTGCCGCTCGGCCTGCGCGCGGGCCACCAGCACGCAATGCAGGCCGATGTCGTTGCGCAGGTGATCGAGTTGCGTGAGCAGTTGACGCCAGACCGACAGGGCCAACGCGTAGCCCTTGGCAAACAGCAGGTCATCGGCCTGCTCGATGCCGCGCTCGCGGCAGAGTTCATCGAGCACGCGTTGTTCCAGTACGTCGAGCGGGTCGAGAACGACGACACGGTAGTCGTGCGGCTGCACATACAGTTCCTGAATTGCCCGCATCACGTCGCCGAAACGCCGGGCGACGGGGAAACGCGGAACGTCGAGATGCGCGACGCTGTCATCGCAGGTCACGAAGATCGGCGACGGCAGCGCCGCGGCGAAGGTCGAAAGACCGATGCCACGTGCGCCGTACAACAGCACGCGGCGCGGCCGGACGGCCCGGCCCGATTCGATCTGGTCGATGAGATTCATATGAAACGCTCCTGTGAAAAGGGTTAGTGAATCAGAGGTAGACGCGCAGTCCCGCGGCCTCGAAGTGCGGCCGCAGCGCCAGCAGGTGCGCCGTGTCGAAGAGCGAAAGACGGGGAAACGGCGGATGCGCAGCGGAAAGACTCTCGGCCATCCACTGGCGGCAGAACCGCTCGTCATCCGGTGAAAGTCGCGTCAGAAGGTCGGCAAGGTCGATGCGCAGATCGGCGGCGCGCAGGTGTACAGATTGCGCTGCGATCCCGTACACGTCGCGCAGCCCGCCACCGAACCGGCCCGCCGCCAGCACGCGCCCGATCCGACGCGCCAGCACCGGCACGTCGATCGGCGGGCGAGCCCATTGGTCCGGCTCGCGCCAGTGTGTCAACAGCGCCAGCCACACTTCCTGTTCCAGGTCATCGCGATCCGTTCGGCCTAGGCCGAACCGGTCGCCGGCGACCTCGCACGCCTCCTGCACCGTCGCCGCCATCGCCGTGCAGCGATCGGCCGGCAGTCGATCCATCCATTCATCCATGCGCCTTGCTTCTCCTCGCCGGCCACAGCGACCGGTCGGAAAACAAAGCTCAAGGCATGCTGTGCGACCTGATGCATAAACTGCGCGTGACTTCGACTGCAAATTACGCCCAACTTGACATTTATGTGGACAAATTCGGACTCGACATCACCGAACAATCACTGAAACGCCCTCTTATTTGTTAGTATATCGTGCGGGTATTGCGGCCAAGGACGGGCCGCAGTAATGCGTCACGGACGAGAAAAGGGGTTATGCATTGTCCGAGGAAGAAATGTCCGTTGCCAGTCCATTCCTGCCGCTGACTGCCAAAGCGGCTTCGTTCAACCTGCCGCATTCGTTCAACTCGCCGCGACTGATTCCGCCGCAGGTCATGCAGGCGTTCCGCCAGATCGGTCACTCGTTGCGGCACACGCTGACCATCGTGTCACCAGAACTGAGCCGCGCGGCCAGACCGCACACGCGGATCATCCCGTCGGCCTGGGGTGTCCGGCAGGACGCCTATCGCTGGAAGCGTGGGCATCGAAACGACGTGGCCCGCTTCCGCGAGATCGCCGCGAGCGTGGCCCGTGTTCTGGCGCATCAGCCGATTGCCGCTTGGGCGGACCTGCTGCCGGGCACGATGCACGAGTCGATCGGCAACGCTTCGGACCTGTACTTGGCCGACTACTGGACGCTGACATTGCATCACCTGGTCTGGTCGGGCCGGCTGCCGTATGCCGTGCAGGCGCGGTGGGAGCGTGGCGACAGCGCCGGCGATGATCCGATCTGCTTCGTTAGTGAACTGCCGACCGATCTGGCAGAAGCATCCTGTGAGGCCCTCATCCTGCTCGAGGAAGCCGCGGCGCGGGCGATCACCAGCGCAGCTTCGTTTGTCGAGCAATTTACGAGTTCGCTCGACTTGCACCCGCGCGGGCTGCCTATCTTTCAGGACGGACAATGGACCCTGCCCAATCGCGATGAAACCGCGCCGAATGTTGTTGCGCGCGCTGGCGAAGCGGACGTTGCACCCGGGCGCGCACCGGAAACAAACGCAGCGTGCATGGCAACTGAATCGCAGGATGACGCCGTGGAAATTGGGCACGTTGAAGGTGAACGAACCAGCAGAGTACAGGAGATACACAACACTGCTTCTCAACCTGAGTCCGTCTGGGACGATGCCTTGCCGCTGCTGGACGAGCAGACGTTCGGCGTTCGATTCGGCGGACGCAGCTACCGCTTCACGCCGCGCAACAAGCAGTTGTTCGCGCTTCTGGAGCGTGTCACCCGCCGGCCCGGGCATCGTGTGCTTTACAACGACCTGCGTTCCATCGGCGACGTGTGGGACGGCGCGTTGGTCGAGGACAGCACGATCCGCGGCGCCGTCGCGCGGTTGCGGAAGCTGCTGAGCACCCAGGGCATACCAGCGTTGGCCAGGCGCATCGTCACCGGCACCTATCGCGGCAATGGCTACGTCCTGCTCCGCATCGGCGACGCCGATGACGCCGAATGATCGCGGCCAACCGATCTTCCTTCGTCACAGCAATTGGTTGGCCGCGATCCGCCTTTCCCTGGCGGTCGGCGGGGAAGGACTGTTCTTCGCCGCCAACCACTTTTCTGTAATCGTGCGCAGCACCGCCGCGAAGCGGCGCGAATTTTCCGCGCGCGGAACAACCCGCCCGGCATTGTCTGCCGGGCGGGTGGACGATGTTCCGGCTGGATGGCGGCGTTCATCCCGCCGCAGTCGGTTCCTCCATTGCCTCGGCGGTCTGCTCCTGTTCGGAGGATGACGTATTCGCTGCGTCGGTCGGTGGGCGCTC
Organism: Phycisphaerae bacterium; assembly: GCA_037189665.1. Taxonomy (GTDB): domain Bacteria; phylum Planctomycetota; class Phycisphaerae; order Tepidisphaerales; family Tepidisphaeraceae; genus BPJO01. Next base: position 17,256 of record JBBCIV010000235.1, on the reverse strand, counting down.
ACCGAGAATCCAGTCCGCCGCGCGTTGCGCCTGACCGGCCGCCGCGATCACGAGCCGCTTGTCACCTTTCAAGACCTTGAGCCAGCCTTGCAGATAGGCCGCCTGATTCTCGATCACGCTCGGGACGATGCCCGACGTGCCGCACAGGAACGCCGACGCCATCTCCGCGATCAGTTCTTCCTTGCTGTAGTCCGGCGAGCCGAACGGACGCGGATCGATGTCGAAGCCCCGCGCCAACCGTGTTCGGTGTCCGCTGCTGTGCGCCAGTTCATGGAAGAGGGTTGAATAGTATTCGTTCGTCGAAGCAAAGCGCGTCGGTTCGGGAATGGTCACTTCATCACTGCTTGGTCGGTAGAACGCGCTGCCGCCGCGATGATGAATCGCCGGTCCGTCCGTGTAACCCCGCACGATGGCGTCGGCGGCTTCGACGGGGTTGTACTCGCTCGGCGTGTAGGTCGGTGCGTCCGGCGCGGCGATGCCGTCGCACTGCTGGATGTTAAACGCGTTGAAGTAGCGGAGCACGGGCACCCGGATCGGCTGGCCGGTCTCCTTGTCGGTGGTCTCGTACTGCTTCCAGAAGACGACGAGCGTGGATTTTTCGCCTTTACGCACGGTGCCGCCGTGCGCCCGGGCCTGATTGAAGGTGAGCCAGTACGACGATTCATAGCCTTTGCTCCACGCGGTGACGGCCAGCAGAAAGACGTTGATGCCACGATAGCGTTTGCTGCTGTCGTAGTTGACCGGATGGCCCGCCGACGATCGGCCGAGGATCGGGCAGCGCCACGGCACAACGCCGGTATCGAGCATCGCGACGATCTGGTTGGTAACGGTCTGGTAGAGGTCGAACGACGACGACGCGGAAGAACGGGACATAGGACACACTCCTGACACAAAGGGTTGAAGGCCATTCGGGTCTGGTGGCGATCGCCACCCCCCGGCCTTTCCCTTCGTCGCGGAGTCTGGAAACGGCCCGCGCGCAGCGGTCAACAGGCGCAGCCTGAAGGTGGATCGCCCGGAGGGAGGGGTCCCCTCTGGGGAGGGACCTTGACGGCGAGCACGAGCGCAGCCGAATGGCGCAGCGTGGCCGTTACACTGCCGCACGTCTTAAAAGAGGAAGTCCGGGGGTGTTTCGCCTCTGCCGTCGCACGTCACGACACCGCCCGCGCAGGCGGGCTTCTTTATCCGTGCGGTCCGCGTTTGAATGGAGTGCGTATTGGGAGCGCGAGGGCGAAGCCTTCGCATTCTCAGCCAAGGACGGCGTCGTAATCCAACCCGGTACAAAGGCAGCAAATCGGCAGCACCTATACGGTCCACGAGGCTGCTGACGCCGGTCTCGCTACCACGCAACGAACGTTCAAATGGAGTCCGGACGCGCCCCAGTTTCTTTGTCTACGCATGCAACACGCGCAAATAAAATCGCCCCGTCACCCAAAACGGTGCGGGGCGCATGCCAGGACAAAAGGATGCCCAAGGCGATCGTCGGACACGGCAACACAGCTATTTTGTTGTCGGCGTTCGGTCGTCAACGATGGCGGGCGCCGACCTGCGCCGGCGCCGGGCCAGCAACAGGAACGTACCGGCCACGATCAGCAAGGCGGCCGCAGGTTCCGGAACGGACAACGCGGAAACAGAGACGTTGTCCAGGCTCGTGCCGAACTGTAACGACGGCTCGCCATACATCGTTCGGTTGAGGAACGTCAACGTGGACGACGGGCCGTCCGCGATGAAGTCGAACGCGTAGCGCGTCCACGGGTCGGTGCCCGCCTGGGTCGATCCGCCGAAGAGAAGCCCCAGCGTCGTGATGCTGAAATCCTCCGACACGCCCGGCGCCGTGGCGGTGAGCGTGAACGTCTCGGGCGGGTTCACGCTTCCGGCGGACTTTGTCATGGCCGACATGTCAAACTCGACCCGGTAGGTCTGGCCGGCCTGGGTGTCGAAGGTCTGACTGATGGTGCCGAGCCGCTCGGCGTACTGGAGACTGACGAACTGTTTGCCGTCACTGGCATGCATGTCCGGGTAGCTTGACCCCGTCGCCGGCACTTTCCACGTGAAGCCGCGAGGGTCCGAGGGGACGGTCCAGCCGGCTGGCGCATTGGCGGCGGTCAAGGACTGGAAGGTCGAAGCCACCGCCGGCGACTCGAAACTGCCGTTGGTGAACGGCGCGGCGGCGGCCGGTCGTGCAGCGAACGTCGCCATCGCCGCGGCGGGTAGAGCTATACAGGCGAGCGAACCTCGATCAAACAAACGCATACATGACTCCTTGCTTGGCCCTTCCCTGTGACACGCGGGGCGGAACGTCCGTCCGTGCATGCCGGGGATCAGGACATGCAGGCAACTGTCGCGGCACACTGTGCGCGCCCGCGTCCATCCTTGCGGCGAGTTCAGTGCGCCTTCCTCAAGTAACTCGTCGAATAAGTAAACGTAAAAAGCGGTGGGCTTTGAGTCAGTTCTGGCTTCGGTGTTTTCTTTCGAGCGAGTACACCCGGCCGATGATTTTCGTCTACGGCTTCGGCAACAGTCCCGCCGCCGTGCGTTGACGAAACCGACGGCGTCTGATGCTTCAAGGTAGCGCACGGTAGTCACGCGCAGCTTCAACTGAACTTGCCCCGGGGCGCGCACCGGCTCATTGCATCCTCGCGTTCATCGTGAGCGACTCGATTCGACCGACAAGCCGTCAGATCAAGCCGGAGGCGTCCCCTTACGTCTCCCCGAAGGAACTCCAGGCCCGCTGGCGGTGCTCGCGGTCGAGCGTGGATCGCGTCGCCCGCCGCGCCGGGCTGACGCGGCTGTGCCTGGGTGAAGGACGCAACGGCATGGTCCGCTACATCCGAAAGGAGGTGGAAGCCTATGAAGCACGGCGGCGGGTGTGAATCGCAAGCCCGCTGCCTCACATTCCCGTTCTATCCCGAGTCCGTCCCGCCCCCGGACATGCAAGTCCTCCGGAGGGCGGGACGGATGTTTTTAAGTAGCGAGTGGGTAGCGCGCTGCGCCTCAAGCCGCTTCCGACTGTGTCGGCTGCGGTTCGTCGGCGTCCTTTTGGAGCCGTCGAAACTGAACCTCCTCGACCATCGCTTCCGGAACGAGCGCCGCGTAGTGACGCCGGCAAATCTCCGGCGAGTTGCCCATGAGCGTGGCGATCTTGTAGAGGCTGATCCCGTTCTGCGCGAGCTGACTGCCAAAAGTGTGACGGAAATCGAGACACCCCCAATCGAGCCCGGCGGCCCGGTTGGCCTTCCGCAGGTCGGCCGCAAAATTGTCCGGGTCCCACCATCGACCTTTGGGGCTGGGAAAATACCATCCCTCCGGAGACGACATCGGTTTGTAGTCCTTAAGCCGGACATAAAGATCGCGGCTGATCGGGACGGCACGGTTAACCTTGGTCTTGGGTTCCCACGACCGGCCGCCGACCGTCTTGGCCTGCACCCGGATCAAGCCGCCCGAGCGGCCATGATCGAGGTCAACATCGGCCTCGGTGAGCCACAGCAATTCTTCACGCCGCAGCCCGGCGTAGATGAGCACGGCAGCCATGGCGCGCAGTTGCGTGAGTTCGGCAAGGGCCGTCAGTTGCTCGTCGATCTGGGCCAGCGTCAGGAACCGGATCTCCGGCGCGTGCTCGCGATACCGCTCGACCGCCGCAGCCGGATTAACGCCGCCCGGCATACGCACGAGTTTCTGCTTCATCGCCCAATTGAAGAGCCGGACAAGGATTTCCCGGTAGCGGTTGGCCGTCTTGGGCCGCAAGCCGCGCCGGCGAACTTGTTCGCCGATGAACGTCACGATTTGTGACGTGCGGATTCCCTCAAAACAATCCGCTTCGATGATCGAATCGCGCTTGCGCTTATCACCCTCGTCCTTACGTGGGCGTTTACGCGCTTTGTCGCTGGGCGTGCGGCTGTTGATCTTCACGGCCTCACAGCAGGGGCCGAACATCTCGCGCAGGTAGTACACATCGGTCTGTGCGCTCTTGGCCGTCTTCGTGGCCCGGATGTGTTGGACGTACGCCGTCAGCACGTCCGCGATCGGCGTGCGGGTGGGCAGCGGCGAATCCGTGTCGTGGAGTTTGGCGGACTCGTACTGCCGCAGCTTCTCCTTGGCGAGTTGCAGTGAATCGGTTTTCAAACTGGTGCGGACGAGCCGGCCGCCGATGCGGTCGTGCAGGTAATACAGCGGGCCACGCTTGTGAAGGAACGCCATGATCCAGGCCTCCGGAACGGGGGTGAGGGTCGTGGCGAGTCCCATGTTTGCCGGGCGGGTGATACACAGTTTGATACACACCGGGCCGAAAAACGGCCAAACAAAAAGGGACTCGCGTTGCCGCAAGTCCCTTTCAAAACTGAAGTAGCGGGGGGAGGATTCGAACCTCCGACCTCCGGGTTATGAGCCCGACGAGCTACCAGGCTGCTCTACCCCGCGATTGAAGGAGCAACTATACCTCATATAGGAAGTACGTCAAGCTGTGCGTGCAGGTTGGGGGGACTTATGCCAAGTCAACCGCATATGGCCTTGTAACGTCAATTGCTCAACAGTCCCAGCGAGAAGTCCCCCCGGCAGTCATTGCGTCTTCCTCGATACTCCTGCGTTTGCCCAATCTATCGCCGTTGACTTTCAGCCCGTTCAAGGTGATTTGACGCGGGCGGCTCCAGAATGTTCGGATGCTTTTTCACCGATTCGTGCAGGGCGGTCTGGCTCTCCTTCACACAGAGGATGTAGGCCCCGTCGCTTTTGTTTCAGCCCTTCTCGAAGCTGCGACGGATGCTCTGGTGTCGTCGATCGCCGGCGGCTTTCCTTTTGCGGTGTTGGCCGTCCGTGGGTTGAGCAGGTCAAGAAAGAAGCGCGACGGTCTAGTGATCACAAGGCCATTCATGAGGAAATTCCAGAAAAATCCAGTATGGAATCTCGCCAGAACGGGTGAACCAGACAGTGATTTAGCAGGTCGGATCTGAAATCATGTAAATGTGAGGCGTGCTGTATTTCCCGACGCGCGGTCATATGCGACGGCCCCAGAGCGTGTTATGCACTTTCCGCTTCTGCGTGACGCGCCGATATCGCGTCTTGTACTTGTGATGATCAATGACTTTTCTCTGATGTTCACTGGAATAATGAGTCATTGATTAATCACGAGAGACGGGGATGTTGTGAATTCATCACACGGGTTGCAACGATGGTTATTCCACCGTTCTTAAGAACATCAGGATAGCGCGTCCTTGTTCCGTTACGCGATGTTGTACGCTGGCGCCCTTAGCGTGTTTGGTGACCAGTCCCGCCAGGAACAGCCGGCGGATGTGCGAGGCGACGGTGCGGAAGTCGATCGCCAGCCGACGGGAAACCGTTACCACGTCCATTTCCGGTTCGGCGTCGATCAATTCCAATATCTGAATTCGCCGATGGTTGGCAAAGCCGCGCACCACCTGCTCCAATCGACGATAATCAAGTTTCTGGTGCTTCATGTTTTTATTCTAATATTCTGAAGAATATTGGAATAGAGATGAAGAGATAGAAATTGTGATATTCGCCGCGATTCTATGAGACAAGGGCTGGCTTTGCGGCGGGTGGCATGGATGGGGCTGGGGGGCTTGGGAAGGGATACGTCGGTTGGGCTCGTCACGAATGTGGCGGCTGGGCCGGAACGATACGGAATATCTTTTTAATTAGAGGTGGATCGGATGAAATCGTGCGGGTGAAATGATCGATCGGGCTGAATGGGCCAAATCTGCGAAAATGGGCATGAAATCGCACAAACGGGGACTGAATATCCCGTCATGCCCTCAGCAGGCGGAAGTCGGCTATGATAGAGGCGTGTCGTCGAACGGGAAAAAAGTCGTGGTCGCCATGTCGGGCGGGGTGGATAGCTCCGTCGCAGCGGCGTTGTTGAAGCGGCAGGGATATGAGGTCGTCGGGTGCTTCATGCGGCTCGGCACGCCGGACGGCGTCGAGGAGAAGGCCGAGGAGTGCAAGATCGACCCGTCCCAGCCCGCGGCGGCCAAGCACAAGCAGGGATGTTGTTCGGTGCTCGATGCCGGCGACGCCAGGCGCGTCGCGCAGATGCTGGACGTGCCGTTCTACGTGCTCAACTTCCAGAAAGACTTCGGTCGCGTGATCGATTACTTCGTCAGCGAATACAACCGTGGTCGGACGCCCAATCCGTGTGTCCGCTGCAACGATTGGCTGAAGTTCGGCCGGCTCGCGCAGTATGCCGAGGCGGTTGGGGCAGACTACGTCGCCTCTGGCCATTACGCTCGCGTCGGCATCGATCCCGCCAACGGGCAAAAAACGCTCCTCCGTGGGCTCGATCACAAGAAGGATCAGTCCTACGTTCTCTTCGGCATGCCTCGGTCGCACGTCGAGAAGCTCATGCTTCCGATCGGCGAGTTTGAGAAGCACGACGTCCGCCGGATTGCCGAGGAACTGAAGCTGCCGGTCTTCAACAAGCCCGACAGCCAGGAGATCTGCTTTGTCCCCGACCAGGATTACGCCGGGCTCGTGAGGCGCCGATTGCCCGGCTCGTTCAAGCCCGGCGAACTCGTCACCAGCGACGGCAAGGTCGTTGGTGACCACGATGGCCACCAGCACTTCACCATCGGCCAGCGAAAGGGCGTCGGCGTCGCGTTCGGCCGGCCGATCTACGTGGTCGATATCGATCCGCGCGCCAACCGCGTCGTGCTCGGCGAGAAGGAACAACTGCTGAAGCGCACCGTCCGCGCCAACCAGATCAACGTCTTGTCCGATCGCGTTGGCGCCGCGCCACTCCGCTGTGCCGCCAAGATCCGCTACAACCACCAGCCCCAGCCAGCCACCGTGGTCCGATCGGGCGACGACGAGCTCGCCGTCACGTTTGACGAGCCGCAAAGCGCCATCACGCCCGGCCAAGCCGTCGTCTGCTACGACAACGACGTCGTCCTCGCCGGCGGGTGGATCGAAGGGGCGGAGTAGTTGTTGGGGCCGCCGATGGATGCAGATAGACGCAGATGAAATGCTGCGCGACGGAAAGGTCGTCCCGCATTCCTTGGCGTGCGTCAAAAATCGGACAGCGAAAGACCTGTCGGCTTGATGCGCCGAACGAACGTCACCGCCATTCCGCATTTCATCTGCGTTTATCTGCGTCCATCTGCGGCTATATTCCCTCCCATGCTTCGTCGGAACGTGTTGATCTTTCATAACGCCGCGTTGGGCGATTTCGTCATGACCTGGCCGGTCGCGATGGCGATGGGGCGGGTGCTGGCACAGAGCCGGATCGTCTACGTCACGTCGTCGCAGAAGGGGCAATTGGCAGAGCGGTTGATCAGCGTGGAATACAACGATGTCGAGAACGGCTGGCACGGGCTGCATCAGGACGATCCGTCGTCGCTGGCCGAGACGCCGGCGAAGCTGCTGAAGTCGATGCAGATGGCGATCGTCTTTTCGCAGGCGCGCGACGATCGGTTCATCGGCAATGTGCAGCGCATCGCCGGCGACGCGCCGGTGTTGCACCTCTCGCCCAACCCGCCGGCGGGCGTGCATGTGTGGCAGCATCAGTTGGCGCAGCTGGAGTCGTCGCCGGTGTTGCGGAGCGCGGTGGAACAGGTGCAGAAGGTCGTGGCCGATCAGGGCGTGGTGGCGTCGCCTGCCAAGGGCAAGACGGTCATCATCCATCCCGGCAGCGGCGCGGGGCGGAAGAACTGGCCGATCGATCGGTTCGTTGAAGTAGCGATGATGTTGAAGGCGAAGGGCCGCGAGGTGATCGTCACGCTGGGCGAGGTGGAGCGCGACCGCCTTGGGTCGGCCGCCGACCGGTTGGCGGGGGTGGCGAAGCTGAGACATTGCGAAACCACGCACGATTTGCTGGACGCGCTCGGCGGCGCGTCGGCGTACATCGGCAACGATTCCGGCCCGACACACCTGGCGGCGGCGATGGGGAAACGCGTCGTGGCGCTCTTCGGCCCGACCAGCGACGCCGCCTCGTGGCGGCCGATGGGGCCGGGCGTGCGGGTGTTGTCGTTCGACCAATCGCCGGCGGATGTGGTGAAGGCGGCGCTGTGAATGCCATGGGCCGTGCTAATCATGGGAGGGTGGAGGGAGAGCGTTGTGTGGCGGCGTTAACTCAACTACAAGCCCTCACCCTGTCCTCTCCCGGAGGGAGAGGGTTTGCACGATTGCCTTTTCTGTAAGTGGATTGCTGCGCGCCATGTCAACTTCGGGGCGTTTGGCGCGTAATATGAGCGGTATGCGTCGCATTGTTCTGCCGCTCTTCGTTTTGTTGATGGCCTCGGCCTGCCCCGCCCAGTCGTGGCCGGACCGGCTGTCGGCGGCGATTGATTCGGGCACGCTGGGCGATGCGGTGCTGGCGATCACGTCCGAACTCAAGCCCGCGCTCGAATCGCTCGATACGCCGGATGAACATCTCATCGACCTCGCCGCCTGGTACCGCTTCGCGTGGTTTTTCTCCCGCGTCGAACTGAAGGAAGACCTCGACAAGAACTGCCTGAAGTGGCTGGTGAGGCAGCCGAAGCTGATGCGGTCGGTCTCGCTGGCGGTGGGCGGGTCGGATCAGCCGGACAAGGTGCTGAACGTGATTCGCGCGTTGTATCGAACGGATCGCGAGACGATGGAGGAGTGGCCAGATCTCGTCGCCGCGCTGGCGGTGGTGTGGGACGCGCCGCCGAACGACACCAGCGACGATGCCGCCGCCCGGGGCGACTGGGCGGTATGGCTTTACGACTATTACACGCGGAACAACTCCCGCCTGCGCTACAACCTCAAGGAAGTGCCGTGGCAATTGCAGACGTACATCGTCGATCTGGTGGTGTCGCAGGAGGAGATCGCGTGGGTGTGGCAGCGCTACGGCAAGCGGGGCGACGTCGGCTCGTTTTACTTTGACGTCGCGTACGACACCAACGCGTTTTACCAGGGGGCCGAAAAGAAGATCGGCGACGCCGCTTACACGCTCGACAACCTCCAGAAGCACGGCGGCATCTGCGTCGATCAGGCGTATTTTGCCACGCAGGTCGGCCGGGCGCTGGGGGTGCCGACGGTGACCATCATCGGGCAGGGCGGCGCGGGCGAGATCGGGCACGCGTGGGTCGGGTTCCTCGACAAGCGCGGCAAGTCGATGATGTGGAATCTACGCTCGGCGCGGTACGAGCAGCAGTTGTACTGGACCGGCAAGGTGACCGATCCGCAGACCCGCAACGAGATCAGCGAAAGCGAAACGTCGATGCTCGGCGAACTGCAGAACACCACGCCCGCCCAGCGGGCGAAGGCGCTGGCGATCATTCGATCGCTTGACCTCTTCGAGCCGGCAAGGCAGGTGGACCTCGTTTTGCAGGCGTTGAACCTCTCCGCCGGCGACCGCGAGGCGTGGCTGAAGTTGGCCGACCTTGGCGCGTTCGGCGCGATGTCGGCGGACCAGGTGAAGCAGGTGGCGGAGGTGGTGAAGAAGTTTGCGTCGAAGCAGTACGCCGACCTGGCGTTCCAGGTTTACCAGCGCATGCTCGCCGGCAAGCCGAACCTGGAGCAGTTGGAGCAATACGATGTCATCGCCGCCATCTTTAAAGATCGGCCGGACCTCGTCGCGACGGTGCGGGTGGAGCAGGGCAAGCTGCATCGCGCCCTCAAGCGAAACGACGCCGCGCTCAAGGCCTGGGGCGACGTGCTGACCAATCATCTCTACGCCGGCCCGATCGTGCTGGAAGCGCTTCGTCTCACCGACGAGATGCTTCGCGAGCAGAAGGACCTGCGCCGCCTCGCCGGCATCTACGACCGCGTTTTCAGTCAGATCCCCCGGCCGACGCCGTCGGCGTTCGCGCAGTATGCGCCGTACTGCGTCGTCGGCCTTCGTTACGCCGAACTGCTGGACGACATGAGGGACCGCGCCAATGCCCAGAAGGTGCGGATGCGCGTGGCCGCCTACGATAAATCCGTGCAGATCAATTCGCCGAGCCGGTGACGGCTGGGCCGGCGAGGCTCAGTCGCTGGCGCCGCGGGCGGCGTCTTCGTCGCCGCCGACGAGGTAGATGCTGTTCTTGCCGCCCTTTTTTGCGCCGAACATGAGGGCCTTGTCCGCCGCATCGATGAGGTCATCGGCGGTCTGGGCATCGTAGGGATAGACCGCCATGCCGCCGGAGATCGTCAGCACGCCTTTGCCCGACGGGCCCAGCAGGCTGAACTCGGCGAAGTCCTTGTTGCCCAGCAGCTTGCGGAAGCGGTCGGCGATGATCAGCGGCGTGCTCGGCAGCCGGCCGGAAGGTTGGGCGCCGTCGAAGACCTGCCGCGGGCCCTCTTTCTCCCAGAACACCACCGCGAACTCGTCACCGCTGATGCGCGCGACCAGGTCGTGATCGCGGCTGCAGCGCTTCATGAGCGACGACGTCTGCTTGAGGATTTCGTCGCCCACGCCGTGGCCGAAGGTGTCGTTGTATTTCTTGAAGTTGTCGATGTCGAAGAGGAAGAGCGTGACGGGGAACCGCCGCGTCTTGGCCTTTTCGAGGATGCGGGTGAGGAAGTGCTTGAAGTACCGCGCGTTGTACACGCCGGTGAGATCGTCGGTGATGGCGAGCTTTTGCAGGCGCGCCTGTCGTTCGTCGATTTGCCCGACCTTGCCCAGCACCTGCGCGATGCGGCCGAGCGTTTGCTGGGCGGCCTGTTCGTCGATCGGGCGGGGCAACTCCAGCACCAGCGTGCCGGCGGGGCGGCTGTCGCCGTTGCGGAGTTCGTGGGTGAGCACCGCGCGTTCGTCGGTCGAAGCCGGGATTGGCTCGCCAGCGGCCGCGAGGGAGAACTGGATCGCCGGCGCGACGCGCTCGTGGATCGCCTGCACCGCGTGCCGGATCGCCTGTTGCGGATGCTCCAGCATCGCGCCCAGCACGATGTCGGTCATCGGCAGTTCCCGCAACGGCTGAAGGAGATCGACGGCGGGCGCGGCGTCCACGGGCGCGTCGAGGTCGACCGGTTCACGCGATGCGGGAATGGTCAGCAATTGCTGCAGATCGCGCGGCTCGGCGGGCGCGATGACGTAGTCGTCGGCGCCATGGTCGATCAGCGTGCGCGACAGCGGTTCGTGCGCCGGATCGGAATAGACGACCAGCCGCGCTTCGCCCGAGGCTTCCCGCAGCGCCCGTGTGGCGGCGTCGGGGCGGCTTTCCAGCGGTTCGACGTTGACCAGCACGCCGGAGTAAACGCCCGCGTGCAGTTCCGCCAGCGCGTCGAACACCGATTGAACGCTGGTGACGCTGGCGGCGGGAAGGGCGCTGGCGACGGAGGTCTGCATCCGCCGTTCGCGGTCGCCGATGACGAGGATGTGTTCGTTGGTCAGACGGACCATGATGAAACCGGATGGCACGACGGATCGCGCGCGCCGTTACAACTCGTCCCCCAGCAAGGCCCGCAATTCGTCGGCGGTCAGGACGGGCTCGTCGGGCGGCGGTGCGGCAGCGGATGACGATCTGGTCGCCGGCGCGGCGGGGGCGACGGCGGGCTTTTCGGGTTCGGGTTCCTGCACGGGCGCCGGACGGAACACCGTCGGCGGTGGGGCGGGCGGGGTTTGGATCATCGCGTCGGCGAAGCTGTGAATGCCGTCTTCGCTGATCAACCCTTCGGCGCCAAGCCGCATCGCCTCCGCGAGCGCCGCCTGCCGGCCATCAGTGTGGGTCAGCCAGATGCTGACGTGCGGGAAGCGCCTTCGCACCGCGCTGATCAGCGCCAGTTCATCGCGATAAAGCGATTGCAGCGACAGAACCATCGCCCGGTACACCAGCGGCCGCCGGCATAGCTCGAGCATGGCGGAATACGGGTCGTCGCGATGGTCGATCTCGTAGCCGAGTTGGGAAAGCACGGAGCCGGGATGGGCGCGCGACGCGTCGTTCATCACGACGAGGGCGTGGCCGGCGGGCTTGGGCATGGTCACACTCGCGCTCAACATCGAATCGAATACGTGCGCGGAAAATCCGTGTCTGACTCCTTCAATCGATAATAGCCCTGCCGCCGCCCGATGCAATCGGGGGTTTGCACGATGTTCCCGGCGCCCGGCCAGAATGGGGCGGTACAGATCGTATAAACGGTCCCGTCAGAAGCACGCGTGCCGCGGTTCAAACGCGTTCGCGGATATCGCTGGTCTGGTAAGCGTCGACCAGGCGCTCGAGCGTGCGGATTTCGGCGCGGATCTCGGTACCTCTTTCGGTGTCGTTCATGGTGCGCGGGGTCGATTCCTTGCGCACGGTCGTCACCTGGGGCACGATGTCGACGCCGCCCTGGATGGCGGAATCGACACTGTCGAAGTGGTGGTGCTTGGCCAGCAGCGTGCGGTCGGATTCGAGCACGAGCGTGAAGCCGTGGTCGCCGTAGGCCTCGGAGAACGCGCCGTCGATGGTGATGGCCTTGCCGGAACGCTTCACCGGATCTTCGCCTTTCTCGATCTTCACCGGCACGTGGCCGTTGACGATCAGGCCGCGCTTCGGGTTCACGCCGAACTCCTGCATCACCTTGTCGCAGAACCATTCCTCGTGGATCAGCTTGAAGTACGGGTCCTTCTCCTCGTGGTGAGGGTGTTCATCCTCGATGAAATCGCGCTCGAACGTCGCGATCCGGTCCTTCCCGAACAGCGGCGACCGCGGGCCCGACCACAGGTACCACAGCAGGTCCAGATCTTTCTTCTGCCGCCTGGCGTGGGCGCGAAGGATGCCCTGTTGGATTTCGTCGAACAGCAGCTTGCCGCGAAGCTCCTTGCCGTTGATCGGCATCGGCAGGAAGAAACCTTCGATGTCCGACGGCACGCAGCCGTGGAAGACGAGGTGGTCGTCGCGCCGCAGGTACATCGAGCAGTTGCGGGCGAGGTAGTCCATGTGCTCGCCCAGCTTCTGGCTGACGACGAAGCTGTGCCGCAGGCGCTCGATGCACACCTGCTCTTCGGGCGAGAGCTTGTACGGGTCTTTCGGGTCGATCGTCGGGAACAGCTTGTCGCGAAGCGGGTACAGCTTGCCATCGACGACGATCGTTCCTTTCTCGTGGTCGATCGTGTGCAGCAGCTTGCGGTGCGCAAGGCCCCAGCAGGGGTTGCGGTCGATCATCTGCCCTTCGAGCTTGAACTGCATGATTGCCGCCGCCTTCTGCATGCGGGCGACGAGCAGGTTGGACCGCGTTCCGTCGAGCTTGGGGAAAAACCGCTTGGCCGGGTCGTCGCGGTAGACGGTGTTGGCGAGGTTTTCCAGGGGGGTGAGCGGGATGCTGTACCCCTCGTCGATCTGGCTGAGCCGGCGGTATCGCAGCGACGCGCGCAGCACGTTGCAGATCAGCGCTTCGTGCCCCAGCGCCGCCCCCAGCCACGAGACGTCGTGGTTGCCCCAGATGAACGACACGTTCGGCTGCCTGCGCAGGTAATCGACGACCTTGTCCCCCCGCGGGCCGCGGTCCCAGCAGTCGCCGCCGATGATCAGTTCGTACACCGCCAGGTTTCGGATCAGCCGGCCGATGACGTGGATCATCTGTAGCACCTGGCCACGTTGCACCAGCCCGTTGACGATCGCCTCGAGGAACGTGTCTTCGCGCTCCGTGGTCGGCGAGTGGAGCATCTCGCTCAGCAGCTCGCCGTAGTCCTTCGGAAACGCCTGCATCGCGCGGCGGAGGCTGTATCGCGATGCCAGCAGCCGCGCCAGGTCAAGCTGGTGGCGCAGCGTCGTCACCGCGAACGAGCGGAGCTTTTCGCGGTCGGTCAGGCTGGATTCCAGCTTTTCGGTCACCTCGGCGGGGTAGAAGGTGAGCGTGAGGAAGTCGCACAGTTCCCTCTCGGTCATCTTGCCTTTAAATAGCTTTTCGACGATCGGCCGGAGCGTGCCCGAGGCGTTGTTGATGACGTGACGCAGCTTTTTGTCTTCCCCGTGAATGTCGGAGATGACGTGGATCGTCCCCTTCGGCAACGTCAGCACCGCCGACAGCCGCGCGATTTCTGCGGTGGCGGAATCGACATTGGGATAGCGCTCGGCAAGGACGCGCAGGAACTGCAACTCGGTATCTCGGTCTATCGCGGAGGCCATGGACGCGGCATTTTAACCCACCCCTATGGAATGCAATGCGACACAATGCCGCCGCGGTGTGACAATATTCATCAACCGGGTGGTCGAAAAAGATCGAAAATGGGGTGCGGTATATTTCGGAGAATCATGAACACGAACAACACGCCTGCCACGAGGTACACCGCCGCCCGCGGCAGGCGGATCGACCATGTCGAGCCCGGACGGTTCATGGTGAGCTTGTAGATCCAGCGGATAAAGCCTGCCAGGATCAGCGGTAACGCCAGCGTGGTGATCGGATTGCTTGCCAACGCGCGGCCGACGTGTCCGTGGAGCAGCGCATCGACCGCCCGCGTCCCCCCGCAACCGGGGCAGTAGAGGCCGGTCGATTGGTACAACACGCACTTTGGAAACAAAGGCTCGACCGCCGGCGGGCGGAAGATCACCCACGCGATCCCGCCGACCACCGCGATCAGCAATCCGATCGCCAGCAGGCGCGATACGGCTCGTCGTCGCCGTCCGCTCTGCTCCGGCAACGGCGGGGGCGAATGCGCACTAGGGTCGTTCACCGCGATTCCGCGGCAATCCGAATGCCGATATTAATGATGCCGATTATCAGGCCGCAGATGAAGCCCGCCCAGCACCATTTCTTCGCGGCCTCGCTCTTGGCGACCGCGCCGGCGTAATCGCCTTGCTGGTATTTGCCGTTCACCTGCGCCGACATCACGATCGCAACGATGCCGAACGGCAGACAGCAGCACAGCGTCACCAGGATCGACTGCACCAGGTAGTTCGGCGGCGGGGCGCCGCCAGACCTCACTGTGGCCTGCTGGTTGTAATACCCGATCGGTGCCTGAGCCGGCTGCGCGCTCACCTGCTGCACGGCCGCCGACGCCAGCGCCGGCACCGTGCGCGCTTCCAGCCAATTGCCCATCCCGTCCGTCCAGACGAGATCCGTCGGCTGAACCGTCCCCTGGCGGAGCAACGCCTTCAGGTTGTCTTCCGTCACCGGTCCGTATTGCTGCCCGTTCTGCGCGTAGAACCAATCTGCCATAGCGTCCCTGAACCCTTCCTGAGATGTTTCAACACCAGCCTAATATTGGCGCGCCGAATCGCAAATGATTACGGGGTAGACGAACGGAAAACACCATGTCCATCCCCACTCACCCTCAGGGCCGCCCCATCATAAGAAGCCAAATCGCAACTCATTTACAGACGAACGCAGTAAAACTCCGTCCTGCCATCGGGTCGCAGGTGGACTTCAAGCACGAAATCTGACGTTGGCCCACACCCATAGCGATCGACTCGTCGATCGGAATTCGTAGTCGATCCAATGAACACCAGCCGCGTTACCAGCACCCGGTTCTCAGGCCATTCCCCATGCTGCGACCGATACGCGACATACTGCGCCGCCAGGTCAGCCCCGTACGCCATGTCTCGCTCAAAGCTCGTCCGCCAGTTCATTGCGGATGCCAACCGTTCGATCACGCACGCCACCAGTACCGCGGCGACGATGAAAACGACGACGCTGACCAACGCCCACCGAGCCATCACTCCACCCCTTCAGGGCTTACCAACCCTCTTCATAAAAGAACTGCTCGCGCACGATCTTTCCGTCCTTGACGGTGTAGATCGCAACCTCGTCCTGCGAGATGCGCTTGCCGGTCGATTTGGGCGTGATGTCGAACGTGAAGTGGACCGCGAACTGGTCCTTGGTATCAGCGGCGAGGTTGTAGTAGGGGCCGAGGACTTTTTCGCCGTGGAGCGTGAGGCCGGAGGCCCACACTTCCGACTTCCTGATGACCGCCTCTTTCCCGGCCGTCTCCTTGCCGCCACCTTCGACGGAGACGATGTCGTCGGAATACATCTCCCGCATCACGTCGAAGTTCTTCCCTTGGTTGCATAGCTCGACGAACCGCTTCGCGATCGCTTTCACGCTCATGATTATGCTCCTTTTGCCACAGCTTAGGCGGCGAACGTCGCTTTAACCACGATGAGGACGAATAACAACGGAAAACCAGGCCTGGGGGCGTCGAAATGCTCGTTGTTGTAAATGGAGGGCACGTTTACCGTTTACTTTACGGCATTCCACAGCTTCGTTTCCACATCTTTGTACTTGCCGAACGACGCGTCGAGGGCGTTGAGCAGGGCCTTCATCTGATCGGCGGTGATGGTGGGGTCCTGGCTGGCATCGCGGACGGCGGAGGCGGCGTCGTTGAGGTGGGTGGCGGCGGCGGCGAACTCGCGGGCGGAGTCGTAGATGTTGAGGTTCGACAATTCGTCCGCCTTCGGCTGGTACAGCAATCGCCACGGGCTGCGGCGGATCTCAGCGCTGGCGCTCTCGAGGTTCGTGCTGGTTCCCCGAAGACTGGCGACGATCGCGTCGAGCTTGCTGCGGTTGCGCACCAGGAGCGACCTGGCCTCCGACGTCGCGTCCTTGGTGTTGGCGGCGGTCAGGCGAAGGTCTTCGAGCGTGCCCTTGGCGCCCTCGACGGTATCGGTCGTCTTTTGGAGGAACGTCTCGGCCTTCTCGAAGGCGACGGGCAGGCGCTCCTTTAGCGTGCCCGAGGCGGTGTGGATGTTCGCCAGCGCGCCGCGGATGTCGGTCTTGGTGTCGCCGAGGACGTCGCGGACGTTCGCCAGCGCGGCATCGCCGGTGGCGAGCGCCTTATCGGTGTTGGCGAGCGTGCCCTCGGCCTTGATCATGAGGGATTCGTACTTCGCGTACGCGGGGTCGACCTTGTCAGTGACGCGCGAGACGAGCTGCCGCGCTTCAGGCGCGATGGCGTAGAACTCCGACAGCGCGCTCCCGCGGCCGTCGAGCACGTCGCCGTCCGCGACCGGGGCGGCGACGCCGAAGGCGCTGAAATTGAGGTTCGACGTGCCCGTCAGCCCTTGTTCCACCTGCACGATCGCGTCCCTGCGGATGTCGTATTTGACGGGGAGGGTGAAATCGACCTGGAAGTGCGCCGGCTGAGATGGCGCGGCGTCGACAAACCGGATCGACTTCACGCGCCCCTGGTCGACGCCGCCGACGCGGACGGTGTCGCCGACCTTCAGGCCGCCGAGGTTTTCGGTCAGGTCGAAGGCGACGATGAGATCGCGCATCGGGTTGAACAACGTTCCCGTCCCCCGGATCGCCACGAGGATGGCGACGCCGAGAATGATCGCCGCGATGATGAAAAGGCCGGCCTTGAGGGAGTTCTTGTCGTTTGTCATGAATTGTAATAGTTGCCGGTTGCCAGCTGTTGGTTGCCAGACCTCTTTTTCACTGGCAACC
>JBBCIV010000234.1:0-6106 GCA_037189665.1 Phycisphaerae bacterium | reverse complement strand
GGCGCTGGCGGCGGGGCCTCGTTCACGTGAAACAGCTTGCCCTTGTTCTCGGAGACATACATGTGGATCGCCTGTCCCATCGTACGCATTCGTGCCTGACAATCGACGAGCGCCGCCTGCTGCCGAGCACGGTTGAGCGCGGGCAGCAGGAGGCTGATCAGAATTGCGATGACGCCAATAACAACGAGCAGCTCGACGAGCGTAAAGCCGTTGCGACGGGACTTCGGGATGAAATGGGTTGCGTGGGACATGAACCTGCTCCTCGTATGAAATTGCCGGGCTTTCGAATTGAGTTGAGCCTCTGCCATAACCTGTCTTCGCTCTTCGCCACGGCGCTCTCCGCCGAGCGTCAGGCCGTCTTCCATTGCGAGCCTTTTGGCGAAAGCGACGCAAGAGTTGCGTGAATGAATCAAATCGAGTTCGTGCCGTTCCTTCAACTACGAACTACGACGATTATGCGTCTTTAATAGGGCCTTTTACGCCACTCAGGAAAAACGTGGGATTTTTTGCTTAAAATCAATCTGATCTGGTCATTTTGGAAGGTGTCGCAAGTACATATGCAATCCCGATGTGGCTTAATTGGACCCATTTTGTGCATTTTTTCGCCAGCACGTTTGTCCATCGCTACGGTTCTTGAGGAACGCGTTATTTACGAGCGAAAGGCTCAATGCTGCGTCCCTTATGGCCGGGTGCGGTAGCGTTTGCGGAAGTCGCTGGGGCTCTGGCGGAGCTGCTTCTGAAAGCTCTTGGCAAGCCAACGGGCATTGCCGAAGCCGCTTTGCTTGGCGACGGCTTTCAACCCCAGATCCGTCTCCGCCAGCAATTGGCGGGCGCGTTCGAAGCGGACGCGATGGACCTGCTCGAGCATCGACCGGCCGATCGTGTTGCGGAAACGCCTTTCCAGGGATCGGCGGGCAACGGGGATCTGCTTCACGATCCACTCCACCGTGATCGGCTCGGCGGCGTGGTCGCGGATCAGCCGTACTGCCATCGCCACGTCTTCGTCGTCCAGCGCCACCAGGTCGGATGAGGCGCGCGTCACGACGCGGATCGGCGCGAGTTCAACCACCGCCCGCGGACGATCTGGCTTTTCGATGCGTTCCTGCAAGACGCGTGCGGCCTCGAACCCGATTGCGAACGTCGGCTGTGCGACGCTCGACAGCGGCACGTCGCTCATCTCGCAGAACAGGTCGTCGTCGTCGACGCCGACGACGGTGAGGTCGTCCGGCACGCGCAGGCCCGCCCGGCGCGCCGCGGCCACCACTTCGATGCCTACCGCATCGTTCGCCGCCAGCACCGCGCATGGCCGGGGAAGGCGCGGAAGCCATTGTTCCAGCATCGTTTCGAACCGCAGCCGCATGTGTTCGTCGTAAAGCGACTCGATGAACGACGACGCCGGCCCGAGCGCCCGGGCGGCCAGCGCCGCGTTCAGCCCCGCAAGTCGCAGGTGCACGAACAGCCAATTGCCCGAGGCGACGTAGGCGAAATTCCGCAGCCCTAGTTCAATGAAGTGATCGGCCGCGATCGCGCCGACGGCGTCTTCGTCCACCACTACGGCATCGATATTCGGATTCGCGTTCGCCCGGCCAACCAGCACCACCGGAATGCCCGCCTGCTGTAACTGCAAGTAATCGGCGGGATTGATGTCCTGACAGATCAGCCCTTTTGACTCGGTGCTGAACACCTCGTCGGCGCTGGGATGCAGGCTGCGAGAGAGGCGCCAGTTGGTCTGCTGGCGTGCATACGCGATCACACCGCGCGACACCCCACGGCCATACGCGATCTCCGTCTGCAACGACACCAGAATGCGAGGAGGATGCGAGTTGATCATGACGATGGCCTCATTCCCCGCTCAAAAGTGGCGTAACAGAAAATACGAAGCGTACAAATTCGCCAACCTACTCTCTCAAGATTGTCCTTATAACATCAAAAATAAGCTTCACATCAAAATTTTGGCGTAAATGGACACATCAATGCCGCGATTTTGGCAGTTGTGAGGAATGTATCGGGGTCGTAGTTTGATGGAGTCAACAGCCCGACGGTTTGCGACTCGCAAAAAGGCAGCGAGAGCCGCCGGACTGAAACCACAAGCACTGCCGGTAATGGGCCGGCGGAATGCGAGAGAGAGATCAGCATTTCTTTTTTCGACAGGAGGACGAGCATGAAGACTTCATTTCTGAGTACGTTTGCCGCATTGGGCATGGCGATGGGCGTCGCGATGAGCGAATCGGACGCGGCGCCGATCGTCGTCGATTTCGGACAAGGCGGCACCGGCTACCAGACCGGCGCGGTATTGAACGGTACCGGCGCAACGATCACCTACAACCGCCTCGAAGTCGGCAGCCTTACCAGTTCGTTCAGCGGGGCCAACCCGGGCACGCCGAGCCTCCAGGACATTGGCGGCGTCTCGACCGGCGTCACCCTCACCAAGAGCACCGATACCGGCAGCAACAACAACGGCATCGGGGCCGACATCAACTCCGGCTCGCTTACCAGCACCGCCAATGCCATCTTTCCCGACGTCGTCGGGCGGACGTTCACTTTCACCGACTCTACCGGCGGCCTATCTAAAAGCGGTCCGATCACCTACACGTTTGGCAATCTCAACCTCAATTCGGCCTACACCTTCGAACTGCTCAGCGCCCGCGCAACAGGCGGATCGCGCCCGACCCAGTTCACAGTGGCGGGTTTGAACAGCGGAACCGGCTCTGTCAACTCGGCCGGCAACACCGGCGCTCTGGTGACCATTTCCGATATCTCGCCGGCGCTGAACGGCACGATCACGTTGACGTACGATCGCCTTGGCACGGATAGCGCGTACGGCTATCTCAACGGCGCGCGCATTACCGAGGTGGTCCCAGAGCCGGTCAGCATGGGATTGCTCGGCCTCGGCGGCGTGGCACTGCTCGGCCGGCGGCGAAAGTGATGTTGTAGGTCTGACTCGACGGCCGCCTGGAAGCTCCTCCGCACCACTCGGCCGTTCAAAGATCTGCAGCGTTCAGGCAGCCCCTGCCATCGTGTCGGTGGCAGGGGTTTTTCTTTTCGCCTCAAGCCTCATTTCTCCCAACCGCGAGCACACCCATGAACCTCCACAACACGCGCCTCGCTGCCATCGCGACAGTGCTGATGCTGCTACTGCTCGTCAGCCCCGCTCAGGCGGCGCCGAACATCCTTTTCTACGGCAACAGTTTCACCCTCAACGGCGGCAGCGGGATCACCATACCGCAGCTGGTCCAGCGCATCGCCATCGCATCGGGCAAACCGGTGCCAACGTTCACCAATCCGTCGACGTCTGGCTCATCGCTGTTGAACCACCTTCAATCCAACGCCGGCGTCATCACGCAGGGCAACCCGACGTGGAATTTCGTCGTCCTTCAGGATTTTTCGACTAAGCCGACCAACATCGCCGGCATGGGCAATCCCGCCGAGTTCAAAAGCAACGCGAAAAGCCTGTCGGACCTGGTGCGCGCCCAAAGCCCGGGCGCAAAGACGATCCTGTTCGAAACCTGGGCACGGTCGCCGCTGAACGTGGCCGATCTGAACAACTTCTATCCCGGCGGCGCAACCCTTTTCGCAAAGGCGACGCAGATGCAGTCGGAACTTCGCCAGCATTACGGCGAAGCGAGAGCGCTCATCGGCCCGTCGGCCTACGTCGCTCCGGTGGGCGACGCGTTCGAAGACAGCGGCTTCAACACCGGCCTGTATAACGGCGACCTCTATCATTCGTCGCACCGAGGGGCGCTGCTGGCGTCACTGGTGATCTACGACACGATCTATCAAACCCACTCCGACCCAATCTCGTACTCGGCCATCACCTCGGCCCTGAATGGGTTGATCACCCCAGGCAACGCCGGCATCGGCACGACGGCAGACTGGACGAACCTCAAGGCGTTGGCCGACGGCGTCATCACCCTGCCGGAGCCCGCCACCCTCGGCATCCTGACGATCGGAACGATAGCGCTGCTGAAACGACAGCGAACCAGAAGTTTTCATGCAACAGTTGCGTAACGGCCGCGGTACATTTGTTCAAAGGAGTTATCACATGTTTCGTATGACCAGCATCGCTGCGGGAGCATTGACCATGGCGTTGGGCGGCGCCGCGGAAGCGGCCGACGAAAAGCCGCTGCTCAAGGACTTCATGGGCATCAACGCTCACACCGTGCAGTTCAACCCCAAGCTTTACTCCCCCGTCTGTCGGCTCGTCCGTGATTTCCACCCGTCAATGTGGGATTTCAACGACAAGCCCGGCACGCCCACCAACTTCCCGATGGCGATGCACATCAACTGGGAAGACAAGAGCGGCAAGTTCCGCAGTTGGAACGCGCCGATCAACTGGCAGACGATCTACTCCAGTTGGAAGCAGGAAGGCTTTGAGATCAACGCCTGCCTGATGGTCGACGGCGTCAAATACGCCGATTGGCCGAATGTGGAGAAGGACGTCTACGAATACGGCAAGGCGTTCGCATCCTATTTCGGCCCGTCCAATCACGACCTGGTGACGGCGGCGG
The DNA here is from genome assembly GCA_037189665.1 of Phycisphaerae bacterium. Lineage (GTDB taxonomy): Bacteria > Planctomycetota > Phycisphaerae > Tepidisphaerales > Tepidisphaeraceae > BPJO01. The sequence goes on along the minus strand of JBBCIV010000234.1, from coordinate 1,598 downwards.
AGATCGCCAACGAGCCGGCGCACGACAACAAATACAGCCCCGAGCAATACAAGACGCTGCTCCGCAACATGTCCCGCGGGCTGCGCGAGGGCGACCCGAAACTTCAGATCGTCACCTGTGCCGTGCAGTACGGCCCGGGCGATGGTTTCTGCCAGCCCATCGAAGTGCTCCGCGGCGAAAACGAGCACTACGATGTCATCAACCTCCACCAGTACGCCTTGCTGCACGGCTGGCCTTCTTTCGAACGCACCTATCCCGAAGACGCGCGCTTCGACTTCATCGGCCGGCTTGCGTCGGCGGTGAACTGGCGGAACGAAAACGCGCCGGGCAAGCCGATCTGGCTCACCGAGTTTGGCTTCGACGCCTCCACCCAGCAGCCGGAACCCAACAATAAGGACTGGAAGAGCTCCACCGATCTTCAGCAGGCCCAGTGGATCGTCCGAAGCTTTCTCACCGTGTCGGAGATCGACGTCGATCGCGCCTATCTCTACTGGTTCGACGACAACGACCGCCCGTCGTTCCACGCCGCCTCGGGCATCACGCGATTCATGACGCCCAAGCCCAGCTACTGGGCAATGAAGCACCTGTACGAATCGCTCGGCGACTACCGCTTTGCCCGCGCGATCACCAAGTCGGACAACGCCTGGGTGTACGAATTCTCGCACGGCCAAGACGCGTCGAAGGTGGTGTGGGTGGCGTGGTCGCCGACGGGCGCCGATCGCACCGGCAAGACGCAGGCCAGGCTGCCCGGCAAGCTGGTGAAAGCCGAGGCCATGCCCCTCGTCGACGGCAAACCCGCAGCCGTGCAGGTTGAAGACGAAGGCGGCAACGCGGTGATTCCGATCAGCGAATCGCCGGTATACCTGTGGATTGAGAAGTAACGCGCCGCCTGCGATCGCGTTCGACAACGCCAATAACGATCACGATGCCGCCTGGCCGCGCGATACGGCAGCCAGGCGGCATCGGTCGTCTCGTTCTCCCTATTGCCGCCGCGTGCGCAGCAACGCAAGCTACTCGGCCAGGATCACGCTGACCTGGTCGATCCACGGCCCGGGCAGATCGGACTTCTCGGCCTTCTTGATTGTGAAGCCGCTCCACTCGCGGTCCATCTTCACCGGAACGTCAACGTCGACGAACGTTTCCGGCGTCGCGTCAGCGGGAATCTTGAGTTCGCCGAGGTTGATCTGCCCCTCGCCGGTGTTCACGTACACCATGAACTTCGCGGGCTTCTCTTTATCAACGTAAACCCGCAGCCGCACGATCGAGTTGCCGGCCGGCGTGGGGATGCCAAACCATGCGGTGACGAAGCCCCACTGGTTGACCTCCCCTTTCACTCGCGTGACCGCGCCCGACTTCGCCCCGCTGACGTCCTTCGACTCGGCCTTGCCCTTGGCGACCGCGTTCGATCCGTCCCCCAGCAGGAACGACTTGCCCGGTACCGTCTGATGCACCGTTTCCGCGTGGACCGCCGTCGCCGCCAAAGCGAGAGTCAACGCGGCCAATGGAGGGGCTTTTCGCATAACGTCTTCCTTTCTCGTTTCCGTCTATGAAGGGGCTATTCAAGGGTAAGTTCGCATTCATGCCAGTCGATCGACGGC
>JBBCIV010000233.1:0-5478 GCA_037189665.1 Phycisphaerae bacterium | reverse complement strand
GTTATCCGAACTGCACGCCGTACTTGGCCAGCAGGTTGGTCGTGTTGTCGTGGTAGATCTTCTGCAGGACCTCGTCCGGCAGCGCCAGCCCGCGCATGACGGGTTGGCGGGATTCGTCGAGGTCGGGATCGAGGATGGGGCTGGGGCCGACATAGGCGGTTTCCCAGAGTTTGCGGTGGCACCAGAGGCGGGAAGCGTAGAAGTCGAAGTTGCGGGTGTCGCCGGAGACCTGGTCGCTGCCCCAGAGCAGGCGATCCTGGTTGCGGATGACGAATTCCCGCATCGCGTCGCGGCGGGCGCTGACCTCGCGCACCATCCAGCGCGTCGCGCTCAGGTCGAGGTAGAGATTCGGATACGTATCCAGCAGGTGTTGCAGCCGCGCGGGGTTCTCGGGGTTGCCGCCGAGGTGGGCGCCGACCCAGGCGTGGTCGCGGTATTCGCGGAGCTGATTTTCCCAGATTTCGTAGTGGCGGTCGCGAACGCCGTATTTTTCGTGATCGGCATACTGCTTTTCGTACCACAGGTCCGGATCGCCGACGTGCGACATGAGGATCATCTTCCGCGCCACCGCCTCCTTGATGATCCGCTGGATGCCGGGCGTCTCAAGATTGTAGGTGGTGCGCGCCATCGTCTGCGGCGCCATGTGGAACTTGATGATCCGGCTGCCGAGGTTGTAGAACGCCTCCAGCCGCCGGAGCCATTCATCCACCCAGAACGGCGTGACGTCGCCCCACTTCGGGATCGCGATGAAGTGCACGCGGTCGCCCAGCGCCCGCTTCACGCGGACGGCCTCTTCCAAGGGCGTCATCGAAACGAACGCGTCGATGCCGTAATGCCGCATCGCCTGCAGCCAGGTTTCGGTGTGCCGATGGGCAAACAGGTGCGTGTGATAATCGATCACCCATCCTTTCACCTTCGGCCGCGGCAAAAGGGCGCGAAAGTCCACGCCGGTGCGGTTGTGCTCCGGCGGTTTCACGACCGATGGCTCGAGGGTGGCAGTCATCGGGCAACAATGTACCCGGCTTTAGGGCCGTTGTTTAGGGGTTGGGACATCGCCAAGATGTGAGCCAAACGTGGTATAAGTATCGAGCAATGACCATCCGCATTCTCGCTCTTGGCGATGTCGTTGGCCGGCCGGGCCGGCAAGTGATTCATGATCGGCTGCCGCAACTGGTGCGCGAGCGGAAGATCGACCTGGTCATCGCCAACGCCGAAAACATCGCCGGCGGGTCGGGCATCACCGCCAACCTGTTCCACAAGCTGCGGTCGTACGGCGTCGATGTCTGTACGCTTGGCGATCACGCGCTGCGCAAGAGCGACATCGGCCATACCCTCAATACGTCCGAACGCATCGTCCGCCCGGCTAACTTTTCGGTGCACGCGCCGGGGAAGACGTTTACCGTCGTGACGAGCAATTCGGGCGTGCAGGTGGCGGTGTTCGCGGTGATGGGGCGGATCTTCATGAACCTGCCCTGCGACGACCCGTTCGCCGCCGTTGACCGGGTGCTGAAGGACGTCGCGCCACAGGTGAAGGTGCGCGTCTGCGACGTTCACGCGGAGACCACCAGCGAGAAGGTCGCGCTCGGGCACTACATGGACGGCCGGGTCAGCCTCATTTTCGGAACGCACACGCATATTCCCACCGCCGATGCGAAGATCATGCCCAACGGCACGGCGTACATCACCGACATCGGCATGTGCGGCCCGTACGACAGCGTGCTGGGCCGCAGGAAAGATCGCGTGCTGCAATACATGACCAGCGCCGTTCCCGCGCCGTTCGACGTTGCCACCGGCGACGTGCGCCTCTGCGGCGTGCTCAGCGAAATCGACACGGCCACTGGCCGGGCGCTAGGCGTCGAACGAATCGAAATCCAAGGGGCCAACGCCGATCAGGCGTACGACGCCGACGACCGCGCTAAAGACTAGAAGCGCACCTGCGGCCGTGAAGAGCGCGGAATTCAACGCGAACCTGCGCTGCTTCCAGTGATTTGAACGAATCAAACGACGTCGCGATCTTCGCCGACACGCAAGCCGAGCCCCGCTGCGCTGCTTCCGGTGATTTGAACGAATCAAACGACACCCTGTTCTGTTAGAGGGGCTCGACCGGCTGAATTGTCGGGCCTCGCATTTCGCGGCTCATATCGAGGGGGACGTTGTTTTGTTTGCGGGTTTTCCCTGCGCATTTTTTGCACTGTTTCCGGTTCTGTCTGGTTTGGCGCGCATACTAAGTGGTTCTCGGCATCAATAGATATAGATCATTTACACGGGAGGACGTTCTATGTCGCCGCCGCACACCTTGGCGAAGTCGGCTCGTCGGCCGAACATTGCCTGTCGGGCTTTTACCCTTGTCGAACTCTTGGTCGTCATCGGGATCATCGGGCTGTTGATCAGCATTCTGCTGCCGTCGCTGAACCAGGCGCGGCAGGCGGCACAGTCGATCAAATGCGCTTCCAACCTTCGGCAGATCACCCTGGGATGGATGCTCTACGGCCAAGCCAACAAGGGCGTCAGCGTTCCCGGCCGAATGCCGAACGTTTCAGGGGCGAATCTTCAATGGGTGGGCAACGGCACAGTGTGGCGCCCGCGATGGTACGTCACGATGGGGGCGCAAACGGGAATTTACGCCTACACCTCCCCGGATCATACAGATGGAACACTCGACAACACGGCGCTGATCGACAACCCCGTCTTCCTCTGTCCGACAAGACCGGAATGGATCAACAATCGAAACTACGTTTACGGCTATAATTATCAATTCCTCGGCAACAGCCGTAACTACAGCGGTACGTTGAAGTCAGGCTATCGCAATTTCCCGGTCAAAATGTCGTCCGTCCGCGCTGCCGAGACTGTTCTCGCCGCCGACACGATGGGGACGGCGGCAGGCAAGGCGAAGGATGCGCGAACTGGGTATGTGGTGAATTACACGGCTGATGCTCCGAACAGCTGGGCAAATCACGGCTGGTCGCTCGACCCGCCACGCCTCACGCCGCGCAGCGATATTTGCAATGAGCCTGCCACCTATCAACCTGAACATCGCAGTGCGCCCGACCCGCGTCACCGCAAGAAGGCGAACGTCGCGTTCTGCGACGGGCACGTCGTGGCGATGACCTTGGAAGATCTCGGCTACGCGGTAAACAGGGATGGCACGGTGCTTGCCAATGGCACGGGCGAAAACGACGTAACCGCACACAACCGCCTGTTCGACGGCAAAGGCACCGACCTCGATCCACCGCCAGCGCGGGATTGATCGGAAATGCCGCGAGACTTTACCGGCTGGCGCACAAACAAGCTGTAGCCTCGCCACCTTTACCTCCTCGTCCGCCACTCTGCCGGCCTGAAACCGGTCGGGTGGCGGACGAGATTTTTTTGGAATTCTTCCAAAATAATGTAACCAATCATGCGTTTGGCGCGTATTCCGTATGGGCTCAGGAGGATCAAGTCTGATCCGCGCATCCACACGTGGCTTCACCGCAGCAAGTTGGTTGATCGTGCAAAGTGCCGAAGACGCCGAGAACACCGAATACCCCAATTCGACTTTCGCTCGTCCCACTCCGCGTTTGCTGATGCGCGACGACGTCGAAACGCGCCGTGCGCGCGCGGCGGGGATGGCGATCGCGATATTGTTTGGCGTTGCCTATCTGCTTGCCATCCTGCAATACTGGGCGCCGGCGCATCCCGGCGTCGATCAGAACGGCTATCTCGTCGGCGGCAAGCAGCTTGCGAAAACGGGCTCGACCGGCTTGCTCCCCGATCACGCCCTCGGTTTCGTCGGCGCGATGTGGGTTCGCGTCGAGGAAACGGGCGTCAACTACCCCAAGTACCCCAACGGCCTGCCGCTGCTCTACGCGACGTCGATCTGGATCTTCGGCGACGACCTGGGCACGCGATACGCGTTCCTCGTCTCGCCGATCGGCGCGGCGCTGTCGGTGCTGGGGACGTATTTGCTCGCGAGGCAGTTCGCCGGCGTGTTCGCGTCGCTGGGCGCGATGATGCTGATGGCCACCAGCCAGGTGATGCTGTCGCTGGCGAACAATCCCAACAGCCACGCGTCGTGCCTCGCGTGCGTCGTGTGGGGCACGTTTTTCCTCGTTCGCTTCTGGCAGACCGCCTCGATCTGGCGCGGCTTGGCGGGCGGGTTTCTGCTTGGGTATGCGGTGACGATCCGCTACACCGAAGGGCTGCTGGCGATCCCGATCGCGCTGGTGGTGCTGTCGATGGTGCGCGGCTTCGATTGGCGGCAGTGGCTTCGCCTCGCGTCGCCGGTCGTCGGGTGGGCGATCCCGGTCGCGTACCTGGCGATCTTCAACCTCGTCGCGATGGGCACGCTGACGGGGTACGACACGACGAATGAATCCAAGCCCGGCGCCGCGTTCACGCTCAACCACGTCTTCCAGAACTGGGAAAAGCTGATCCGCCAGGTGCATGACAGCGGCCTGTTTTTCGCGGTGCCGGTAGGCGTGCTGGGGTTGATTCTCGCATGGCGGGCGGGGTGGAAGCGGGCCGCCTTGCTGTGGCTTTGGCTGATTCCCGGCACGCTCACGTACATGGCGTATTACTGGGCGCCGGATCGCGGCGTATCGTACCTGCGATTCTTCCTCACGCTGCTGCCGCCGATCGCCGTGGGGTGTGCGGTGTTGTTCGACGAACTGACGCGGCACGTGGCGATGCGTCGATATGTCGGCACGCTGGCGTGCGCGGGCGTGCTGGCGATGTCGTGCGGCCTGGGCGCGTACCGCTCGACGATCGGCCTGGACGACGGCGTCGAGTCGGCCAACGGCCTGGAGCAGCAGGCGGCGGCGAATCGCAATCTCGCGGAACTCGGGGCTACGGTCAAAGGGGCGGTGCCGGACGACGCGGTGGTGTTCGCGTCGCCCAGCCAGTTGCACTACCTGCAGTTCATCGGCAACTACGAGTGCTACAGCCCGGAATACTTCACGCCGTCGTTTGTGCAGCGATTGGAACGAACCGACCAGAACACCGACGACGCCAACGATCCCATGACCCAGCAGGGCGCCCGGCGGAAGTGGCTGCTGTCGGTCGTGCAGGGCAAGAGTGAAGCGCAGCTCACGCAGATGCAGAACGACCTGACGATCTCGTCTCTCCAGGCCGGCCGCAAGGTGTACATGGTGCTGAACCGGCAATCGTGGGACCAGTACAACCGTCGGTTCATCCGCCGGAATAGTCCGCTGCAGGCGACGGTGGTGGCGCGATACTACGAGATGCCGCGCGTCGATCGGGCGGAGCGATCGAACACCGATCCCGCTGCCCGTCGCCCCGGCGGCAACCCCTTCGGCGGTCGCGGGGGGCGCGCAGGAGCGGGCGGGCAGCCGCAGCAGTGGCAGATCGTCGAGCTGAGCCTCAAAAGAACGACCCGTTGAGGCGTTCGCCTCCATTTACGAGCGACGCGCTTGTTGTAGCTGCGACGCCTGCGTCGCCCATTCAAGACGTTCGAAAAACCAATGGGCGACGCAGGCGTCG
>JBBCIV010000232.1:0-41766 GCA_037189665.1 Phycisphaerae bacterium | reverse complement strand
GTAGACGCCGATCATCACCGCCCAGTAGATCTTCGCCGCCCGCTCGAGGTAGCACGTCACGTCGCCGGCCAGCGCCGAGCGGATCGCCAGGAACAGGAAGCCGTACACCGGAATCAGGATCGTGAACAGCCCGTACCACTCCGTCCCGACCAGGTAATACTGAAGCGGTACCGCCACGAAGAAGACCCAGAACAGCGTGTGGTGGTCGCCCCGGCGGGTGGGCGTCAGGGTCAATATCTCCCGCAATGCCATGAACGACACCAGCGCGAACAGCAGCACCACCCCGGTCAACTGGCCCGCCAGCGCGATCGCGAAGACGATCGCCATCACCCACCAGGCGCGGGTGCGGGCGTTGAGGTTCTCGACCGTGCGCCTGCCCCCGGGGGTTTTGGCCGTCTTAGCGAGAATGAAACCGATGATCGACGCCAGCGCCAGGATGCCAATCGTGCCGTAGACCAGCAATTTGACGTTGAAATCCAGTTCAGGCATTGGCGACCACCTCCTCCCGATCAGCGTCGGGCTGGACCGAAGCGGCCGGCGGGTCGTCGCAGGGCGAGCCGCGCCGGCGCATCTTCACGATCGCGTCGCGGGCGTTGGCTAAAAAGACCTGCCGGTCCGCGTCATACGCGATCGGCGTGCCAAACGTCGCCGCCGCCATCAGCGGGATGAACAGGAAGTCGCCCTTGGGCAGGATGCGGTTCAGGTTTTCAAGGTAGACCGGGACGAACTGAACATTCGGATGCTTCTTGGCCAGGTGCCAGAGTCCGGGCTTGAACTCTCCCATCTCCCCCGAGTCGTCCGCCGTCCGTCCGCCTTCGGGGAAGATGATCAGCGAGTCGCCTGCCGTCAGGGCCGCCTCCATCGCGACCAGGGGGTTGCTGGACTTGGTGACCTTCTTTCGCTCGATCAGCACGCACCGAAAGACTTTGTTCGCCAAGAACCGCCGGATGCCCCCGCCGTTCCAATAATCCTGTGCCGCGACCGGGCGGGTTTGTCGTCGGAGGGGCGCGGGCAGCGACGCCCAGACGACCGGGCCATCGAGGTTCGACGTGTGGTTTGCAAAATAAACCCGCTGCGGCGCGCGGCCGACCTCGTCGAGGGGGCCGATCCCCATCCACCGGGCCGTAATACCCGTGATCAACCGAATCAATACAGCAACCATTCGCGCCCGTCCCTTTATCTGTCTGCCACTTTACCACGACTGCCGGGCGGTTGCTCGACCCCGCCCCGCGCGGAACGCAGGACCGGTAAACTGCAATCGGACCGGTTCAGATCATTTTTTTTATTTTGGTATGTGAAATCTTTCGTGCGATCCCTTATATCGACCGCATGATTCTCGCCGCCGGCAATCACGAACTCCCTCTTATCACGACCATGGCAGCGGCGTTCTTCATGGCGTGGGTGCTGGGGATCATCACACAAAAGCTGAAGATGTCGCCGATCGTGGGATATCTGCTTGCGGGTATCTTCATCGGCCCATACACGCCCGGCATTGAAGCCGACGCCAACCTGGCCATGCAGTTGGCCGAGATCGGCGTGATGCTGCTGATGTTCGGCGTCGGCCTGCACTTCCACTTGGACGACCTGCTGGCGGTGCGAAACATCGCGTTGCCCGGCGCGATAGGCCAGAGCCTCGTCGCAACGTTATTAGGGGCGGTGGCGGCGTGGGCGTTGGGGTGGCCGATCACCTCTGGGCTGGTGCTGGGCATGGCGATGGCGGTGGCGAGCACGGTCGTGCTGGTCCGCGTCTTGAGCGACAACAAAGCGCTCGAAACCGACGCCGGCCACGTGGCGGTGGGCTGGCTGATCGTCGAAGACGTGCTGACCGTCGTGGTGTTGGTGTTGATCCCTGCGCTGGGCGCCGCGGTGGCCACATCGCAGGCCGGCGCCGCCGACGTTGAGGTTCAAAGCCTGTGGATCAGCCTGCCGATCGCCCTGCTCAAGTTGGCGGTATTCGTGGCGATCCTCATGGTCGGCGGCGCAAAGGTCATCCCGTGGATGATGGTCCGCATCGCCCGCCTGCGATCGCGGGAGCTCTTCACCCTCACCACCCTGGTGATGGCGATCACCATCGCCGCGGCGGCTTACTATATCTTTGGCGCATCGATGGCGCTCGGGGCCTTCCTCGCCGGCATGGTGGTCGGCCGATCCCCCGTCAGCCATCAGGCCGCCGCCGACGCCCTGCCGATGCGCGACGCCTTCGCGGTCATCTTCTTTGCGTCGGTCGGCATGCTGTTCGACCCTCATTTTCTCTATAAGCAGCCGGTTCTCCTGATGGCCGGCCTGTCGATCGTGCTGATCGGCAAGCCGCTGGCGGCGCTGGTCATCGTCGCGGTGATGGGCTACTCTGGCCGCGTGGCGATCACCGTTGCCATCGCGCTGGCGCAGGTGGGCGAGTTCTCGTTCATCCTCTCGAATCTGGCCAAGGACGTGGGCCTGCTGAACGACGACGGGCACAACCTGCTCGTGGCCTGCGCGATCGTCTCCATCACGATCAACCCGATGCTGTTCCGGCAGATCCCGCGCATCGAACGCTGGCTGCAGAAGTACCCGAAGGTCTGGAAGTTCATGAACCGCCGCGCCGTCAAGCGGCAGGAAACCATGAATGCTCACACCGAAGCCCGACTTGCTGAAGGCGAAACGCCGCTGGCGGTGGTCATCGGCTACGGCCCGGTCGGGCGGACCGCCGACCAGCTTCTGCGCGACAAGGGCCTGGAGACGGTCGTCATCGACCTGAACATGGACACCGTCCGCCAGATCACCGCCGAGGGACGTCACGCCATCTACGGCGACGCGTTCAACGTCGAAATCCTGGCTCCCGCGCTCGCCCGCGCCACGCACCTGGTCATCACCCTGCCGGCGTCGGCGAACCGTAATCCGCTGATCGCCTCGGCCAAGCTCATCAACCCGGATCTGAAGATCTTCGTCCGTGCTCACTACGTGGCCGAGCGCAAGGACCTCGAACTGGTCGGCGCCGACGCCGTCTGTTACGAGGAAGCCGAGGCCGCCGTGGCGCTATCGCGCCTCGTGCTGGCCGACCTGGGCGAAAGCGACGACAGCATCCGCGGCCAGATCGTCCGCCTTCGCACCCAGTTCAACACCGTCCTGCCAGCGGCGCCGACGTAGCAGTTAACAAAGCCAGAGGAGGAAGCAAATGCTTGCCTTTTCTTCTGGCTTCTGACTCCCCGCTCCTGGCTCCTTTTGAGACTTCGTCTTCGCACATCCGATCGAGTACCATCGCGACGATGCAACTGGCGGCGCACAAAGTCCGGGTCGATCTTCCCGAGCATCCCTACGACATCTGGATCGGGGCGAGGGTGCTCGACCAGGTCGGCCAACGCCTGTCGTCACTAACAAAATCAAAGCGCGTCGGCATCGTGACCGATACCGCCGTTGGGCCGATCTACCTCGATCGCGTGATCGCCTCGCTTCGGCAGGCGGGCTTTGACCCCGTCGTCGCCACCATCCCTGCCGGCGAATCGCACAAGACGCTCCCAACGCTGCTGCCCGTCTACGACGCGTTCCTCAACGCCCGCTTCGAACGTTCCACGCCCATCCTCGCGCTGGGCGGCGGCGTGGTGGGCGATATGACCGGCTTCGTCGCCGCCACCACGCTGCGGGGCGTGCCGTTCGTGCAGATCCCGACCACGCTGCTTTCCATGGTCGATGCCAGCGTCGGCGGCAAAACCGGCGTGGATCACGCTTCCGGCAAGAACCTCATCGGCGCGTTCCACCAGCCCGCCGCCGTCCTTATCGATCCGACCGTGCTGCAAACGCTCCCCCCGCGCGAGCTCCGCAGCGGCTTGGCCGAGTGCATCAAGCACGACATCATCCGCGACGCCGACGCCTTCGGCTCGCTCGAGCAAAACGTCGGCCGCGCGCTCAAGCTCGACCTCGCCTACCTTGCCGATCTGATCGCCCACAACGTCAGCATCAAGGCTGGCGTCGTGAAGAACGATCCGTTCGAGAAAGGCGAGCGCGCCCACCTCAACTTCGGCCACACGTTCGGCCACGCCATCGAGACCATCAGCAACTACGCCTACGCCCACGGCGAGGCCATCGCGCTGGGCATGTGTGCCGCCGCCCACGCCGCCACCCAACTGAAGATGATCGACGACGCCTCCCGCACGCGCATCGTCCAGCTCATCGCTCGCGCCGATCTGCCCACCCGCGGTATGACGCTCGACGTGAATCAGGTCGTCGAATCGATGTACTTCGACAAGAAGGTGAAGTCCGGCAAGATCCGCTTCGTCCTCCCCGACCGCATCGGCCACGTCGTCATCCGCGACGACCTGCCGCGAGAACTGGTCGAGGAGGCGATCGCAAGCCTCAGGGGGTGACCATTGGCATTGGAACACTGGCTCGCGCTCTCGGCGACCGACGGCATCGGCCCGATTCTGTCGCGCCGATTAATTGAGCGTACGGGCAGCGCCGAGGCCGCGTGCGGCGCGTCGGCGGCGCTGCTGCGGACGATCGAGGGGATCGGTCAAGCAAAGGCCGGCAAGATCGCCGCATCGCTGGCGGCGGCGTTCACGAAGACCGGGCCGGAGATCGAGAAGGCGCGCAGCAAGGGCATCGACTTCATCACGCCCGATCACGAGGCGTATCCTCATCTGCTGAAAACGATTCCCGATCCGCCACTGGTGCTTTACGTGTGGGGCACGCTGGAACCGCGCGATCTGAACGCGATCGCGATCGTGGGCGCGCGCAAGTGCAGCTTCTACGGCCGCGAGCAGGCGGAACGATTTGGCGCGATGTTGGCCGGCGCGGGGTTCACGGTGATTTCCGGCGGCGCGCGCGGCGTTGACTCGGCGGCGCACCGTGGCGCGATGTCGATCACGAATGGTCGTACGCTTGCCGTGCTTGGCAGCGGCATCGACGTCCCTTATCCGCCCGAAAACGCGGAACTGTTTGATCAAATCCGACGCCGCGGGGCGGTGATCAGCGAATACCCGCTCGGCACGCCGCCGCTGGCGGAGAACTTTCCGAAGCGCAACCGCATCGTCAGCGGCATGTCGCGCGGCGTGCTGGTAATCGAGGCCGACGAACGCTCCGGCGCCCTCATCACCGTCCGCCAGGCCGCCGACGAGCACAACCGCGTGGTCATGGCCATCCCCGGCCGCGTCGATAACCCCCAATCGGCGGGGCCGCATAAGCTCATCCGCCAAGGGGCAACGCTCGTCACCCGCGTCGAGCACATCATCGAGGCAATCGGCCCGCTGGATGCATCGATTCCCGATATGCCGCTCTTCGCGCACCCCGACGAACCCGCCCCTCCGCCCGTCAAATCGCCGATCGCGCTGTCGGACGCCCAACAGGTGATCGTTGATTCGCTGTCGATCGACCCGCAGGACGTCGATGCGATCATCGAACGGTCGCAGTTGGAGGTTTCGGTCGTCCTGCGTGAACTCACGCTGCTGACGCTGAAGGGCCAGGTGAAGCGCGTGAACGGGCAGCAGTACGTGAGGGTGATCGGATGAAGCAGGTGTATTACGTCGTCACCCTCGTCATCCGCCCGGCCGGGCAATCGCATCAGCTATCGCATCAGCTTTTGATGGCGCGTCGCGCTGAAGGCAAATACATGGGCGGCACCTGGCAACTCATCTCCGGCGGGCTTGAGCCGAACGAGACGGCATGGCAGGCGGCGCTCCGCGAGATCCGCGAGGAGGCGAGGCTGACGCCACGCGAGTTCTACCGCCTCAGCACGCTGACTCAGTTCTATCGCCCGGACAACGATTCGCTGAACATCGCACCGATGTTTTGCGCGATCGTTGGCGCAGATGCAGAGGTGATCATCAACGATGAGCACACCGCGTTTGAATGGGTAGACTTGGATGACGCCGCGTCGCGCCTGATGTGGCCGAGCGATCGCGAGGCGCTGGCGGAGGTGCGGTCCGTCATCCTCGCCGACGCGCCGGCGAAACAATACATGCGAATCGAATCGCTCGCCTAACCCAGCTTCCGCAGCACCTGCGGTGTCAACACCAGCTGCAACGTGCCCTCGCCCGCGGTCACCGGGCCGTCGAAGTCGATCAGCGCGGCCCCGCCTTTTTTCAACGGCAGGCGATCGGGCGACTTACAGCCGATCGCGGCGCAGATCAGCCGGCCGAGATCGGGTTCGTGGCCGACGAGCGCGATCGCGCCTTTTCCCTGCTGTACGAGGAACCGCAACACTGCCTCGGGCTTTCCGCCGGGGGCAAGCGATTCGAGTTCGACGACGTGAACTTTCGGGTACGCCTTCGCGACGACGTGGGCCGTCTCCACCGCGCGCACGAGCGGGCTTGTGACGATGAGGTCGATCGACTCGACGGCCCGCGCCAGCCCGCGCGCCGCCCGGCGCATCTTCCGCCTTCCCTCGACCGTCAACGGCCGAAGGTCGTCGGCCATGCCGGTTTTCTTGAACGCGTCTCGGTCCTCGGCGATCGCGTGACGGATGAGCAGCACCTTCATATGGCCCGCCAGTATCGTGCCACCACCTTCCCGCCCACAAGCTTAAAACCAAACACTAACAAATTGCCTCGCATTGCGTACACTCACGATCCGCATCTTGAACTGGGACGGCAACCAACCTCTGATCGTCGAACCGTCGCCGCGGGCGTTGATCGTCCGGGCCGATCCGCTTTCGGCGTTGCGCGACGTCGAGCAGGCATGGCGAAACGGCATGCTGGCATCTCACGAACGCTGGGCCGGCTTCTTCAGCTATGACCTCGGCCGGGAGTTCGAGGCGTTGCCGCAGCAGACGCGAGACGACCAGCAGATGCCGATCTTCGCGCTGTCGCCCCTGGCAAAATCAGGAATGCTCACCGCTACCGACGAACAGACCGCCGCCGATCGAAAACCATCGGTAACGTCGACGTTTTCGCGAGACGAATACCTCCACGCCGTCCGTCGCTGCATCGACTACATCGCTGCCGGCGACGTCTTTCAGGTCAACCTGTCGCAGCGTTTCACCGCGCTGCTCACGCGATCGCCGCAGCAGATCTTCGCGGAATTGCAGGAGCGCTTTCCTGCGAGATATCCGGCGTACCTCGACTTCGGCGATTTCAAAATCCTAAGCAACTCGCCCGAGCTATTCCTGAAAATCGACCGCCTCTCCGACGGCCGGCGGCGGATCATCAATCGGCCGATCAAGGGCACGCGGCCCAAGCTGCCGGGGATGGACGCGGAACTGGAGCAGTCTGAAAAGGACCGCGCCGAACTGGCGATGATCGTCGATCTCCAGCGCAACGACCTCGGCCGGATTTGCCGGATCGGGTCCGTCCGCGTGACCGAGCCGCGCGTCATCGAAACGCACCCCACCGTCTATCACGGCGTCGCCACCGTGGAAGGCATCCTGCGCGACGACGTCACGCTGACCGACGTCCTCCGCGCCACGTTCCCGTGCGGGTCGGTCACGGGATGTCCGAAGATCCGCGCGATGGAGATCATCGAAGAGCTCGAACCCGTCCGCCGGGGGGCATATTGCGGGGCGATCGGGTGGATCGCGCCTGACGGCACGATGGAACTGAGCGTCGCCATCCGCACGATGACGGTCCGCGACGGCCACGTTCACATCCCCGTCGGCGGCGGGATCGTCGCCGACAGCGTGCCGGAACTGGAATACGAGGAGACGCTCGTCAAAGCCCAGGCGATGTTCGCCGCCGCCGGCGTCGCGCCGCCGCGTGCATAAGCGACGATCTGCGGCTACTTTCACGCCATGTCATTCGTCTGGATCAACGGCCAGTTTGTCGAAGAATCGTCGGCGTCGGTGTCGGTACGCGATACCGGGTTGCTGCACGCGATCGGCGTCTTCACCACCATGCGCGCAACGCGCGGCCGGGTCGTGCGGCTGCCCTTTCATCTCAAACGGTTGCGCGACTCCTGCGAAGCCCTCTTCGTCCCGCTGCAATACAAGGACGACGCGCTCGAAACCGCCATCGCCGAACTATTGCAGCGAAACGACTTGCCCGAGGCGCGCCTGCGCCTCACCATCACCCGCGGCAGCTCCACCAACGACCCGCTGCACGGCCTGCGCGTCGAGCCAACCGCGCTGCTCACCGCCAGCCCGTTCGAGCCGTACCCGAGCGAGTATTACGAAAAAGGCCTCACCGCCATTGTGCTGGACGACCAGAAACTCAACCCCTACGACATTCAGGCCGGCCACAAAACGCTCGACTACTTCTCCCGCCTCACCGCGCTCCGCGAAGCTAACCGCCGCGGCGCGGGAGAGGCGTTCTGGTTCAACGTCCACAACTATTTACAGTCGGGCAGCATCAGCAACGTGTTCGTCGTCAAGAATTCGACCGTCTACACCCCGCCCACCAACGAAGAGCTGCGCGCCCCGTCGCTGAAGGCCGCCATCCCTTACCCGCGCAGCAACGTGCTGCCCGGCACCACGCGCGGCGCGATCGTCGACCTCTGCCTGAAGGAGAATATCGACGTCCGCCTCGGCGCGCTGACGATCAACGAACTCGTCGACGCCGACGAAGTCTTCATCACCAACAGCGTCATGGGCGTCATGCCCGTCTGCCGCGTGGAGCGGAAGGCGATCGGCAAGGAGAAGCCCGGCGAAATCACGCGCCGGCTGGGCGCGAAACTGGATGCCGACTAGATCGGCATTCTATCGCGTTTGTCAGAAGAATTATCGCGCGCCACTGATATGATAATCCGTGAGCGCCCGTCAGGAGATGAAATGCGATTGGCAGACGTGATCGACCACCTCGACCAGATCGCCCCGCCGCAGTACGCGGAGGCGTGGGACAACGTCGGCTTGCTTGTGGGTGATCGCGAGCAGATAGTTCGCAAGGCGATCCTCTGTATCGACTATACCGACGCCGTAGCGGAAGAGGCAAAGCGGGAGGGGTGCGATTTCGCGATCGCGTATCATCCGCCGATCTTCAAGCCGCTGACGAGGGTGACGGAGTCGTCGTTGATCTTCGATGCGATCCGCCGAGGCGTGGCCATCTATTCGCCGCATACGGCGCTCGACGTCGCGGAAGGCGGCACGAACGACGCGCTGGCGGACGTGATCGGGCTGGTCGATCGCCAGCCATTGAAGCTGCCCGATCCGAGGGCGGCCGAGGCCAAGCTGGTGACGTTCGTCCCACCGCAGCAGGTCGACACGGTCGCGCATGCGATGTTCCAGGCCGGCGCGGGGCGTATTGGCGACTACTCTTCGTGCAGCTTCCGTACGCTGGGCGTCGGAACATTTTTTGGCGAAAAAGGCGCGAATCCGACCGTTGGTCAAGCCGGGAAACTGGAGCAGGTGGATGAGATCAAGCTGGAAACGATCGTGCCGATCCGCCGACTTCCGACGGTGGTTGCGGCACTGCGGGCATCGCACCCGTATGAGGAACCGGCGTTCGACGTCGTGCAGTTGATCGCCCCGCCGGCGGCGCGCGGGCTGGGCCGCATCGGCCGGCTCGACGAGCCGGTGTATCGCGATGTGCTGTTCGGGCGCATCAAGCATGCGCTGGGCATCGATCACATCCTGATCGCCGGCCCCACCAACGGGCCCGTCCACACCGCTGCAGTATGCGCGGGGTCGTGCGGCGACCTGCTCGACGAGGCGATCGCGCGCAAGGTCGATCTCTACCTCACCGGCGAGATGCGCCACCACGACGCGCTCAAGGCCGCCCGCGCGGGCGTTACCGTCGCGTGCGTGCTGCACAGCAACAGCGAACGCATCACCTTGTCTCGCCTCCGGGATCGATTGGCACAGGCGATGCCGGCGGTGTCATGGGGCTTATCTCAGGCCGATCGGGATCCGTTCCGGGTTCTGTGATCGTCTCCACCCGCGGCGGCGGCGCGGGAGCGATTTCCGA
The DNA here is from genome assembly GCA_037189665.1 of Phycisphaerae bacterium. Lineage (GTDB taxonomy): Bacteria > Planctomycetota > Phycisphaerae > Tepidisphaerales > Tepidisphaeraceae > BPJO01. The sequence goes on along the minus strand of JBBCIV010000232.1, from coordinate 31,963 downwards.
CGACACGTCGCGCGTCAGCGGCACGCGTTCCTGTAATGTTCGGCGAATCGTTTGTCCGGATCGCTTCCAGCGCGATTTGAACTGGTTCAGGTGCTTCGTGCTGTCCTTGAGGAACTGCTTCGCCAGGTCCAGCACCGCCGACGCGGCGTCGGGGTCATGTAGCGCCAGTTCCACCTCGGCCCATCGCTTCACCGTCTCGTCGGCCAGCACGACGTAATCATGCCACGTGCCCAGCGATTCCTGCATCGCCTTGAACGATTTGAATACCGCCTTCGGCACCCTGATGTCGTGAGCGTCGGCGATCTCGAACGTATAGCGAAGGGCTTTGCCGTCGATGCGCAACTCGTGAACGTCGATCGACCGTCCGTTCGACGGCGGCTCGCTGACGCCTGAGACAACGTCGGCCACCTCGGCAAAGCGATCGAACCGCTCGTGCAACGCATCGCTCAGGAGCGACGCGACGGCCGGCTGGTGTGGCTCGAGCTGGTGCCGCAGCGCCCACCAGCCGTCGAACGCCTCGAGCAGTTTGTGCGCCTTCTTCCCCTTCTGGCGGTCGGCCTGCCGGGTCTTCTGCCGCACCTGTTCGAACTGCCCGACGATCCACTCGACCGCCGGCTTGAGCTTCATCGGCGCGGGATATTCTCGCAAATGATCGATCATGACGTCCAGGTCGCGCAGCGGCCCGAGACGCCGGCGAAGACGCTTACCGGCCTTGGACAAATCGGTCAGATCCCCCTTATCGAGCAGCGGCTGAAGCAGGTCGAGCCCAGCTTTCAGTCGCCGGGTGGCGACGCGGGCCTGGTGGATGCCGGTCTTGTCGAACGCGTCGAGCGCGGCCGGGGTGTGGGTCTTCAGCGCGTCGATCTGCTGGTCGAAATACGCGAGCGATCCGTCGGCAAGCTTCGTACTCATGGATTCCGGAGTATAATGAAACTGCGGACCTGCGAACGGGCCTTTGTCGATCTTAATATTTCGCGATCGACGGCCGGCGTTTCCGCACGGGTGACGCGTTTTGCGCGAAAGGACTCAGGACAGAACTTGGCCGACCTCAAACGTACGCAGCTTTCGATCCACCAGGAGCGTGCCATCCTCGTCGGCGTGATCCTCCCCGACTCCAACGCCGACCCGCGCGACCCGCTGGGCGAACTCGGCTCTCTTGCAAAGACTGCCGGGGCAAAAGTCGTCGGCCAAGTGCTCCAGCGCCGCCAGCGGCCGGACGCGGGCACGTACATCGGGTCGGGCAAGGTCGCCGACATCGCACAGATGGCGATGACGGAGAAGGCCGATGTCGTCATCTTCGATAACGACCTGTCGCCCGCGCAGATCGGCGCACTGGAACGCATCATCAACAAGCAGGCCGGCTCGAAGTACGCCGAGGGCATCAAGGTGTTGGATCGGTCGGAACTGATCCTCGACATCTTCGCCACCCGCGCCCAGACCGCCGAAGCGAAGCTGCAGGTGGAGCTGGCGCAGATGGAGTACACCTATCCGCGCCTGGCGAAGATGTGGAACCACCTGGAGCGACTGGTGGCCGGCATCGGCACGCGCGGTCCAGGTGAAACACAGCTCGAAACCGACCGCCGGCTGGTGCGAAAGCGCGTCGCCGAGCTGCGCGCGGGCATCGAGAAGATCCAGGAACGCAAAAGCCGCCAGGTGCAGTTCCGCAACAAGACGAACTTTACCGTCTGCGTCGTCGGGTACACCAACGCCGGCAAGAGCACGCTCTTCAACACCCTCACCGCCGCCGGCACGTATGCGGATGACAAGCTGTTCGCCACGCTCGATACCAAGACGCGCGCGTGGAAGCTCGAACGCGGAACAGAAGTCATGCTAAGCGACACGGTCGGGTTCGTCCGCGACCTGCCGCACAACCTCGTCGCCAGCTTTCGAGCCACGCTGGAGGAGGCCGTCCACGCCGACCTGCTCCTCCACGTCCTCGACGTCGGCCATCCTCACGCGCAGGTGCAGTTTGACGCCGTCCACAGCGTGCTGGAGGAGATCGGCGCACGGGTGGGAAAAGATGGAGGCAAGCCCGAAATCCTGCTGCTCAACAAGATCGATACCGAAGACGGCGCCTACCACGCCAGCCACTGGCGCACGCTCCATCCCACCGCCATCCCCATCAGCGCCCGCACCGGCGCAGGGCTGGCGGAGCTGACCGAGGCCGTCATCAAGTTCGTCCGCGGGCACCAGGTGGACGTGCGGCTGGAATGCGACGTCACCGACGGCAAGCTCATCCAGTTCATCCGCACCCACACCCGCGTCCACGAAGAACACGTCGGCGACAACACGATGGCGTTCGACGTGACGGTGGGAAAGCAGTTGCTGGAGCAGATCAGGCAGAACGATCGGGTGACGATCGTTACGCCGGTCACTACAGAAGCCTAAAACCCTCGAACAGGTGGTGGGTCAGTTCAATGTGGCACGGGTTTTCAACCCGTGTTCCCATTCAAAACACGGGTTGAAAACCCGTGCCACATTGAACTGACTCACTACGATCGGATACGAGATTTGATCCCACGACTTCAGGAAGCCGGATTGCCTACTTCACGCAGTAGTCGATCAGCCGCGCGATCTCGCTTCGCAGGTCCTTGCGATGAACGATGAAGTCCAGAAAGCCCTTGTCGCGTAGGAATTCAGAGCGCTGGAAGCCTTCGGGCAATTCCTGCTTAATCGTGTTCCAGATCGTGCGCGGGCCGGCAAAGCCGATGAGAGCCTTGGGTTCGGCGATGATGAAATCGCCCAGCATCGCGAACGACGCCGTCACGCCGCCGGTGGTCGGGTCGGCGAGGAGGGAGATGAACAGGCAGCCGGCCTCGTCAAGCTTGCCGAGCGCGGCGCTGGTCTTGGCCATCTGCATGAGGCTGAGCGTGCTCTCCTGCATGCGCGCCCCGCCAGAGCAACTGACGATGAGCAGGGGCAGCTTCTCCTCGGCGGCGTGTTCGATGGTGCGGGTGAGCTTTTCGCCGACGACGCTGCCCATAGAGCCCATCATGAACGTCGGGTCCATAGCGGCAATTGCCAAGGGGCGCCCCTTGACGAAGCCCTGGCCGCAGACGAGCGCGTCCCTCTCGCCGCTCTTGAACTGCTCAGCCTTGATGCGGTCGGTGTACTTTTTCTTATCGACGAAGCTCAATGCGTCCACTGGCTCGACGTCGGCGAACATTTCCTCGAACGTGCCCTCGTCGCAGATCTGGTTCACCCGGACGCGTGCCCCCACGCGAAAGTGGTAATGGCAGGCCGGGCAGACCTGAAGGTTTTCTTCAACGACCTTCTTGAACAGCATGTCGCCGCATTCCGGGCAGCGCATCCACAGGCCGGCGGGGACGCCTTCGGGCTTCGGAACGGATGGTGAGGCGGTATTTTCTGACATTCGCGACCCATTTTATCAAATTCCCGCCTTCAGCGCAACTCCGGCAGCGTGCGTCGATCCGGGGTTTCTGGTACGATTTTGCGTTCCTTTATGACCACGATCACCCCTACCGCCTCGTCCCCCGGACCCGCCGCCGACCGATCGGAGTCGCTGGCGCCGGTTCAGAACGTGAACGTCGTCGGCATCCGGACGATCGTCACGCCCCGCCAGCTTGATGCAGAACTGCCCAAATCGGCGACCGTCCACCAGACCGTCATCGACGGCCGGGACACCATTCGGCGAATCCTGCGAGGCGAAGACAAACGCCTGCTCGTCGTCATCGGCCCATGCAGCGTGCACGACCCCGTCTCCGCCCTCGAATACGCCAAGCGCCTGGCCGCCATCCGCGGGCAGGTCGCCGACGAGCTGTTCATCGTGATGCGCGTCTATTTTGAGAAGCCCCGCACGACGGTCGGCTGGAAGGGCCTGATCAACGACCCCCACCTCGACGGCACGTTCGAGATGAACCACGGCCTGCGGCTGGCGCGCAAGCTCCTGCTCGACATCAACGCCATGGGCTTGCCCTGCGCTACCGAACTGCTGGACCCGATCGTGCCCCAGTACATCGACGACCTGGTCGCCTGGGCCGCGATCGGCGCCCGCACGACCGAATCACAAACCCACCGCCAGATGGCCAGCGGGCTGTCGATGCCGGTCGGCTTCAAGAACTCGACTGACGGCAGCGTGCAGATCGCGATCGACGCGATGAAGGCCGCCCGCAGCGGGCATCATTTCCTCGGGATCGACGAAAACGGCGCCACGTGCATCGTGCAGACCCGCGGCAACGATGATGGCCATATCATCCTCCGCGGCGGCTCGGGCCGGCCGAACTACGACCCGGAAAACGTCGCCTCTGCCGCCGGACTGCTCCGACAGGCGAAGCTGTCGGACAAGCTCATGGTCGACTGCTCGCACGCCAACTCCAGCAAGAAGCACGAGAATCAGTGCGTCGTCTGGGAAAGCCTGATCGAGCAGAAAAAGGTCAGCCGCGACGGCTCGCCGATCGTCGGGGTCATGATCGAAAGCAACCTCTTCGAAGGCCGCCAGGACATCGGCGCTGACCTGACTCAATTGAAGTATGGCGTCTCGATCACCGACGCGTGCATCGGCTGGAGCGATACGGAACGCCTGATGCTCACCGGTGCTCAGAAACTGCGTTCAAAATGAACGCATGGGCGTCCTCGCCCATGAATGATTTGAACCGCAGATGGGCGCAAATGAACGCGGATAAGAGATGGGATATCCGTGCGTCGCCTGACGCGTTTACTTGGGCGAGACGCCCGAGTTATTTATTCATCACACATCGAGGGAGATAAGAGAGAGAGGGGGGCACATGCAACTTCTTCCTGCATTCTTTTGCGTCCTCTGCGAACTCGGCGTCTTCGCGATGAATTTCAGCAATAGAGAAAGCAGAAGCACTACTCGCGCAATAATTCCACCGGCTGACGGCCTTGGAAGCCGGCGTGGAGTTCGTGCCAGTGGTCGATGCGCTCTTCGCCCAGCTTCCAGCACAGGCAGATTTCCCGGCCTTGGTGTTTGCCGATGAAATCAACCAGGCCGATGCGGTAGTCCTTCAGGTCACAGCCGACGGTCTTCAGTTCGTCCACCAGGTCGTTCAGGCGGTCGACCGTCTTCTCAAGTTGTTCTTCGATTTCCGCCCGCTGCTGGGGCTTGCCGCGATTTTCGAGTTGGGCGTGCAGCTGCGTCGCCTGCTCGTGGGTGCGAACGATATCGCTCACGACGCGGCGTACGAGCGGCAGCGAGCGGTTCGCCTCCTCCAAAGTGAAGTGGCGACGACGCCGGCTTGGTGTCACATCGGATGACCAGGATTTCGATGCTGCCATATGTTTCGCCCTCGGTGGCTGGCTTCCCACGCACAGGCTCGGCCTGTGCTCGACGCGGCCATTCTGTTCAGCCAACGCGAAAGATCAACCAAAAGGCGGTTCACGTTCCATATCCTAGGCGCGGTCCGCTGGCGATCTGGGCAAAGCGGAAGGATCATGACTCCCAATCCTCCACGCGTCGCGGCCAATCGCCCTTCAACAGCCGTGAGAGCGACCGGTCCGCCAGCACCACGCCGTTCGTCTGACATCGAGGGCAATAGTTTGTCTCGTTGTCCGCGTAGCGAATGCGTTGGATCTTCGTACCGCAGGCCGGGCACGGCTGGCCGAATTTGCCGTGGGCGGCAAAAGCGGGACGGAACGCGGTCACGTCGCCGGGGCCGGGGAACCTCGCGCCGAATTCCTCCTGTAATCCGGCGGTCCAGCGTGTCAGTACATCGCGCGCAGACCTGAGCAATCGCGCGATCTCGTCGCGATCGAGTTTTTGCGTCAGCCAGACCGGCGACAGACCGGCGGCATGAAGGATCTCGTCGCTGTAGGCGTTGCCGATGCCGTCAAACAGCTTCGGGTCGGTCAGCGCCCGCTTCAATGTATGATTCGATCGCGTCAGCCGCTCGGCGAACTGATCTTCGGTCAGATCAAACACGCTCGCTCCGCCGGGATCATGCTCGCGAACCGCGTCCTTGCCCCGTGCCAGCCACACGCCGGCGCGTTTCTGTGTGCTGGACTCAACGAGAAAAAGCGTTCCGACGTCGAAATCCATCGCTGCCAGCGCGATCTTGCCCGGCGGCTTCGCGCCGCTGGCGCCCGACCAGCGAAATCGCCCGGCGATCATCAGGTGGATGATCAGAAACAACTCGTCGCCACCGCTCATTGCGAAGACGAACCGCTTGCCCATTCGGGAGATGGATTCGACTGGCCGGCCTTCGACGGTTTCAATCGGCGGGTCAAACGTTCGGAGGACAAACGGGCTGAGAACGCGAAACCGCTCAACAACACGCCCCACGACGCGCGGCCGTAGGGCGTGAAGGTAAAGCTCGATGTCGGGCAGTTCGGGCATCGCAGGCAACAGTTGAACCGCCACCACACGCTCAATGCAAGCCGGAAACGCATGTTACGTCGTTTCAGGCGGACAGTAAGCCTGCAGTTCGCTGATGAACTCGTGCAGCGCAACGCCGGCATTCCGACACGGATCGTTGCCCAGGTGAACAAACGTGAAATTCTCCCGCCCGGCGGCGCACGCGAGCTGCTGTAAAAGCGGCAGGAAGCGGCTTTTCGTCAGCGCCTCATGGTAAATGGCGCGGAACTGCTCGTAATCGTCCGGATGATCCTCAAACCACTCCGCCAGTTGCGGGGGCGGGCCGAGGTGACATAGAACATGATCGACGGCACACCATTCCCGCAGATCGCTCGTCAACCCGCACGGCTCGATCCACAGGCGCTGGCCGTCATCCGATTCCACACGGTCGAACAGGTTTTTGACCTTGATCATGGCGGTGTCCTCCGGGAATTAGTACGCAACATCATTTGCGTGAAACTTCGCACGAAGTGCTAAATTGCGATGAAATCCCTTTTCATTTTTCAGGACCGCCCCGATATCGGCATTGTGACGTCGCGCAACTTTGTGAAGCCTGTCACGAACCCTGTCGGCAACCATTTTTCGCTTGCGACGGCCGGACCACAAGCTAGATTCATCGTCGCAGATGGCGGGGTTCAAGCCCCCCGAAGGAATGTGTAGGAACGTGTTGAATGTCTCCCGTCTTTTCTTCCCCCCGCTTCGGTTTTCGTTAACCTCTTTCGCTCAGGCCCGGAAAGAACTGCGCTGGCACCCGGTCGGGCTTGTTGGTGTGTCTGGATGAGGATGTGTCGTCATGGGTAAGCGTATTTATGTCGGTAATCTGGCGTACAGCGTGGACAGCTCGGCGCTTCAACAGTTGTTCGAGGCTCACGGGCAGGTCGTTTCCGCCCAGGTGCTGAGCGACCGCGAAACCGGCCGAAGCAAGGGCTTCGGGTTCGTCGAAATGGGAACGGATGACGAAGCCCAGAACGCAATCAACGCGCTCAACGGGCAGCAATTCGAAGGCCGTGCCCTGACCGTCAACGAAGCCCGTCCGAAGGAAAACTTCGGCGGTGGTGGTGGTGGTGGTCGAGGCGGGTATGGCGGCGGCGGTCGAGGTGGCTACGGCGACCGTGACCGTGGTGGCGATCGTGGTGATCGAGGCTCGCGACGCGATCGTTACTGATCCGCTCCACGCGCAACCGGTTTTCACACCAACACTTGAATCACCCGATTTCGCTCGCGCGGCAATCTTTCATTGCGGCGGCCAGGTGATGATGCGCGTCGATCGCGATCGGAGACGCCCCATCATCGCCTGGCCGTCTGAACTCTCTCGACTCACTCACAACATTACGCGCGCCTGCCAACTTTATCCCCGTGCATTCTTCCCTCTCGCAACTTGCCCACCGTCCCTGGCCGATCCCGGCTAGCGCGTGGACGTGGCGGCAGAACTGGTATGACCTGCTCTTCGCCCATTGGCCGATCCCCGCGAGTGAAGTCAGGCGGCTCGTTCCCGAGGAGTTGACCGTTCAGGAGTTCAACGGCACGTCGTGGGTCGGCGTGGTCCCCTTCCGCATGACCGGCGTGATGCGCCGGCCGTTCCCCGACCTGCCGTGGGTTTCGGCGTTCCCCGAACTCAACCTCCGCTTCTACGTCGAACGCGATGGCATGCCCGGCGTCTGGTTCGCCAGCCTCGACGCGACCAACGCGTTGGCGGTCTGGAGCGCCAGGCGATTCTTCCACTTGCCGTACCACCACGCCCGGATCGATTTCCAGCCCGATGCCGCCACCGCCGGCTTTCGGTTCCGCTCCACCCGTGCCCGCGGCGAACCGCCGGTCACATTCGAGGCGGCCTATCATCCCATCTCCGACCCATTCCTCGCCGAGAAGGGCTCGCTGGAAGCGTTCCTCACCGAGCGATATTGCCTCTATTCGCGTTCGCCGACCGGCCGGCTCTATCGTGCGCACGTCCACCACGTCCCTTGGCCGCTGCAACTGGCGCACGCGACAATCGACGCCGCGCAACTCGTCCGCCCGCACGGTCTCACGCTCGACGGGCCGCCGGCGCTGACGCACTTTTCGCGCGGGGTGGACGTCGTCGTCTGGAGCCTTGAACGGCTGACCTGATGCAATACCGCTTGACATCGCGCCACCGATGACCAATGCTCAACGGTTTGCGAGCGATTGTCGATTGGTCCCCGCCTGGAGGCGTTTATGAGCGATGTAGCCGTTGTGATCCTGACCGCCCCGCCTGACGCCTCCGAGCCCGCCGGCGCAATGATGAAAGTGGACGGCCGCGAGTCGGTACTCCGGTGCATGGAACTGTTCACCAACCGCGAAGGCATCGCCCAGACAATGGTCGTCGTCAATAAGGCCCAGGCGGAAGACGTCAAACGCAAGATCGGCAGCCACCTGATGTTCATGGGCATCAAGCTCGTGTCCGGCGGTGCGACGTGGTGGGATCAGATCGCCGATGCGCACAAGGCGATCAAGTCTGAAGCCGGGCACGTCCTCGTTCACGACGGGGCAAGGCCGGCGGTGTCGTACGTCGATCTCGATTCGCTCCTCGACCTCGTGGGAAAACACCCGGCTGCGTCGCTGGCGACGCCGATCAAGGGCACGCTCGTCCAGGCAACCGCCCTCCCCGGCCCCGGTAAGCCGGCGGACGTGAAGATCGCCAAGCTGCTGTCGCCAATGCTCTTCACCCGCGCCGGTTTCGACGCGCTGGCTGCCGCGAAAAAGCTGCCCGACCCGATTCACCTCGTCGAAGGCTCGGCGCTCAACGTCCGATGCGGCACGAACGATGCCGCCATCGTCAAGGCGATGATCGGGCTGCTGCCCAAGCCGAAGGTCAAGGCCCCGTCTTCGCCGTTTGAGGAGGCGCAGTGGTAGCCGACGCCGACTACCGATTGTTCGATCCGGCCGTGATCGCGCGATTTCGGGCCCGCGTTGCCGACTCCCGCTTCGCCCTCGCCACCGCCCGACTGAAAGATCGCGCCCAGGCCGCCGTCAAAGCAACGCGGCTTCCCATCGCCAAGGGCGGCGGTTGGACGCACGATTACCAGTGCCCCACGCACGCCACCAAGCTCACGTTCGACGAATCCAAACCCCACGAGCACGCCTGCTCCGTCGATGGCGAAGTGCACCGCGGCCCTAAACTGGATGAAGCGTGGGTGGCGCTATTCAGCCGGGCGGTGGTCAACGATCTGCGCGATTGCGCCTTCGCCCACGCCGCGTTCGGCGACGATCGCCACCTTCAGCGTGCCCGATCCATCCTGAACAAGTGGGCCGAACTCTATCCCGGCTACGTCCCCCACGGCACGCACGCGGGCAAGGGGTTGTGCATGGGGCAGTCGCTGGACGAGGCGGTGTGGGTCATCGATTTCGGGCAGGCCTACGACCTCGTTCGCGATCGCCTTCCCGCCGACGAGCGAGAGGCGATCGAGACGCACGTCCTGCGGCGTTGCGGCGATCACCTGCTGACGCAACTCTTCAACAACGTCCACAACATCGAATGCTGGCACCTCGCCGGCCTTGCGATCGTCGCCCGGCTGCTGCGGGATGATCGCTACTTCGCCCCCGCCCTTCGGGGCGAGTTTGGGATGTCACGACAGTTGAAGGAAGGCTTCCTCGACGACGGCTGGTGGTGGGAGGGTTCGCCGCACTATCACTATTACGCGTTGGACGCCGTGCAGGCGCTCGTGAGCGCCGCCGGCGTCGATCAGCTGGAGCCCGACGCGCTGGCGCGGCTCAGGCTTGCCTACGACGTTGCCCTGGACATGGCGCGGGCGGACGCGAGCATCCCCTCGTTGAACGACGGCTGGATCGATTGCGCCCGCCCCGGGTGGATGGACCGCAATGCCGACTTCTACGAATGGGCCAGCCATTCGCTTGGCGGCACGCACTATGACGAGGTGCTGGCGAACGCCTACGCGAGCGGAAGCCGCAAGCGACAGTCTCTCGCCGCGATGTTGTACGGTCGCGACGAACTTCCCGCGTCCCGGCCGCCTCGCAGGAAAAGCGTGCTCCAGCAGGCCAGCGGATACGGCATCCTGCGTCACTCAGCGCCGGCGGGCGAGGTGTGGGCGATGCTGAAGTTCGGCCCGCACGGCGGCGGGCACGGGCACCCCGATAAGGCCGCCCTGCTCCTCCACGCGTTCGGCCAACCGCTCAGCGACGACCTCGGCACGCCCGGGTACGGCATCGCGATGAACAAATCGTGGTACCGCACCACCCTCGCGCACAACGCCCCGCTCATCGACGGCGTCAACCAGCCTCCCGCCGCCGGCAGGCTCATCGCGTTTCAGCCGACCGAGGGACGGGAGTTCGGCGTCGTCGATGTCGAAACCGCCTGGACCGATGAGGGCCCCTACGCCGGCGTCACGATCCGCCGCGCGCTGATCCTGCGGCCGATCGACGCGCCTTATCTCATCGATGTCGTCCGCATCACCGCGCCGGGCAAGCGCACCGTCGATCTCCCGCTGCATCACCTCGGCCAGGTCGATGCCACGCTCGCCCCCGCCAAGCCCATCACCGACGATATCGGATTCGAGCATCTGGCCGACTGGCGGCTCGCCCCCGGCGCCCTCACGATCCGCACCGCCGATGCCGGCTCGACGATCGCCCTGGCCTCCAGCGGCGGCGAGGCGTTCGTCGCCACGTCGCCAGCCAACCCCGCATCCGGCCGGCGCACCACCGTCCTGCGGCGCGTGACGGGCCGCGAGGCGATGTTCGTCACGGTGATCTCCCCGTTCGCGCGCCAACCGGCAAATCGCAACGTCCGCTGGATCCGCACCACGTCCACGATCACGCAACTGGCAATCGAAGGCGACGACCTGCACGAAGTCTGGGCGATCGGCGTGGACGATGCCTCGCTCGCCCTCCCAGATGACACCGCCCATGGCGGCACCGCGAGGATTTACCGATTTTGATGCCTGAATATACGCAAGCTTTCCCAATCCTCGGCTCAACAGCCCGTTTGTCGCGCGGTAGGATGAGCAGATGATCGAATGGGATCGTGTTCGCCTTCTCGTCGCGTGATGCCGGCCGCATGGGTTTCGACTTCCTGTTTCTCGGTGCGTTGATCGGACTGCCGCTGGCGGCGCTGCCGGTGGCGTTGCACCTGCTCTTCAGGCGAAGATCGCCGGTGGTCCTCTTCAGCACGACGCGATTCATCCGCGCTTCCATGCAGCGAACCGCGGCCAGACGCCGCGTGCAGAAGTGGCTTCTGCTGGCGGCCCGCGTATTGATGGTGCTGCTGCTGGTCTTCATCGCGGCGCAACCGGCAAAGCGGCTGGCGGCCTCCCTCACCGGCGGCGAGGGAGGATCGAGCGTGGCGGCGATCGTCGTGGACACCAGCTATTCCATGCAGCTCTCGCACGAGCAGCAAACCCTGCTGGAGCGCGCGGACCAGATCGTCGTCTCGCTCCTGCAAAACGAGCTGTCGGGCGGAAGCGTGGCGATCTTCGAAAGCCTGCCGAGCACGCAGGCGGAACTGCTCCGCAGCGCGAACGAGCGGTTGGCGCAGTGGACGCCGCTCAAACCGCAGCCCAGCCCTCAGCCACTGGCCGACCGCATCCAGGCCGCGATGCGGCTGCTCGACGCGCAGCAGGCGCAGAACAAGTGGCTGATCGTGCTGACCGACGGACAGTCACGCGAGTTTCCCCGCGCCCTGAACGCCTGGGACGGCGGACAGTTCGTCGTCTTCGATCTGAAGCCGCCAGTCGCGCGGTCGGCAGGCGTCACCGGCGTGGCGCTCGATCCCGATCAGCCCCTGCCCGGCGTGGGCGTGGAGGCCGCGATACGAGTGGCGGGCCGATCGGGCGACGCGCGGGCGATCTCGGCGAACGTCGTTTCGCTCGGCGACGGGCCGCTGGCGACCGCCTCGCCGCGCATCGTGCAAATCGAATCGGCCGGACAGAGCGAGGTGCGCCTGCCAATCAAGCTGCCCGCCGAGCGATACCTCGTCGTCCGCGCGCGCATCGACGGCGAGGATGACCTCGCTTGGGACGACGTACGGCAAGTCGTCATCGAGACACCCCGGCAACGAAAGGTGAAGCTCCTCACCGCCGACCGCGCGACGCCGGCGGAGCGATTCGTGACCCTCGCGCTCGATCCCGGCGAAGGCCGATCCGCGGATTGGCCACTGCGGGTGACGAGCGGAAAGAACGTCGCGCCGGACGATTCCGCCGTCGTTGCGCTGTTGAACGCTTGGCCGACCGTCGAACGCGCCGGCGAACTCCGCGCCGCCGTCGAACGCGGCGCGACGCTCGTCCTGCTCCTGCGGCCGGGCCTGCAGGAAGCGTGGGGCGAGTTGCCCGCATCCCAAAGAGACGCGATCCGCCCGCTGCTGCCCGGCGACCCCGTCGTCGACCCCTCCGCCGACCGCCCGCACCGCGCCTCGCCCCCCGCGATCGCCGGATCGCTGCTGAAGGAACTGCTCGACGAACGATTCCAACTCGGCGCGATGACCGCCGCCCGGCTCGTGCCGTTCAACCGGTCCCCCGACGCCGCGATCCTCGTCGCCGCCGCGCCGACGGGCGACGGCGCGAGCACCGGACTGGTGTATCGACACACGATCGGCGGGCCGGGATCGATTTACACCTTCGCGACGCTGCCCGAGCCGCAGTTCTCGACGCTGGCGACGCACCCGGTCTTCCTCCCGCTGATCGTCCGCTGCTGCCTGCCCGAGGCCGGCGCGTCGTCGGCGCAGAACGTCGAGCTCGGCCAGACGCTCAGGCTGGCCCTCCCTGGCGAATCCAAGCTCACGCTCACCACGCCCGCCGGCGAGCCCTTCGTCGTCGAACGGGCCGCCGGCGCAGGCGAGTTCGTCTTCGCGCGCGCCGATCAGCCCGGCCTCTATCGCTGGACGAACGCCGGCGGAAACATCGTGGGCGTATCGAACGTGCAACTGCCCGCCGACGAAGCCGTGCTGAAGTACCGCGACGTTCCGGACGTCATGCCGGGCGAAACGGTGATCGTCGCAAAGTCGCTCGACGACTTCCGCACGCACCTGGAAGGCGCAACACAGCCGAGCCCGCGATGGTCGCCGTTGATCGCATGCGTGCTGCTGTTGCTGTGCCTGTAGGCGATTTTGGGCAACTCGTCGCGACTCTGGAAACTGCGCCGCGCCCCTGCCGCCGCAACGGCATGACGGGAAAACATCGACGCTTCGTGTTAAATAAGGCGGATGCTCGATTTGCCGCAGGCCGCCGTCGATCGCAGGGAGGACGCCGTCGCCGTCGTGAAGACGCTTCGCGAGGCCGGCCACGTCGCGTACTTCGCGGGCGGCTGCGTGCGGGACGCGTTGCTCGGCCTGACGCCGAAGGACTTCGACGTCGCCACCGACGCCCCGCCGGCGCGCGTGCGCGAACTGTTCCGCAAGACGCAGGCGGTCGGCCAGGCGTTCGGCGTCATCCTCGTACGGATCGGCAAAAGCGTGATCGAGGTCGCCACCTTCCGCACCGATGGCATCTATGCCGACGGACGCCGGCCGACCGAGGTGACGTTCGCCACCGCCGAAGAGGACGCCCAGCGGCGCGACTTCACCATCAACGGCCTGTTCCTCGACCCGATCGACGACCGAATCATCGACTACGTCGACGGCCAGGCCGACCTGCAAAACCGAGTGCTCCGCGCGATCGGCGACCCGACGAAGCGATTCGCCGAAGATCACCTGCGCATGCTTCGGGCCGTGCGATTCGCAGCAAGGTTTGATCTGTCCATCGACCCCGGCACCGCCAGCGCAATACGCAAGGACGCCGGATCGCTATCCCGCATCAGCGGCGAGCGCATCGCGGACGAACTCCGGCGAATGCTGGCGACCCCATCAAGGCGACGCGCGTATCGCGATCTCTGGGCACTCGGGCTCATCGGGCCGGCGCTGAACGTCAAACTGCCCCCGCCGGCTGCCGCGTTGAACGAATCGCGATCGCTGGTGCTCCCGCTGGAGGAGGCGACGTTTCCGCTGGCGCTCTTGTGCGCGTTGACCGACGTGCGATGGCATGCTTCAGGTCAGAAGCACGACATCCTCGGCAACCTGACGCCGCAGGAAGCCGCGAAGATGGTGAGCCATGCACGACAGACGCTGAAACTGAGCAATCACGAAACCGACGAAATGCTCGCTGCAACTCGCGTGGCCCACGGGCTTTTGAACGCGAGGGAATGGCGAGTCGCGATGCTGAAGCGGGCGCTGGCAAATCGGTATAGCGGATCAATGCGGGCATTGCTGCGATCGCTGCGCACGACGGGCATCGCGACCGAGCGAATCGATGCCATCGAAAGCCGCCTGTCCGCGTTCGACGGCACGGATTGCGCTCCGACACCGCTGATCACCGGCGACGACCTCGTCGCCGCCGGGCACAGGCCCGGGCCATCGTTCAAGAAAACGCTGGACGAGGTGTACGACGCGCAACTGGAAGGCCGAATCGCAACCAAAGACGCGGCGATGGAAATGGCCAAATCGATGTTGTGACGGAGCGGATTATCATATCAGTTCTTCAAGAACTGATATGATAATGAATTACTGCCTCAGTTCGCCGGCGGAGGAGGGGGCGGCGGCTGGACTTCGAAGCCGCGGGCCGCGTCGATCGGAAGTTCCTTCGGGGTCGCCTTGGCGAAAGCAAGGATGATGCCACCGAAAATAGGCCCCAAGACGACCACTACACTGGCGATGCCAATCGTCTTTTCGTCCGGCTCGGTGCCATTTGCGGCCGCCATCGCGCCAATGATCATGCCAACCAGAAACGACAGGGGCAGCGGAAGGCACAGCAGCGTGCAGACGACATACAGCGCCCCGCCACGCAATTCCTTGCGTTTGCTGATGTTCATCCGCCCTTTCACGAAGCCGACA
Organism: Phycisphaerae bacterium; assembly: GCA_037189665.1. GTDB lineage: Bacteria > Planctomycetota > Phycisphaerae > Tepidisphaerales > Tepidisphaeraceae > BPJO01. The sequence continues at coordinate 16,802 of JBBCIV010000232.1, read as the reverse complement.
ATTCCGATGACCAGGCAGATGATGGCGAGCAGCATATGTGGACCTTCTCAACGTGACGCGATTCGATCGCCGGCGTCCTATCGGCCGAGCGATTTGATCACCGACTTGACGTCGCCGATCTGCTGAATCTTCAGCCCGAAGTTCTCGCCGACCTTTACGGCTTCGCCGACGGCGATGGTCTTGTTGTTGATCATCAGTTCCAACGGTTCATCGCTGGACTTCAGAAATTCGAGGATCGACCCCGTCTGGATGCGCAGGACTTCCGAACAGGTGAACTTCCGCTCGGCGAGCTTGACGATGACGGGAACGTGGAGGCGCAGGATGCGCTGAACTTCAGCGTACTTGCCACGCGATGCGGGCGGCTGTGCTTGGAGAACGGCCATGCGAGCAGTCCTTTGCTCTTGTTATCGGCCCAAGACGTGGAAAACGTTAAATATGGAATTTGAAACGTGAATGAGAGGCAAGCTCATTTCACATTTCAAACTCCAGGTTTCACATTTCGCCTATACCTTTTTCAGCAGCAGGCTGGCGTTATGGCCGCCAAAGCCAAAGCTGTTGCTCAGGGCATAGTCGATCTTCAGATCCCGGGCCTTCTTAGGCGTATAGTCCAGGTCGCACTCTTCGTCCGGCGTTTCCAGGTTGATGGTTGGCGGGACAAGGTTTCGGTGGACCGCCAAGGCGGTAAAGATCGCCTCGATGCCGCCCGACGCCCCAAGGAGATGGCCGAGCTGGCTCTTGGTCGAGCTGATGACCAGCTTGCGGGCGTGCTCGCCGAAGGTTCGCTTGAGCGCTTTGGTTTCGGCCACATCGCCGAGGCTGGTGCTCGTGCCGTGGGCGTTGATGTAGTTGATCTGATCGCCGTTCACGCCGGCGTCCTGGAGCGCCAAAGTCATCGCGCGAGCCGCGCCATCGCCGTCGGCACAGGGCGCGGTAATGTGATTGGCGTCGGCGCTCATGCCGTAGCCAAGCAACTCGGCGTAGATACGGGCGCCGCGCTTTCTGGCGTGCTCGTATTCTTCCAGGACGACCACGCCGGCACCTTCACCCATGACGAACCCGTCGCGGTCCTTGTCCCAAGGACGGCTGGCGCGTTCGGGGTCTTCGTTGCGGGTTGAGAGTGCGCGGGCGGCGATAAAGCTACCCATGCCGACACGACACAGCGCCGCTTCCGATCCGCCGGCGATCATCACGTCGGCGTGGTTTTGCTCGATGAGCCGTCCGGCGTCGCCAATCGCATTCGAACCGGTCGCACAAGCGGTCGCGACGGCGGTATTCGGCCCCTTCAGCCCGAACAGGATGGACACGTTGCCGCTGGCGGCGTTGACCATCAGGCGCGGAACGGTGAACGGACTGACACGACTGACACCGCGAGCGTTCAGAATGCCGCACTGTTCTTCGAGGGTTTCGATCCCCCCGATGCCCGAGCCGATGAGCACGCCGCAGCGTTCGCCGACCTCGGACTTGAAATCGATCCCGCTGTCCTTCACCGCCGAGATGGACGCGGCGAGCCCGAACTGGGCAAAGCGATCCAACCGCTTGGCTTCCTTGACGTCTACGCCGTAAGCGCTGACATCGAAGGAAGTGCATTCGCCGCCAAAGCGGACGGGGAACTGCGAGAAATCAAAACGCGTGACGCTTCGAATGCCGCTCTTGCCGGCACACAGGCTGTCCCACACCCCGTCGACCGATTCGCCGAGCGAGGTGACCAGTCCAAGACCCGTAATAACTACGCGGCGTGGTTTCATAATGGTTGCAAGCTGCGAGACACACATGCACGCGCACGAGTCACGCAGGCGGCGCGCGAGTCGTCGTCGCTATAGCTCGCAACTCGCACTGCGCGGCCCGCGCGCCAATCGCGACGGATTACTTGCTCGAGTGCTCTCTGATATAGTCAATCGCCTGCCCGACGGTTTGGATCTTCTCCGCTTCCTCGTCGGGGATCGACAATTCGAACTCGTCTTCGAACTCCATGACCAGCTCAACCGTGTCGAGCGAGTCGGCGTTCAAATCGTTGATGAAGTGCGTCTCGCGGGTGATCTCACCCTTGTCGACGCCCATCTGTTCGCTGACGATTTCGATGACCTTCGTTTCAATTTCGTCCATGATGCTATCCACCTCACCTGATCATTACCCCAAGCCACTCGGCCAACGGGATTCGGGAGACTATAGCGGTGGGGGAATGTTTTGCAAACTTGCGGCGGACGAGTTGTACGGTCTGCGTTCGCGCGAGGCATCGCGAAAACTCAATGCTCCCGACGGCGCCCGTAAAACGTCCCGCAAACACCGTTTACGATGCCTGAGAGATCGCGCAAAAGCATTGCACCCACAGCGGCTGCCGATCGCGCGACCCCTCAAAGATTCTGGCCAGCGGCAGCCCGTCGTCGCGCCCACCGCAAACCACTATGAGGCCGACGTGATGCGAACCACGACGATAAAGTGAAGCACGCTCCCCAGCAACACCATCACGTGCCAGAGATCATGCGACCCGAACCGCCCCGGCCACAGCTTCGGTCGCCGGGCGAGAAAGACGGCCGCGCCAAGCGTGTAGATCACCCCGCCTGCCGCCAACAGCAGCAGGTCTAAAAGTTCCATCCGGCTGAGGATCGGCGAGATCGCCACCAACACCATCCACCCCATCGGCACGTAGAGCAGCACCCACCACCGCTGGGGCCCGCGCCAGAGCACCATCGTCGCGCCGATCAGCGCCAGCGACCACTCGACGCTCAGGATCGACCACCCCCACCCGCCCGCCAGAACGGTCAGGCAGATCGGCGTGTACGTGCCGGCGATCAGGCAAAAGATGGCGGCGTAGTCGAATCGCTCCAGCAGGTCGTCCGCCCGCGGACTGCAGTGAATCGAATGCGCCAGACAGCTGGCAGTGAAAAGCAGGATGAGACTCGCGCCGTAGATCGAAACCGCCACGACCGCGGAAGCCGATCCGTTCGACGCCAGGATCAACACCACCAGCCCGACGATCGAAAACAACGCCCCCGCCCCGTGCGAAAGTCCGCAAAACGGGTCCTTGATCCATCGGCCGATGCCGGCCTCGGGGCGAGCGATGGCGTGGCTCATATCGTAAACTGTAGCCTTTTCTCACCCCCGAGGAAACCGGCAACGTCGCGCGGGCGAATTGAGGTAGGCGTACGACGAAATCCGACGCGGAAGCCGCATTTGTAAGCCTTCCGCCATGCCTGTATCATGCGGGGCTCTGTACACGGGAAACGACCAACCCGGTGCCCGAGGGCGATTGTTTGGAATCTAAATCATGGCTCGTAAAAAGTTTGTAGCTGGCAATTGGAAGATGAACACCACCAAGGCTCAGGCGATCGACCTCGCCAAGGCCGTCGCCGCGGGTACGCCTGCGGGGATCGACGTGGGCGTCGCCCCGCCGTTCGTGTATCTGGATGCGGTCGCGCAGGCGATCGCGGGGTCGTCGGTGCTGGTGGGCGCTCAGGACGCGTATTTCGAGAACAACGGCGCCTTCACCGGCGAGATCAGCCTCGACATGCTGAAGGACGTCGGCGTGAAGTTCGTCCTCACCGGCCACAGCGAACGCCGGCACGTCATCAAGGAGCCGTCCGAACTCGTCGCGAAGAAGGCCGCGAAGATCTATGGCGCCGGGCTCATCCTCGTCCATTGCGTGGGCGAAAAACTCGAAGAACGCGACGCGAACAAGACGCTCGACGTCGTTCGATCACAGATCGACGAGCTGGACCCGAAGTCGATCGATGATCCGTATCGGCTTGTCATCGCTTATGAGCCCGTGTGGGCGATCGGCACTGGCCGCAACGCGACCGATGCGCAAGCGCAGGAAGTACACGCTGATATCCGGGCCTACCTGACCCAAAAGTGGAATGCCGATTTCGCCTCGCAGGTGCGCATCCAGTACGGCGGCAGCATGAAGCCCGAGAACGCCAAGGGCCTGCTCGCCCAGCCCGACGTGGACGGCGGGCTGATCGGCGGCGCAGCGCTCAAGGCGGACAGCTTTCTGGCGATCGTGAAGGCAGGCATCTAAAACCAACGCTGAACGGCGGCGGGCCGCGGGACGAGGCGTTCTCCGGCCCACCGTCGTTCTACCGCAGCAGATCTTTCCATGGACACTCTCTACTACATCCTCCTGATCCTGTTCATCGTCCTGAGCCTGTTCCTCATCCTGCTGGTGCTGATCCAGAAGGGTCGCGGCGGCGGGCTGGCTTCGGCATTCGGCGGGGTGGGCGGCAATACCGCGTTCGGCGCCAAGACCGGCGACGTGCTCACCTGGGCGACGTCGATCGTCTTCGGCGTCTTCCTGCTGCTGGGCATCACGCTCAACCTGCTGGCCAACTCGATCCAGGAACAACACAGCAACCCTGAGGCCCCCAACGCCACCCAAACCGGCGCAGCCTCCGGCGGCGGCCTGATCCCGACGGTGGAAAACCCGTCCACCGAGCCCACCACCACCGAGCCGGCGACGCTCCCGGCGGTCGAGCCCCCTTCCACCAGCGAGGCAGCCACGCCGCCAACCACACAGCCCTAAAGCAAATCACGGGCACGACGAGAGGAGGCCGTTCGACATGAGCAGTTCCGTCAAGAATATGATCGTCAGCATGACCGGCTTCGGCGACGCCTCGCTCTCGCATTCCGGCACGCACTATTCGCTTGAGATCCGCTCCCTTAATAACCGCTTCTATAAACCCGTCATCAAGCTGCCCGACATCGTCGCGGGGCTTGAGCCGGAGATCGAAAACAAGCTCCGCGATCGGCTGGTTCGCGGTTCGATCACCTGCATCCTCAAGATGCGCGTCGAAGGCGCGTCGGCGGCCTATCTCATCAATAAGGACGCCTTGGAGAGCTACCTCGCCCAACTCCGCGACGTCAAAGGGTTCGACGGCGTTGCCCGGATTGACCTGGCCTCGCTGTTGAACCTCCCCGGCGTCTGCCAGGAGCCCGACGACGACGCCGACCAACTCGAAAAGCACGGCCCGATCATCCGCAAGCTGCTCGAACAGGCGATCGACAAGCTTCAGGCCATGCGCGTCCGCGAGGGCCAGGCGCTGTTCAGCGATCTGCTCAAGCACGCGCAGGTCATCGCCACCAGCCTGTCGGAAATCGAAAAACGCGCCCCCTTCGTGATCGACGAGTATCACAAGCGGCTTTCCAACCGCGTCAACGAGCTGCTCAGCAAGGCCGAGATGCAAGTAGCACAACTCGACCTGCTGAAGGAAGTAGCGGTGTTCGCCGAACGGTCGGACATCAGCGAGGAAATCCAGCGTCTGCGTCATCATCTGACGGCGTTCGAGCAAACCTGCCGCACGAGCGAACACGCCGGCCGCAAGCTGGATTTCATCACGCAGGAAATGCTCCGCGAGGCCAACACCATCGGCAGCAAGGCCAACGACGCCAAGATCGCCGGCCATGTCGTCGAGATCAAAGGCGCGATCGACCGGATGAAAGAACAAGTGCAGAACGTCGAATAAGGAGACGAGCGAGGGAGTCGCGTACTCCCCCATACACTCGCCGCCCCTTCCCTTGTCCCGCGGTTACGTCATCATGGCAGATATCCAAACGAATCACGGCCTGCTCCTCGTCATCGTTGGTCCATCGGGCGTGGGCAAAAGCACCATCGCCAATCTGCTAAAAGATCGCACAAAGATCTGGTACACCGTCTCGGTCACCACGCGTCCCAAACAGCCGGGCGACGAGAAGGGCAAAACGTACGAGCACATCGACAAGGCCGAGTTCTTCAAGCGACTCGACAGCGATCAATACCTCGAATACGCCCAGGTCTACGGCGACTACTACGCCACGCCCAGACATCCCACCCTCGATCTGCTGGCCGAGGGGAAAGACGTGCTACTGGAGATCGACGTGCAGGGGTCGTTGCAGGTGCGCGATGCGTTCGCCGACGCGGTGCTGATCTTCATCCTGCCGCCCGACCAGCAAACGCTGCTGCAACGCCTCACCGACCGCGGCCGAGACGCGCCGGAAGACATCCAGAAACGTTTCCGCGCCGCCCGACGGGAGATCGCCATGGCCCGCGGCAGCCGGGCGTTCGATTACATGGTCATCAACGACAACCTCGACACCGCCGTCGAGGAGATCATCAAGATCATCCACCTCAAACGCGGCGGGCTGTAAGCGCATCGGTCCCCTCTCCCTCCGGGAGAGGGTTAGGGTGTGGGCCGCGAGCGTTAAACAACATTGAAATCACGCCTCGCTTCCCGCGCGCCCTGCCGGGCCAATATGGTATCATCCCCGGCATGGAGTTTCGCAAATTCGGCAATACGGATGTGTCGGTATCGGTCGTCTCGCTCGGCTGCTGGATCTTCGGCGTCGACTGGTGGGGGCATCGCACGCAGGAAGACTGCGACCGGCTCTGCTCGTTCAGCCTCGATAAAGGCGTCACGTTCTTCGACAACGGCGACGCCTACGGCAACGGCCGGGCGGAAGAGCTGTTCGGCAACTGGATCAAGACTGCCAAAATCGACCGCTCGAAAATCCAGGTCGGCGGCAAGTTCGGATACGACTTCTACACCGACCCCGGCGTGCCCGGCGCCCACACCGAGCGCAAGCAGGACTTCAGCCCCCAGTTCGTCCGCAAGGCGCTGGAACTGTCGCTGAAGCGGCTGCAGACCGATTACATCGATCTGTACATGGCGCACAACATCAAGCTGCCCCAGTTCCGCGACGACCTCTGGCCGGAGTTGGACAAGCTCGTGGCCGAAGGAAAAATTCGCTCCTGGGGCGTCTCGCTCGGGCCGGCGATCGGCTGGCGCGAGGAGGGCTTCAAAGCGATGATCGACCACGGCGCCAAGGCCTGCCAAACCGTCTTCAACCTCTTCGAGCAACACCCCGGCCGCGAGTTCTGCGAGGTCGCGGTCGCCCAGAAGGCGGGCGTGCTCGCCCGCGTACACGACAACAGCTCCGTCCTGAAGGAAGCCATCAAGGCCGACACCGTCATCGACAAGAACGACCACCGCAAGTTCCGCGATCAGAACTGGAAGATCTACGGCGCCAAGAAGGTCGAACTCATCCGCGGCTACGCCGAAAAGCTCGGCATGAACATCCATGAACTGGCCTGCAAATGGCTGCTGCAACAGCCCGGCCTGACGAGCATCACCGGCACGTTCCTGAACGAGAAGGAAGTGCAGGAGGCCGTCAACGCCGTCGCTAAACCCAATCTGAGCAAACAGGAACTGAACGAGCTGAACGAATCCTATTCGCGCGACTGGGACCTCGGCCCCGACGCGCACCCATGCAACCTCAAGAGCAGCGTCGATCCATCCGGCCAGGTGCGAAGCGACTACGTCGCACCGCCGGTGCTGATCGCCTGATCCACTCACGCGAACGATCGTCGCCATGGCCTTCAAGCCGATCCAGACTCCGCAGAGGGGCCCGAGCGAGCGGGTGCGGAACCTGATCAGCCGGGTCACGCTTCTGGCCGTCGCGATCGTGCTGCTCTACGCCAGCTATCGAACGGTCACGTTCGCGTACGCCGCGCACCAGGAGGCGAAGGAATTGCAGGCCAAGAGCATGCCTCCATCCCCATCCGGGTTTCGGCAGCGAGTCATCAGCGGCGCGGGCCTGCCGATGGTGATCGGCGTTGGCCTGGGCGCGCTGGGCGTCCTCGCCGGGCTGGGCGCGGTCATGCCGCAGTCGTTCTTCGACCGCTTCGTCCGTCCCCCTGCCGACGTTACCCAACGCAAGGCCGCCGCGCGGGACTACTTCAGATGACGCGCTGCCGCTACGTCGTCCTCCATCACACCGGCTGGATCGAAGATCACTTCGACCTCCTGCTCGACATTGCGGAAGACCAACCCCTGCTCGCCTGGCGACTCGACGCGTTCCCCAATCCCGCCATCGTCACCCCCCTGCCCGCCCATCGTCGTTTTTATCTCGACTACGAAGGCCCCGTCTCCAACAACCGCGGCGAGGTAAAGCGCGTGACCTCGGGGAAATGCGAGATCGTCGCATGCACCGCCAGCGATTGGCAGATTTGCCGGTTGTCCGATGGAGTCGAACTACGGTTGCCGCCGCGTGGCGGAAAGCAGACGGAAGGCGAAAGATAAAAAGAAAAGCGCCGAGATACGCCCGCGCCAGGCAAATCGGTCAGCTCAGGAAGATCGCCGACGCCATGCCCAGCAGGAGGAAGAAACCGAAGATGTCGGTAAGGGCCGTAGCAAAAATGGTGGCGCTCTGGGCGGGATCGAAGCCCAGGCGGGCCATCAGCATGGGGACGCCGGTTCCGATCAGACATCCGAGGGTGACGTTGATGAGCATCGACACCGCCACGATCGCGCCGAACTCGATCGTCTGAATTCCGGTGAACGTCCGCAGCCCGATGACCGCCGCCACCACCAGCATGATCAGCCCCACCACCAGGCCGTTGGCGATGCCCGCGAGCAATTCCCGGCGGAAGACCTGGCGCAGCAGCTGGCGGTCGGGCGCGCCTTCGGATAACCCGCGCACCGTCACCGCCATCGCCTGTACGCTGGCGTTTCCGCCGACGGCGGACACGATCGGCATCAGTGCCGCGAGCACCGCGACCTCCTCGATCGTGCTGGCGAACGCGCTCACCACCGCCGCCCCGCCGAACGCGGTCACCAGGTTTACCGCCAGCCAGCCGACGCGCTTGCGAAAGCTGAGCGTCCAGTGGCTGTTCAGGCGTTCCTCGGCGCCGGCGCCGAACAGCTTCTGCACGTCTTCGGTCGCCTCTTCCTGAATGACGTCGACGACGTCGTCCACGGTGATCAGGCCGATCAGCTTGCCGGCCTCGTCCTGCACGGGCATGGCGAGATAGCCGCTCTGGCGCATGATGCGGGCGACCTCTTCCTGATCCATCGTGGCGGGCACGGCGCGAACGTTGCGGATCATGATGTTCCGCAATTGGCGCGACGGCTTGGCGAGGATGAGGTCGCGCATCGACAGCACCCCCACCAGCCGGCCGATGCGGTCGATGACGTAGACGTAGAACATCTGCTCCAGCTCTTCGCTGAGCTTCCGCAGCATGGCGATGGCGTCCTCGACGGTGAGGTATTCGTACAACGCCGTGACGTCGGTCGTCATGATGCCGCCGGCGGTATCGGGCGGATAGGCCTCGAGCTCGCGGGTTTCGGCGGCCTTGGCGACGTCCAGCTCGGCCAGCAGTTCGTCGTGGGCGACCTGGTCGACCAGGCCGAGGATGTCGACGCGGTCGTCCGGGTCCATCTCCGCCAGCACCATCGCGGCCTCGGGACGGTTCATCGCCAGGATCACGCCGGCGGCGGTGCCGGGATCGACCTCTTTGAAGATTCTCGACGCGGTCTTCGGATCCAGATACTCGCCAACCGCGGCAGCCTGATCCAACGGCAGCATCTCCAGCACGCGGGCCCCCTGCCGCGGCGGGCCTTCTTCGATCGCATGCGAAATCTTGCCTGGCGACGACGACAGCAGCTCGGGCGTAATCTCGATTTCACGAGCGGCACGATGGGATTCGTCAATCGACATCATCGACGACATCGCTTCCGCCGGCGCGGCGGCGGAAGCTTCGGGCTGAGCTTGTTCGGGCGTTTCCTGCATAACGTGATCGCGAGGCTTGGGCGTCGCGGCTCTGTCCCATGTTAGTCATCGTCAAGGTGCAGGCCAACGCGTGACTCTTGCCAGCGGGCGACTTGCGCATATATTCGCGCGGAGTTTCCCGTATCCAAACAAGACGAGACGGGCGGAAGGAGCCACGGATGGCCGCAAAGCGGGCCGGTAGTACGGATAAAGACAACGCCAGCGACTTGTTCAGCGAATCGAGCAACAACGGCTCGGGCAGCGCTGGCGGAACGGGCTCGACAACCCCTCCCGGCGGCGAGGATGCCGCGAGCCTGCATGAAATCGCCCAGTCGCGCTACCTGAACTACGCCCTCTCGGTCATCACCAGCCGCGCGTTGCCCGACGTGCGCGACGGCATGAAGCCCGTCCACCGCCGAATTATCTACACGATGTGGCAAAACGGCCTGCGGGCGGACGTGAAGCACCGCAAGAGCGCCACGGTGGTCGGCGACGTCATGGGCCGCTATCACCCGCACGGCGACGGCGCGATCTACGAGGCGCTCGTCCGCATGGCCCAGCCGTTCGCGATGCGCGCCACGCTGATCGACGGCTCGGGCAACTTCGGCTCCATGGACGGCGACCCCGCCGCCGCGATGCGATACACCGAGTGCCGCCTCACCCCCATCGCCGCCGAGACGATCAACGAAATCGGCTTCGGCACCGTTCACTTCCGCCCGAACTACGACGGCACGCGCGAGGAGCCGGTCGTGCTGCCCAGCAAGGTGCCGAACCTGCTGGTGAACGGGTCCGCCGGCATCGCGGTGGGCATGGCGACGAACATCCCGCCGCACAACCTCGGCGAGGTCTGCAATGCGCTGCTGAAGGTGCTGGACGATCCGGACATCGCCGAATATCGCCTCGTCGCCAACGACGCCGTCCGCGGGCCGGATTTCCCGACCGGCGGGCAAATCCTCAACACCAAGGCCGAGCTGCTGGAGATCTACAAGACCGGCCAGGGCGCAATCAAGATGCGCGCCACGTGGGAAAAAGGCGCCGCAACGCGATCGGCCCAGCTCGTCTTCATCACCAGCATTCCGTATGGAGTAAACAAGGCGGAACTGGTCGAGGCGATCGCGCAGGTCGTGCTCAGCCGCAAGATGCCGCTGCTGCTGGACGTGAAGGACGTCAGCACCGACGACGTGCGGATCGAACTGCAACTGAAGAGGGACGCCGAAGTCGAAAAGGTGATGGCGTACCTGTTCAGGCACACGCTGCTGCAGACGAACTTCAACGTCAACCTGACGTGCCTGATCCCGACCGACAACCCCGAACTTGGCCGTCCGGAGAGGCTGGGGCTCAAGCAGATCCTCTGGTACTTCCTTCACTTCCGCCTCGAAGTGGTGACCAGGCGGCTCGAGCACGAACTGGAACAACTCAAGAGGCGAATCCACACGCTGGAAGGCTTTGCGTTCGCGTTCGACATCCTCGACGACCTCATCAAGATCATCCGCGCCAGCGAAGGCAAGGCCGACGCGGCCTCGCGTATTTTAAAGAAGTACGGCGTCGCGCCGCACGGCCCGCGAAATCCGAAGGACGACGGGCTCGATCCTGATCAGGTCGAAGACATCCTCGAGTTGAAGCTGTACCGCCTGGCCCGGCTGGAGATCAACCTCATCACCAACGAGTTGGCCGAGAAAAACAAGCGGGCGAAGGAGATCAAACGACTGCTGGCGGAGGAAGACGCCAAGGGCCGCTGGGGCATCGTGCGTGGCGAGATCGAAGAGTTGGCTCGCACGTTCGGCAAGGAACCCAAGAACAAGCGCCGCACGCTGATCGAGGCCGCCGAAGGCGAGGTGGAGTACTCCGCCGAGGACTTCATCGTCGCCGAGGACAACCACGTCCTGGTGACGGCCGACGGGTGGGTGAAGCGGCAGAAGGAAATCAACCCCGAGACGACGCGCCTGCGCGAGGGCGACCGCATCCTCTCGCTGGTGGCCGGCAGCACGCGGGCGACGATCGTATTTTTCAGCAATTTTGGCACGGCGTACAGCGCCCGCATCATCGACATCCCCGCCACCACTGGCTACGGCGAGCCGATCCAGAAGTTCTTCAAGCTGAAGGACGGCGAAAAGATCGTGGCGGCGTTCTCGATGGACGAGCGCGTGGTGTCGCCGAAGCTGACGAAGGTCGACGAGAAGAAGCCCGACGCCGCTCCAAAGCTGCACGGCCTGGCGATCACCAGCGACGGCTACTCGCTGCGATTCGGCCTCGACGCCTTCCGCGAAGTCTCGACCAAGGCCGGCCGTCGTTATGCCCGGCCGTCGGAGGGCGCGATCGTTACGTTTGCCGGCATCATCACCGGCGACGAGATCGTCATCGCCGCCAGCCAGCAACGCCGTGCGATGGTCTGCAAGGCCGGCGAGATCAACTTCCTCTCCGGCCCGGGCAAGGGCGTGCTGCTGATCAAGCTGGAAAAGACCGACAAGCTCGTCGCCGCCATCACCGCAACCGGCGACCGCGACACGCTGACCGTCAAAATGAGCACCGGCGGCGAACAACGGCTCAACACCGGCCGCTACAAAGTGGTCGGTCGTGGCGGCAAGGGACACGAGTTCGTCAGCCGCGGGCAGGTGGTCGAAGTCATCTACGAACCTGTCCCCGCGCCGCAGGCGCTGGGCTGAACTCGTGACGAGCGAGCGTGCCGGTCTCGGCATCGTTGTGGTTCATCCTCTCTGAAAGGTTGTGGACCGCAGTCGCGGAATTCGTTAGCCTAATTCACGTGTTCCCCGAATAGATCTCGGGAGCGGAGCGGTGTGGGCCTGTCTTGGGGAGATCTCGATGTTGCAGCACGGTTATCGGCGGCGATTGCTTACGGCGGTCATGGGTGGTGCGATCTGCGCAATCGGTGGCTGCGCCACATCGCCTGAGCGTGATCAGCACGCCGCAACACAATCCGCGGCTGTTCCCATTCAATTGGGTAAATGGAGCACGTGGGAATATCCCAACCATCAGGGTCGCACGGTTATCAATGGAGAGCCGGGCACACTGGTGCTGTACCAAGTCTCGACAAACGACACCTTTGACAAGGTCGTCAAATACTACGAAACCATCAGCGGCATGAGCGGATTGGACGATCCGAAATCCCCAAGCGTGTGGATATCCGATACGACGTTCGAAGGCGAAAAGATCCGCGCGTTTCAAAACGCCGCAAGCTTCCCTCACAAGCCCGGCGAGCGTTTGCCGCACGATTGTTTCTTTTTCGTGCGATTTCCCGACTACGCTGTCACCGCCTCGATCCGACGAGAACCGGAGGACGGCCCGACACGAATTACGCTGTTGTTTGAAACGCGGTAGCGCGTTCCGGCCAACGCAATGCGGGTCGACGAGAAGAGCGGGAAATTACAGTTTCCCCTTGTGACAATCGCATGAAACACCGTAATCCGCGCCGTCCACATGACGCAGATTCCTCCCCCTCTTCATCGGCTCGGCGGTCACGCTGGGCTTTTACGATGTCTGCAAGAAACATGAGGTCAACGAAAACTCGGTCATGCGCGCGATGTTCTGGAGCACGGCCGCCGGGTTGATTGTGATGCCATTGGCGCAGTCGGCGACGGGGCATCTCGTGTCGTCGGCGATGATGACGCTGCGAAACACGCGTGGATCACCCGGTAACCACGTGCCGTACGTGTGCCCCATCACGTGATGCCCACGCGCGTTTCCCCATGATGGGTGAACGTCGTGTTCGTCTTGAACAACGTCAAGCAAAACGCCCACGCGTGCTAGCACCGTGGGCGTTCGTCGTGTTGATCGTGCCGCCGCGATCTGCTTGTGCGGGGGTGGCTTACTACGCCCCGCGGATGAGGATTTCGGCTTGCTCGATCGCCTTTTCCGGCTCTTTGTTGGCGCGGTAGAGGTCGATGAGCGTCAGGCGGATCGCCCGCTGGACGGCGACGTCCTTGGTTTCGCCCAGCAGCTTGGTCAGGCGTTCGATCGCGATGCTCGGGCTCTGCTGCTTGGCCAGTTCCGCCAACGTGATGACGGCGCTCACGCCGGTGGCGGACGAATCCTTGGCGAGTTCGGCGTAGTTGCCGACAAGGTCGAGGTACTGCTTCATCGCCTCGACCGGGTTACGCATGCCAGGGCTTGGCGGCTGGCCGCCCTGCTGACGGCGGATTCGCATGCGTTCTTCGAGACCATCGGGCCCGCCACGATCGCTCATGCCCGGCGGCGGCGGGCCTCCGTCGTCTTTCGGGCCGCGCTCGTCCGCCGAAGGGGGCGCGGGCGGCATCATCTGTGCCATCGCCAGACAACTGCTCATCGCAATTGCGGCCAGGCCAAGGGACCAGGTGCGTTTCATTTCAAGCTCCTTCTTCTTGCGGCAACGCCGATACGACATCCTCGTTGGACTCGGTGATCGCAGTATCGATCTCCAGCAGGCTGGGCATCGACAATGATTGATACGGCATCGACACGCTGATCGATTCGGAAACCGTGCTCACGTCGTCCCAGGTCGGCGGGGAGATCGTACCCGTCTCCGTCCAGGAAAGGCCGGCAAGCCAATCGGCATGAACAGGCTGCTGCGGTTTCGGTGAGGCCACCTGTTCAGGGGGCGCGATCGAGGTGTCCGGGGCGACGACTTCCACGGCATTCTGACGATTCGTGGGTTCCGAGTCGGGCATCATCACCCAGACCGTCGCCGCCACGGCGACCGCCGCCGCCATCGCCAGGACCGGGCCGATCCGTCCGAAGACTGGCCGAGCGTCGACGAGGCCGACGTCGTCCGCCAGATCGCCGGAATACTTCAGCGAGGTGTAGTTGCGCTTGAGACTGTCGAGGTTGTTTCGAAGCTTGCTCATGGCGTTACTCGTTTTACTTACTGTCGTCACCTGTGCCCGATTATCTCAGGCTCTTCAATTTTTCCCGCAAGGCTCTTAGCGCCTGGTGGACGGTCGCCTTGACCGTCCCCTCCGCGCACTTCATTGCGTCCGCCGTCTGTTCGACGCTCAGGTCCTCAAAAAACCGTAGCGCCAGCGCCTCGCGTTGTCTTTCAGGCAATTCACTGAGCGCTTCACGCAGGCGTGCCACGGCGTCGTTCTGCTCGATCGGATGGGCGTGCTCCGCAGCGGTGGGCTCGGGCGAATCGTCCAGCCTGAGATTAGCGCGTTTCCGGCGCATCTCACGACAGACGTTCAGCACGATCCCAAGCGACCACGTGGAAAATGTGCTTCGCCGATCAAATCGGGACAACGACGTGAGCACCCGCATTGCCGACTCCTGGACGGCGTCTTCCGCCAGATCCACGCTCGACAATTGCGAAGCGGCAAACCGAAACCAGCGATCTTGCATCTGCCGCAACAAAGCCGCCCTGGCAGCCTTATCGCCCCGGATCGCCTCGTCGATCAACCGTTCTTCCACCAAAAATAGGTGCTCCGTGGGAATGAAAGGTTTAGCCGGAGACCGCAATGTGAAATGCGAAGCGTGGAACGTGACATGACATGCCATCGCGTACGTCTCTGATATCCCACGCTATCCCCGCGTTCCACATCTCACATCACCCGCACCCAACGATTTCCATAACTCTTTATTTAGACTGCGTTTCCGCAATAAACCGATCGGCTTCGGCGATCGATCTCTCCATCTCCTGGATGAGCGTGTCGATCTGCCCGCCAAGTTCGACCTCGGTGCCCTTGAGGCTGGCGATAGCTTGGGCGTTAAGGTAGTGCTTAATGTTAAGAACGCGATTTTTGAATTTGGTGAGCACCGGGTCCATGGTGGCGGCCGCTGCGTCCATGCGGGTGATCATCTCGTCGTAGCTGGCCTGGGTCTTGGCCAGCAATTGCTCGCTGGACGCCTTCAGGCTCGGATCGTCTTTAATCTGGGCAATTTCGCCCTTCCATTCGCTGAACAGCGCCGTCGCCACGTTCTTGACCGCCTGGATCTTGCTCTTCACTTCGCCGGCCTGGGATTCGCAGGCCTCGTACTCGCTGTTGAGCTTGTTGTACATCTTCTCCAAGTCCCCGCCGGAGAAGTTGACCACGCTCTTGAATTGCTCGAGCGCCGACGTGAACTGCTGCTTGGCCTCGATCTGCTCTTCCTTTGCCTTCTTGACGTTGTCGACGAGCCGCTCGCGCTTGGCGTAGCCCATCGATTCCCATGCGTTGTAGTACATCGACCGCGCCGACGAACAACCGGCGATGGTGAGCAACAGCGAGCCGCAAACGACGTGGCGCAGGATCCGACGGTCCATCTGGAAAGTCCTTTGTTGAATTCGACTTCCGATTGTAGCGGCAAACCGGCCGGCCGGTAATTTCCCGTTGGCTGACGTCCCCCACGCCCGTCATGTGGGATAGCGGCGAGGAAAAACCCTGTGGGAAAGGTCCCTCACCGCTGGAAATAACCGGCGGCCGGCCATACATTTGCACCTCGCGGAACCAAACGAGCACATGTACCGAACCTGGGTCATCACACGTCATACGTTCATCGAGGCGATCAGCCAGCCGATCTACTCGCTCCTCCTGGGCGTTGCGGCGGCGGTGCTGGTCATCTTCATGTTTCTGCCCTTCTTCACCCTGACCGCGGGCGACGACGTGGTCATGTACAAAGTGCTGGGGCTCGACATCATCGGGCTGCTGGTGCTGCTGACCACCCTGTTCGCCACCAGCAAGGCGATCCACGAGGAAATCGAAGACCGCACCATGCTCACGCTGATGAGCAAACCCGTCAGCCGGCTGGAAGTGCTGCTGGGCAAATACCTGGGCCTGATCGGATCAGCCGGACTGGCGATCGTGCTGCTGGGGGGGCTGCTCTGCCTGTGTACCTGGTGGCGCATTCCCGCCGATTACATGATCAACAACCGCAGCATCGATTCCAACGAGGTAAACCGCCTAGCATCGCTGCGGTCGATGCACCTGAACGGGCTGTACCCCAGCCTGCTGCTGACGTGGCTTCAGGTCAGCGTGCTGGCGGCGTTGAGCGTGGCGATCTCGACCCGGTTTTCGCTGGTCGTGAACCTGCCGACGGTCATCTTGCTATATTTGGCGGGCAACCTGGCGCGATTCATCGACAGCGCGGTCCGCGAGCAGGGCTTCATCACGGTAGCGCTGGGCAAAGTGCTGGAAACGACGTTGCCGTTCCTCGAAGTCTTCGATCTCCGCCGCTACGCCGTTTACGGTCAGGTAGGGACGGCGGAGTCGGAAGTGGCCAATCAGGTCATCTCCCTCAGCTTCGTCTGGCAGAACGCCGGCCTCGCCCTTCTCTACGCCGTCTGCTACGTGACGGCGGCACTGGCGCTGGGCCTGCTGATC
>JBBCIV010000231.1:0-4729 GCA_037189665.1 Phycisphaerae bacterium | reverse complement strand
CAACCACGATCGCCTCAGCCTGCTCAATCCCCGCTGACATGGCCAACAACCGCAACGATTCCCGCTGTTCGCGTTTCTCTGCAACCGCGGGGAGCCGCTTTTTGATTTTCTCGATCCAATTCAAAACCTCATCACCCCCCTCCTGGGGGGTAAGGGGGGTATTAATATTCTTACTCTCTTTCTCTCTCTGGGGTCCGAATTCTGTCCGCGTTTCGTCCGAGTTCCGTCTGGAATCTGTCCGAACTTTGTCCGATTTCTGTCCACGTTTTGTCCGCGGTCTGTCCGAGTTTTGTCCGCATGCCGGCTTCGCATTTTGCTCGCTGCGTTCCGTTTGCTTTCGCTTTTGGTCAATTGCTCTCGATTTTCCAGTTGCCCCATTGTGTTCGACGTAATCGTTGAAAGTGACGAAGCCATCTTCATTTACAGCGATCCATCCGCACACATTGCTTGCCATTGCCGCTGCAAATCCTTCGCAATCCAGCAGCCGATCAATCCACTTGAGCGTGACACCTTTTGCAATGCCATCGCTGGTGATATAGGTGTCCGCCCACGACCAGAGACGGAGTAATTTTCCTGTTACCATGTCCACATGCAGGCCAGTTTGATCAGCGATGTAGATCACTTCCGGGCTATCCGGCAGTGCCTTTCGCATTTTGATCCAGTCATCGATCATTCTGACGCCTCCATGTTGCTGATGCACGTTTGGACATATCGCACGGCCTTGTACTCCGATACGCCGCGGTCATGTGCTTGCCTGTAGAGAGCGACGACAAAATCAGAGCCATATTGTTTACACCATCGTATGATGCGAGATATTTCACTCCGCTCGATATCAACACGATTAACTTGGTAGGCATGACACTTTAGGTTCACCGCCATCTGCTCAAGTTCTTTCTGAGCTTGAATGGCAGCATTCATCGCTTCGGCTTGGGCCTGTAGCGATGCTGTCTGCTTATCGATTCTGTCAATTACTTCGGCTGCGGTTGGCGCGTTTTTCAGACTTCGAGCGCCTTTCCCTCCATTGCACCCACGGCAGGCTGTAACGAGATTATCGTAACTGTTATCGCCGCCATCTTTAACGCTGAGCACGTGGTCAACTGCAAGTTCGACGCCATCCTGCCCAGCCCTCGCGCCACAATATCGGCAAGTGAAACCGTCACGGGCATAGACTGACCACCTGAGCGATGAACTAATTTCCTTACGTTTTGCCATAATGATCCTCCATGCCCGATTCTACCCGCTACGCCCCGATCCGCTCATTCTTATGCTGCTGCCTTGCCCGTCCGCATGATCCAGTCATGCAGTCGTGCCACTTCCGTATTCCATTCGGACGACAACCGAATTGCCAGGAACGTTTCAAACAACCGGCTGATGTGCCTGTTCAGGTCGCGCAGGTAAGTAATGCGTTCTTCAAATAGCACGCGCGGCGTATCGGCTTCTTCAATATCCGGCAGTTTCGTGGTGGATAGTTCAAAGGTTTCGAAGTTGATCTTGAATTGGTAATCCGCCCCTGCTGCGTGCAATAGGATGCCAGCCTTGCGTGGCAATTTACCGGTTCGCAGGGCATATCGAGCTTCGGGCGTGTAGTGCGGCGTCCATCCACGCAAACCATCTTTCCCCGTCTGGCTGTAGGCGCAGTCCAGATCCAGATGCCGGTCCAAGAAAACAGTGACTTCGCCGGACGCGGTTTTGATTGCCCCATCGTCCAAGCTGGTTGCATTCCACAGCCACAACCCAAACTCGTTGCCGAGAAAATCCTTCGGCTCAGAACCCTTCGCTACCCAGGGGTATTCCGGCCAATGGCCATCGCCTTCCTGGCCGATGACAAACCGTGTGGGGCGTGAATCTTCATAGTTGCGGAACAATCCCCGTGGCTCAGCGAACCGCGATGCCATCACGCCGGCCGATAGCGGACGTAATTGCAGGTTAAACGTGCGCTCGAACAGTTCTGACAGGTAATCAAAGATGGTCGCGCTGGCAGGTGCGTACAGTTCGCCGGCCACCATATCCCACAAGACAGGCACTACCTTGGTCTTGCGGTGCTTGCCAAGTTTTAGTTCATCGTCCAGCTTACGCCTCACGATATCCTTTGCATCCCGTCGCTGCGCTTTAGAGATAAAGCCAGATGGATTGGCTGCAGCCATTGCCTGCATCTCAATGGCTTCGTAGGATCGTTTCACTGTCGACGGCGCTTTGTTGGTGTCGATGCGCAGGCCACAGCAGATGCAATCGTTGTAGACGTTGTGCTCGAAGCTAAACTGGTTGTCGAACATATGCCGACCGCCCGACCAGCCGTACTCCGTTTCATCCGGTACGCTGGACTCGCTGCTTTCCAGCTTGAACTCGGTCAGTCGGTCCAAGTGTTCTTGTCCCGGCATTTTTGCGGCATCGCCGATGACGGCAAAACGCCGAAAAGTAAATGCTCCTGCTGCAAATGGTGTAGTGTTGTCGCTCACATTGACTCCTATCACATAAATTTTGACCTACTTCATTCTGTACGTTTTGCTCCGCGGCATCACCCCGCGATCAAACGGATTGTGCAGCCGGAACAGCAATTCGTCCTTCAATTCAGACGCGCGGACCAATGGCCGTCGAATGCGGCCATTCTTGCACCGGTAGAAAAGCCGAACACGCCGTCGCAACAGATCCTCGATCTGCGCAATGCCGCCCGGTGCATGGCGCCATGGCACGGCTTGTCCTGTAGTGAACGTCATTGTCGTTTCGGGGGGGGGCATTCATGATGCTCCTTTCGCTGCTAGATGCATATGGCTCTCGCCGGTGCATGCGGCGGACGTTTCTCTCGTTTGAACACGAGCTTCATTTTGGCAGGCTGCCATTTCCTGATCTCGAAAATCTCCCATTCATCGTCCCCGCATTGATTTAACCGTTCTTGAAGTTCATCAATTGGAGATTCGATAACGAGGTATTCCCATTTCTTATTATTCATGCTGAGTCCTTTCGGCGTTATCAAAACGGAATATCGCCATCAGGCGGATAGTCATTTCCCTGGTTCTGTTCTGGTTGTCGCCCTGGCTGTTCCTGGCGCTCGCTCTTGCCGCCCATCAACTGGAAGCTCTCGACGACGACCGACAGCTTGCTACGTTTCCCACCGCCCTGCTTATCCTCCCACTGGTCATATTTCAGGCGACCTTCAATGAAGATGGGGTTACCACGCCTGCAATACTGGTTGATGACTTCAGCGGAACGGCCGAACGCTACGCAATCAACAAACGTGACTTCCTCGCGATCTTCGCCATTGCCAGACTTGAACTTGCGGTTCGACGCGATGCCGAATTCCACGATGGCTGTCTGGCTCGGCAGATATTTCAGTTGCGGGTCGCGGGTCAGGTTGCCCATCAATAGCACTTTGTTGAAATTGGCCATGGTTAATCCTTTGGTAACTTACTTCCTACGGCTTCCGCACCTGCTGGAGTCACCAGGTAATATTGATTCTCGCCTCGATTGATGATTCGCCCCTCTGTCATGGCTCCAATTCGCGCAAGCTCCTTCAGTTTTGGATCGCCAAAACTTGCGCAGTAGTAATTCCGGTACGGCTTTTTAGAATACCCAAGCCCCAGCGAGTGCCGGATGATATCCTTTTGCTCATCTGTAAGTTCCATCATCGCCCTTTCTTGCCCCAGCGGGCTTCGCACACCTTCTTGCCGCGTCGGGTGAAGTCGAGTAGATAATCCCCGCCTTGTTCGATAAATCGAATGAGTTTCTTTTCGATCAGCGAGTAGATCCACCTCGTGCCGTAAACAACTTCATCGCCACGGTACATTGCGCGCAATACTCGCCATTCCCGCTGTGTCAGTCTCCCTGGTTCAACGGTTGTATTGGCCATTACTGCCCCTTCCGTTTCGGGTAATCGTCCAGCACAAGTTCCGCGTCGTTCCCGTCGATGAACACCTTGCCGCGATGGACGTTGCCGGCATCCCAGTACCGAATCTCGATGCGTGCAGCGCCATCTACAACAGGCTCAAGCGAAACAATCTCGGCCTGCCGGGTATCCTGCCACTTGAGCATTGCCGGAAGACGGTCAATCAACTCAGGCATTTGGCGTCTCGGTAATCTTCCCATCGGCAGTCACGCGGCCTTCGCGGATCGCAGCCAGTACGGTGTGGCGAATCTTACGGTCGCCCGGCTTCTGGCTCTTGACATTGTGATTCAGTGCGACCTTGGCCATCCAGGCATCGAATCCGCCTTCGATGGCCCAATCCTCAGTGGCAATGCGGCAGGCTTCTTTGAACTTGGTGTAGTCGGACAGGTCTTCTTCATCGGATGCCGTCGCGCTGGCGTGCTGTGGACCGGCTTCAACTGTCTTCCCGTCGACCTCATAGCTGGCGTCGATCAACTCTCCTTCTCCAGCAGCGGGTTCATATTCGATCGGTGGATCGCTCTCAACCGTTGCTTCAGATTCCGGTGCCTGTGCACGCGGGGTAGCGTTGCGCTGCAGCCGCTCGGCAAGCGCCTGGGTACGACTCTGCGTATCATCCAGGTGTTGGGGCATCGATCGCAACCCCATGGCATCCATCAGATCAGGAGTGATGCCCTGGCCGCGCTCCCAGCGGTCATCCAGATCAGCAAGTGCGCGCTGTTCCGTCGAAAGCGTCAGGAACTTCGTAAGCCGCTTCGTCACCGTCTTAAGCGCCATTGGCGTGTAATCCGTCACCCACGGCCCCTTGTCACTGCTCTTGGACCGACTGCGAATACGGTCAATGGCCGCTTT
>JBBCIV010000230.1:0-8442 GCA_037189665.1 Phycisphaerae bacterium | reverse complement strand
ACAGAACTCCTCGAAAAGGACCGCGTGCGAGCAACTTTTCGTGCCGCGCGCGCGGCGGTCGTGGTGACCCAGGCGCCGTGGGGATGATTAAGCAGCCTGAGCGACCCAAACGGGCATCGTGGTCATTGGTGCATGCGAAGTTCGAGCCTGATGCCCTCACGCTCGATGATCACACGCCGCGCCTCAACTTTGAGGACGCGGAACTGGACGCCCTTTCGCGGGCCGTCCGACGCCACGACGTCGCCTTCCTTCACAAGGCTCCCACCGATGATCGCCTGTGGCTCAGGCCCCATCACCGTGCTCTGCAGTTGAAGCTTGGCGGCCTCGAACTGCAGGTTTTCGACGAGGATCTCCCGTCTTTTCTTCTGATCGGCTTCCTGGGACTGCGACTTTTCCACCGCTTCCCAGAATCCGGTAATTTTCTCTTCCCGCTGCGCCACCTTTGACGATTGCGACGGGTAATACTCCGGCCGAATCACGAACAGGTTTCGCGAGACCGACGTTATCGGCTCTTTCAGCCAGTCTTTCGCCGCCGCGGATGCCTGCATGACGTTGGGCGTGCCCGCCGCCGAGGCCGTGGAGGAGGTCTTCTGCTTGTCCTGCTTTTTCGCTGCCGACGCCGCGCCTTGTGCAACGGCAGGGCCGCCGCCCGTCAACGCGTAACGGATCACCAGCACCGCCAACACCAAGACCAGCGCGCCCAGGATGCCGGCCTTCTTCGGATCCTCGCGGAGCGACTCGGGCAGCCATGCGGGAAGATTGCCGTTGTTCACGTTCATTGGCGCTCCGCAAAGAAGATGCTCATCGCCAGTTCGGCATCGACGTCGCCGGACTTGCCGTCGCGGCACTTCAGGCTGAGCCGCCGCGTGCGCATCATGCGAGGCATTTCCTCGGCCTTTTGAAGCAGCGTCGCAACCTCCATAAACGGGCCGGAGAACTGCATGGTGATCGGCAGTTCAGAGCAGAGCTCCAGTTCGCGCGTCTGGTTCGGCTGATAGCGAAACTTCTGCACCTTCGCGGTCTGCGCCAGGCCGGTGATCTCGTGCAGAAATCCAGACAGATCCTGATCCCTGGGCAGCTTGCGGCTGCGGGCGATCTGGTCTTTCAGGCGCTGCACGTCGCGCTTGATCGAATCGAGATCGCGGGCGGCATCGAGGTTCTTGCGGATCTGGATGTCCGAGGCCGCGGTCGCAGTTCGCAGTTCGGCCAGCCGCTTGTTGCCCGGCCGGCAAACGAAGACGTAGAACAGGATCATCCCGACGATCGCCACCGCCGCCCCGCCTGCCTGTACTCGGCCGAGCCATTTGGTTTGTTGTTGCAGGGTGATCATGGCGTGCCTCCGTCGGCGTTCAGGTTGATGGCGAACCGGATCACGAACTCCCGCATGAGGTAATCGCCGTCGATGCGGTCCTTCGCGTAGCTGAGGCCGATGTCCTCGCAGTAGCCGGTATTCTTGAGGTTGTCGTACAGGCTGACGACCTCGGCGTTCGTCGGGGCCACCCCCTTGAAAACGACCACGAGCCGGCGCTCCAGCTCGCGCCGCGTCGATCCGGACTTCACCGCCTGCGCACGGCTGGCAAGCGAAAGCGGGCGTTCTTCGGTATCGATCTGCAGGTCGATCAGCGAACCATGGCGCGGCATGGCCGCCTCGATCAGTTGCAGCACGCGCGACGACTCCACGCTCAGGCCAAGCGAGGCCCCCACCCGCTGCTGAAGCTGGTATTGAGCGCGAAGTCGATCCTGCTCCTGCCGCTCGAAGACGCGCATCGAACTGGTCTGAAGCTCGACCTGCCGTTCATCGTAAAGGCGTTGGCCGTGTTCGACGGTCTGGGCGTTGACGATCCCCCACGTCGCCAACGACAGCGCGACGACAACCGTGCAATACATCTGCAATTTCAGCAGCCGGCGACGACGGTGCGTGGCGGCGTACCAGTCGGGAAGAAATTCGACTTCACGCATGGCTCGCCTCCTCATGCCGGCCATTGCGGCGGTGGTCGGCGGTGGCGGTCGGCGCGTCGGGAACAGTCGCGGTCTTGATGGCGGCGGACAGGTCCACGACTTCCACCACCGGCGCGTCGCCCTTCCGACGGCCGTAACGCGGCTCGGCATCGGCGGTGCGGCGAACGTTGGCCTTCATGTGCCGCAGCGCGGCGCCGAAGGCAACGCCCCACTCGCTGAGCGATCCTTCGAGCGAATCGATCATCGTCCCGCGCGTCTGGATGCCGGCGAACGGGTGATACACCTCGATCGGCACGGTAAGCGATTGCACCATCGCCTGACGAATCGTCGGGTCGTTCGCCTCGCCGCCGGCCAGTCGTACCTTGCCGGGACGTTGGCCGCGGAAAGTGACGGAGTAATAACGCAGGCAGAGCGAAACCTCATGCGCGAGGTCGCTCATCATGTTTCGGGTGGCATCGATGACGGTCTGCCGCACCGGGTCTTTTTCGGACGGGTCCATCGAGGCAAAACGACGGCGAAGGCTGGCGGCCTCGGACAGGCTGAGGCTGAGCTTGCGAGCGACGCAATCGCTGAGCTTGTTCGAGCCGATCTCGATCGACTTGGCGAACGTCACCTCGCGCCCGCGGCCGATGACGACCTGGCTCTGCGCGGCGCCGATGTCCACCATCACGCTGACCTCGTTTTCGTCCTCCTTGCGACGGACGAAGCGCTCGATGCCGCGGTACATCGCACACGGCTCGAAATCGAGCGAGGCGACCACGAGCCCCAGCTGGTTCATTTGTTCGAGCAGGTGGTCGATCAGCCGTGTTTCCACCGCCAGCACGATCACCTCGAGTTTTACGTCGTTGCCCTGCTTTACCTCGCCGGCGGGGATGAAGCGGATCGACAGCTTGTCGGGCGAGAGCGTGAACAGGTCGCGAGCTTCGAGTTCGATGGCGGATTTCAGATCGTTCTCAGGCAGGACGGGCAGGCGGATGGTCTTCACCTGGACGAACTCACGTGGCAATACGACGCCGATCTGCCGGCCGCTGAAGCCGCCTTCGTGAAAAAGACGGCGAAGCTGCGGAATTGCGACCGCAACGCGTTCCGTTCCGCTGAGCGACCCGCCAACCTCGACCGCAGCCTGTGCGGCAGCCATGACCGACAGCGTGCCCGCGCTCTCCCGGAGCTGCAGCACCTTCAGGCCCTGATGGCCGAAGTCGATTGCGATCGGAAGATGCTCGGCGCGCCTCAGAAAGATCATCGTACTAGCCCTCACTGACGGACAACTCACCCGTGTACGGCTCAATAGAGATCGTCAGGATTCGCGTGCCGCTTTGGATGTGAATTATTCCCGGACTCGTGAGGGCCGCAGACGTGTTGGTGGCGGGATTGTACTGGAGAGGCGAGCCCAGCTCGTCAAACGCAAGCACGGTCGTCGAGCCGAACGCCGTTTCCGTAATGACGACGCCGGCCAGAGGTCCGGTATTCAGGTTGACCGTATAGTTGCCGGGGTTGACGGGATGCGAGATGGCGGACAGGTCGTCTGCGTCGTTGGCGCGGCTTTGGAGGGCGTACTGCTGGTCGTCAAACTCGACGTACTGCTTCCGTTGAGATGAGATCGCACGGCTCTGCGCATACGCCAGATCGGCCATGATCATCCGGGCTGCGGAGGCGACCTTCAGGTCGTCGCGCGAGCCGATCTGCGGCACGATGACTGCCGCAATGATCCCGAGGATCACCACCACCATCAGGATTTCGACCAGCGTAAACCCGCCGCCACGGCGATTGTCATGTCGCATTAGCGATCTCCCGTCCGATCACGCGCGCCAAGCTCAGCGCCTGTCCGATTTATCGGCGGCGGCGGCCTGCACCTGAACCTGCACTTTTCCGCTGGCGAGCAGATCGATCAGCTTGTCCAGCTTGGCATTGATGCCCCTCAGCTCTTCGGTCTGCCGCTCGCGCTGGGCGCCGGGATCGGGGATCTGCGCGTGCGCCGCCGGGAGCGAATGCCCCGTCCAAAGCGAAGCCAGAACCAGGATCTGCAGGACGACGACGATGCCGAGCAGGCGGTTGGTGGATGCGTTCATGGGATACTTCCGTTGTTGGTGTTCCAGGTCTCGACGAGCACGCCGTTGATGTCCTCGACCTCGTCCATGATGCCGCTGATCGTGGCATTGGCGGGATCGTAGGCGACGGTGGTATGGCCGTTGTAGTTGTTGAAAAAGGTACCCGTGGTGTTGCCGGAGATCAGAACGCCCCGGATGTCGATAACGCTGTTGGTGGTCGTGCCCGTTCCCCTAATCTGATTGGCCACGTAGACCGGGCCGTTTACCGCCAGCGTGCGATTGTTGCCGTTGATGTTGATGCTGTCCGTCACGACCAGGCCCGGCATGCCCTCTTTCGGCGTAATGGTGATGCTGCCCTGAACGGTGACGGTCTTGTCATTGGTAACGATGAGCGTTCCGCTCATCGCGGTGACCAGCAGGAACGTGACGTTGCCTTCGGTGTACCAGACGTTGCAGGGATTATCGATGATGTTGGCATCGAGCAGCGTCACCAGCACGTTGGTGCCGGTCAGCTTCTTGGCCGTGTACTGCTTGCCCTTGTAGAAGTAGTGCGGCAGATAGTGGGTAACCGAGAGCGGATACCGCGTGTCCACCGTGGCCGGCACGGGCCGTCCGCCCAGACTTTCACCGTTTGAGGCGAAGAGCAGGCCGGTAACGGCGGCAGTGTTGAGGGTGATGTTTCCGACGGAGATCGCCCCGCCGGTAATGGTGACCTTGTTGTTCAACGTCACCGAACTGAGGAAGTTCGCGGCCTGTGTGAAATGCTTCGACTTGTCCAGCCTGATAGTGGCGATCGCGGTGATCGACTCTCCCTCGAAAGTGCCGGTGGAGGTGATGTCGAACACGCCGTTGGCGGTATTCTGGACCGACAGACTGACGGTGCCGGGCATGTCGCCAAGCTGGATTGCCGGTTCGCCAGGGTAATGCACATTCCCGTATTTCCCGTAGATCGGGCTAACGGGTGACGCGGACGGATTATGCAGGTAATACGTCGCGAGGTTCAGGCCCGACTCGGCCAGATATTGTCGCTGGAGCCGCGTGGTGGAGGCATCGGTCACCTTCGAACTGATGGTCGCACTGGCGATCACGCCGTACGCAATGATGCTGGCCGCCGCGATGACGACGAGGACGAGGACCATCGCGATCCCGCGATGACGCCGGTGTCTGCGGGAAAACGGAGATGAGGTTGTGCGGCCTGCGTCCTTCATCAGTTTGACCCGTCCGCATACGACGGCCGGGTGGTTGGGGCGCGGACGGTGAAGACGGCACGCAGCGCCTTCGTCTCCGCACCACGAGATAACGTCGCATTCATCTCCACCGCCGGCAAATCGCGCGCGGTAATCGGGGTAAATTCGACCGATTCCACGCGGGTGACGTTCAGGGCGTCGCTCACCTGGCGTCCCGGGCCGATCAGCGCACGCCGGGGGAGAAGCCATCGCTCGGTCTTGAACAGGTTGACGTACGTGGGCTTGCTCATCTCGGCGGTCGTCAGCACGTCATCGGCGTCGCCGCCGGCAGTCTGGGCAAGCTGCATGTCGGCGCGATAGAGGAAAACCGTTTTAAGTTGCGGGTCGTATTCGATGACCGCCATCTCGGCGAACTGTGCCTTGGCGTCGGCGACGCCGTCGTAGCTGTCGGTCAGCCATAGAAACAGCGAAGGCGGGTCGCTGATCACCGAGGCCAGCGCGCGGGACGACTCGACGATCGACGTCGTCAGATGCCCGCCCTGCTGAGCGCTGATCTGAAGGAGTTGGTTGTGTTCCGACTGCTTCCAGTGCTGCGCCGAGGCGGTCGCAAAGGTGGCCAGCGCCACCGCGATCATCGCCATGACGCCCATCGCGATGCACAGTTCGACGAACGTGAAACCGCCGCGACGCCGGTTCATCATGGCATCTCCGTGCGGGTTGCGAGTCGATATAACGTCACCCGCTGCCCATCAGCAGCGGTGGCGGTAACGGCGATCAACGCCAGGTCGCGCGATGCCTGCGTCGGATGCCTTGAGATATACCGCAGCCTGCCAGATGCGGCGACGCTATCCGAGCCGGCGAGCACCGAATCATCCAGATCCTCCGAACTGCCGTTTCCGTTCTCGGGCGAAATCTCTTCCAGCCGCATCGCGGCCAGCGAATCCATGTTCAGCCGTGCCACCTCGGCGGCGACGGTCTGGCTTTCGCAGGCGCGGTTGCTGTCCATGGCGGCGATCAGCGCGCCGCAAACGCCCACCACGCAAAACGCGAGCACCACCGACGCGATCATCGCCTCGATGAGGGTGAATCCACGATTAGTACGACGGCTAGTAATCCGCATAGGGAACCCCGTTGGTATCGTTCCCGGGCGCATTGGCAGTGATGGTCTGCGTCAGCGGGTTGTAGAACCAGCCGACGTTGGGATAGGTGTCGAGATCAGGGGCTGGCATCTCCGTGCCGGCCGTCACTACGAAAACGCCTGATTTGCCTGTCAGCGGGTTGGCGGGAATGTTCGACAGGTAGGGCCCAAACGGGTAGGAAGGGCTGGCGCTGGCGTTATAGGCGCACTTGACGTCGGTATAGCCGGTCATGTGCCGGACGAAGGTTTCCTCGTCTGGCGTCTCGGTCCGACTGCCGTTGGGATAGCCGGGGGGCATATCTTCGTGCTGGGCTTTGAACACGCCAATCTGGGTGCGGAGGTATCGCAGGTCGTCCTTGATCGAGCTCTCGCGTGCCATCTGAGAGGCATTGGAGAACTGCGGCAGCACGATCGCGGCGATGATGCCGAGGATGACGACGACGATCAGAATTTCCACCAGCGTGAACGCCCGCATCGCCCTGCCCGTCGTCGGGCGGGAAGGGCGGCGAACGAAGATGATCGACTCGGCGGTGGGCAGCATGTTTCTCGTCCCTCTCCATCCGCATCGGCAAAACGGACCACCCCCTTAACGAAAGCGGCCCGGCGGGGTACTCCCCCGCCGGGCCGTGAGAATCTTGACGCGAGAATTAGTCCCCCGCGACGTCCTGGTTCGTGCTCGCGTTCGGGTTGCCTTCGTTGTAGACGTACCCACCGAGCTTGCTGGCGGCAAACACCTTGCCGTTGGCGGTGATCAGCCAGCCATCGCCTTCCGTGCCGGGCCACTGGGCGCCGGGCGTCGGGTCGGCGACAACGTAGCTCATGCCGCTGGAATTCTGGATCGAGTTCTTCGGCGCCGACTGGAGGTACGGGCCGAACGGGCCGGTGTCCGACGTGCCTTCGACGTACGCCCCGCCGTCCTCATCGGTACGGGTCGTCAGCTTTTCCCATTGCCACTCGCCTGAAACCAAGCCGGTGTCCGTGGGATAGTTGTCGCGGTGCTGCAGCTTGTACAGCTCGATCTGCGACCGGAGGGTCTGCAACTGGCTGGTCAGCGAGCTCTTGCGGGCGTCTTCCGACGCGTTGGTGAACTGCGGAATGACGATCGCCGCCAGGATACCCAGGATGATGACGACGATCAGAATTTCGACAAGGGTAAAGCCCTTGTTGCTGGTTGAACGAATGCGATGCATTTTCGGAACTCCCGTAACTGTGGTCGCGTATTGGCGACACAAACCGCGCGGAAACAACGGATCCGCGCACTCCTTTTGCGAAGCCTGTCCGCCGTCCCGGAACACCCGGGGCGACGTCTTGTTGCCAATCGATGGGACCGCCAATCACAGCCCATGCCGTCCAATCGATCCGACCGAGATCGTCCCGCGACACGCGGGAAACAACGTCGATCGCAGCAGCACTCGCCTCCTTTCTGCAGCGGACGCACACGGCGTCCGCGACCACGGGTGGGCGAATATCAGGCCGCGAGTTGCACACGCAGCCCTGCTCAGTAAAACCATCGACGCGTTCGCGCCTCGGGTTAACCAGCAAATCGCCCACGCCAGTACTGAAAACAGGGAGTCCAGGCTGAAGGAGAGCAGAACCGGGGAGTTCTGAAGCACCCATTCGGCAACCACTCGATCCCGCACAACGCTGTGCGGCACCGTGGCTTTGCGCATCACCGGCCGCACCCACGTGCGACCGATAAGCCGGTCCGATCGCTCGGTCCGGACGCCGCCTTACGACGGCTTAGCCCTTATCGTGGATCCCAGATTGTCATGTCGGCCGTCCGCGTTCACGTTTGCATCAGGCCGACATCCCCTGTGTACGATTTGCACGTGCGAAAGCCAAACGATTTCGCGATAACATTCGGCATGGTCCGAATACGTGAAATCGACGATCCCGAATTGCGCGCCAAGGTGATCGCCAAGCTGGCGGAGTGGCGCGGCCTTGCGCCGGGCAGCGTGCCGACATGGTTTGAATTGGACGACGCCGACTACGTCGATCTGCTGAACGCGATCGCGGAAGACGAAAATCCTCGCGATCCGGAAGCCGAATACCGCGATTGACGTGCGCACGCCCCTCCCCGTTTAGCGCCACGCCTTGGCGTGGGCTTTCG
>JBBCIV010000229.1:0-13102 GCA_037189665.1 Phycisphaerae bacterium | reverse complement strand
TTGCGTGACGAGCGTGTCGTGAAAGGGTTCGATTGGTCTTTCACGCCACACTCGTCACGCAACACACATCCGCACTATGCGACAAGCCCCGCTGCGCTGCTTCGGCCGCCCATCAGTTCGACCATCGCGTCGATGATCATGTCGCCGTTGACCGGCATGTTGCCGATCTGCTGGACTTCGACCGCGGCGGCTAGGGAGCCGATGAAAGCGGCCTGTTGCAGCGAAGCGCCGGTGGCCATTGCCAAGCTGGTGGCGGCCAGGAGGGCGTCGCCGGCGCCCAGCGGATCGGTCGCGCGCGACGACAGCGACGGCAGGTAGTCCGTGCTCAGCCGGCCGTTCGAATCCTGCCAGTTTCCGTTTGGCCAGTTACAAGCGACGAGGCCCTGTTTGCCGAGCGTGATCAGCGCCGCCTTCACCTCCGTCGTGCGGAGCAGTTCCGAGACGACCGCGCCGATGCCGCTGGAAAAGTCGCCCAGCGTCTCGCGCAGTTCGCGTTCGGTGGGGCAAAGCAGATCGACGGATTTGAACCGCATCAGGTTCGACTGCTTGCCGCTCACGTCGGCGGTGATGATCGGGACGGTTTGTCGGAGCGAGGGCATCACGCGGTCGAGCAGGCCGGGCGTGATGAGGCCGTACCCGAAGTCGGCGAAGATCACGCAGTTGGCATCCCGGGCGGCCTCGAGGATCTGCTCGGCCATCTGCTGCTCGCGGCGGCTGTCGAGCGGGGCGGCGCTGCCTTCGTCCACCTTCAGCACCTTCTGGTCATCGACGATGTACCGATTTTTGGTGACGAGTTGCTTACGATGGTCGGCGGCGACGATGTCGATGCCCTCGGCCTGAAGGCGAAGCGCGGCCTGGTGTGATTCGTTATCCCTGGCGAACGCGGTCACGAGCGTGACGTTCGCCTCCATTGCGGCGGCGTGACGGGCGATGATCGCGGCGCCGCCGTCGTATTCCTTTTTCGCCATCGCGCGAAGCGCCATCATCGGTCCTTCGCCGGCCACCCCGGTGGCCTCGCAGAAGTGATAGCGGTCGAGGATGTAATCGCCGATGACGACGACCTTCAGGTCTTTGCATCGCCGGAGCGTCGCTTCGACGGAGCCCGGCCCAATCCCGTACTGGCGGCCGAAGCGGGTGATCTTTTCGGTGTTGAACGCGCCGGTATCGCGAAGTGCGCCGATCAGCGCGGTGGAGGAATAAACGACGTCGCCGGAGGAGAAGTACACCTCGCCGCCGTTGCGGGCGACGGTGTCACGTTCTTTAAGGAACCGAGGGTCGGCGCTGGTTTCGTATTCGCGGCCTTTGACGTAGATGTCGGGCTTGAGCTGATCCAGCAGTTCGACGGCGGTGGGATAGTCGTTCAGGTAGACGACGTCCACGCACTCCAACGCCGCCAGGCTCGACGCCCGCAGATCATCGGGGATCAGTGGCCGGCTCACGCCCTTGTTGACGTGGGCGTCGGCGGAGACGGAGACGATCAGGAGATCGCCGAGCGATCGCGCGTGCTGAAGATGGTGAATGTGCCCGGGGTGGACGACGTCAAAACAGCCGTGGCAGTGAACGACGGTCTTGCCTTCCTCCCGGGCGCGCTGGCGCGCGGCGAGCAGTTGATCGAGCGAACAGACCTTTCGGCTCATCGACACGGCGGATCCTCCGGCGGAAAGTCGGTTATTGCGGTATCGGCATAAAGACTGCGGTTTCATAAATTTATGGGACGCTCGAGGATCACCGCGTTTAGCGCCGCACCTTGGTGCGGGTTTCGTCCGGATCAGCCCGCGTCAAGACGCGGCGCTAAACCGTGGAAATCCGCAGTCGAAAACCACGCCGTTCGTCCGATAAGGGGTTACAGGAGACTTACGCCGTGTCGTCGACCACCATGCAGGCATCGGAGCGGCTCGTCATCGCCAGCGACTTCGTCGCTGCGGTGCGGGCGTCGGACTGGGATCGCGCGGACCGCCTGTTGCCGGACCTGTCCGGCCTGCTCGGCGACGACGTCTGGTCGGCGGCGGGGCAGTTGCACATGCAACGGGAGCGCTGGAGCGACGCCGCCGACGCCATCGGGCATGTGAAGGCGAAGTCCGACCAGCAGCGCCTGCACCTGACGCTCTCGAAAAACCTCGCCAGCCTGCGCGCGCATCGGCCGGAGGTTTACCGGGTGATCGCGGATGCGGACGTCGGGCAGGCATACCAGATTCACCCGTCCAAGTCCGGCAAGCCGAGCATCCTCTTCAATCGCGAAGGCGGTGGACGAACGCTGCTCGCCAGCGGCGAAGACCCGCAGGCGGCAGCCGCGACGGTGACGGCGCAGCTTGCGCCGAACGCCGAAAAGGGCGAGGCGTTCGCCATCCTGTCGATCGGCGATGGGTATGTGTTCGACACGATCGTGCGAGGCTCGCCCGAACTGTTGCTGGGGCGTCGGCAGGCGATCTTCCTCTTTGAACCTGACCCGCGGCTGGTGCTGGCGTGCCTGCTGCTACACGATTTCACTGGCGCGAACGGGCCGATCGAATCGGAAAACGTGCTGTGGTACGTCGGCCCGCAGTGGGGCGAGCAGTTCCGGCTGGCGATCAACACGGATCGTTACCTGCCGTTCCCGCGCGTGTCGATCAAGCTCGGCCCCGACCCGCGGCCGATGGAGCAGGTCCTGCAAGCCGCGCTGGCGGAGATCGGCGCGATCGACGCACGTTCGCAGCAGCAGATCGCCAGCTATTACGAATCGCTTCCGGCCGATCACTTTGCCGCCGTGCTGTCGGGCAAGGCGAATCGCCCGCCGCGGGTGCTGCTGACCACCACGCGGTTCAGCACCGTGCTGCAATACTCCACCAAGGATACGGCCGACGCGTTTCGGCAGATCGGGTGGGAAGCGCAGATCATCATCGAGCCCAGCCCGCACCACGGCCTGACCAAGGTGGGCATGCGGCGGACGATCGCGGAGTTCAAGCCCGATCTCATTTTCCAGATTGATCACAACCGTTTCGAGCACGGCGACCTGTTCCACCCGTCGATCCCGTTCGTCAACTGGATTCAGGATCTGCTCTCCCACCTGATGACGCCTAACGCCGGCCGCCAGTTGACGCAGCGGGATTTCGCGCTCGCGCCGTCGTTGCAGCGGTGGGTGGATGACTACGCATATCCCTCGCGTCAGTGCCTGGAATTCCGCAAGCTGACGCGCCTGCCCTCCCGGCCGCTGAGCTGGACGGGGCGGGGGAATCAGGTCGTGTACGTGTCGAACTGGTCGCAGACGTCGTCGCAGATGCGCGACGACCTGACGCGAAACGCCGAGGGCAAGCATCGCGACGTCCTCGACGCCGCCTGTGCTCGCATGATCGCCACCTACGCCGCCGGCCATTCGCTGCCCACGCAGGGTGACGTGCGGCGGTTGCTGCTGGACGTGATGCGCGAACAACAGGTCTCGGGCGACGAAACGCTCGTCCGCCAGACCACGACGCGGCTGTTCGATCGACTCAACAACCTGCTGTTCCGACAGCAGGGCCTCGCTTGGGCCCGGCAGGCGTGCGATGAAATCGGACTGGACTTGCAAATCTACGGCAAGGGCTGGGATAAGCACCCCGAGTTCGCCCGTTACGCCAGGGGCATGATCGACTACGGCGCGCCGCTGGAAGAGTTGACGCGCGAGGCGGGCATCAATCTGGTGCTCGAGCCGTTCGTCTGCATCGCCCACCAGCGCGTGCTCGACGCGCTGGCGGCGGGCGGGTTCTGCCTCATGCGGGCGAATCCCGGCACGCGGCTCATCCACTCCGCGATCGAACTGCTGTCGCTCGCCCGGGCCGATACGCAGACCGCAAAGGAACTGGAAGCCCAACTCGACGACGATCGCCGCGAGGCGCTTGCCCAGACGTTGCGGGCGTTTGACGCGTGCGACGTGGCGCCCGGCGCGGTCGATCCCATCGCCACCACCCGGCGGCTGCAGGCGGCGGGATTCCTGCCGACGGCGGGGCAGATCCTGCCGCTGCTTGACCAGACGACGTTCGAATTATCATATCAGTTGACGGGCCAGCTGATCCGTTATTCGCGCGACGACGCGTTGCGGTCGGAGATCGCCCGGGCGCAGCGTTCGTTCGTCGAACAGCGGTTCAGCTACGTCGCCGGCGTGAAGAAGATCGTCGAATTCGTCGGCCAGCGGCTCGCGAACGAGCCGCGACGGCTGGAACGGGCGGCGTAGCTACGAAAGATGCGGCTGCAGAAGCGATTCCATCGTCGATACGTGCGCGTCCTCGCGAACCGCGATGAAGTTGCCCCAGGCGTCGGCGTGATGCAGTTCGCAAGGATACGCCGAGACCGAATGCCACGCGTGCCCGCTGCCGTACCGCACGAGCGGCGCCCATTGCGAGCAGTACACGCGATACCCGCGCGACAGCAGCAGGTCGCCGAGCTTGCGGAAGTCGAAGTGTTGGGGACGGGTCTTGATCTCGTCGAACTCACACATGATGACGTCGGGCCGGACGTTCCAGTCGTGGCCGAGCAGGACCTGGTGGTCGTAGCCTTCGGTGTCGATCTTCAGGTAGTCGATCGACGTGACGCCGAGCCTCGTCAGTTCGTCCCGCAACGTGACGACGGGCACGTGCTCCGAAGGGGTATGCGATTCGCGGAACGGCACGAGCGATGCGATGCCCGTCGATTCCGGCGACGTGTAAAACTGCACGCCCTCCGACGCCACGTCGCCCACCGCCGCCTGAAGGAAGGTGAGGTTGGGGTTGGCGAGATAGGGCCTGAGCTTGTCGAGCTTGGTCGAATCGGGCTCGAACGCGATCACCCGCCAGCCCTGGTTGAGATACGGGCGCAACGACGTGCCGAAGTGCGCCCCGACGTCGATCATCACGCCCGTTCGCGCGTGCCGGATGAAATAGTCGGCCACCACCCTGGCCTCGTCGTACTGAAGAGAAAGCGCCATACGCATGACTGTACCGCAAGCCGCTGATTCCAACGAGGCCACCGCCTATCGCCCGTACATCAAACCGTACCGCGTCGGCCGGCACGCGATGCGGTTCTTCTTCGCCACGCCCGAGTCCACCGCCTGGTACGACCCGGTCAAGCCCTACACCCAACTCGAATACGAGTGGGTGGCGGCTAACCTGGATTTGTCGAAAGAACTGGTTGTCGATGTCGGCACGCATCACGGCCACTACTCGCTGGTGCTGGCCTCGATGGGGCCGAAGCGGCTGGTGTGCGTCGACGCGGTGGAGAGCAATTGCGCCGTGGCCGAGGTGAACCTGGCGCTCAACGGCTTTGACCCGGTCATCCGTCACTGCGCCATCACCACGACGAACGGCAAGGTCCAGTTCACCGGCGACAGCAATGGAAGAGTGGTGGAACGCGGCGTGGTCGAGGTCCCCGGCATTCGCCTGCCCTCGCTCGAGCCTGACGCCACCGTCATCAAGCTGGATATCGAGGGCGAGGAGTTCAAGGTCATCCCCGACCAGATCGACGAGATGAAAAAGGCTCACACCTGGATCATCGAAATCCACCCCTGGAAAACCCGCGACCCCCATACCCTGATGCCGGAGTTGACCAGGCGGTTCGACGTGCAATGGGTGAACCGCGCGGCCATGGCAGTCGAGCCATACCCTGAAAACGCTGATTGGTCGGTGCATTCGACGGTGATCTGTCGGAGGACGTAGGTCGCGGGTCGGATTGCGAATGTGCTACCCCTCAACTTCCAACTCCCGACCCACAACCCACGACCCACAACGCCCGATAACTAAAGATTCCCGCGCCATTCCGTCGATAAGAAAGACCAATGTCTCTTCTTGCCCATTCCATCGCGCAGGTGATCGGCGTTCGTAATCAGCGGGCGCTCTATCGTTCGATCGAGCATCTCGATCCGCGTTACCGCACGTCCATGCGACGGGTGGCCAACTATCAAAACCTGCATAAGGGCAAGCGGTGTTTCGTGATCGGCAACGGGCCGAGCCTGCGGAACACCGATATGTCGCTGCTGAAGGACGAAGTTACCTTCGGCACGAACCGCATTTACATGAACTTCGACAAGATGGGATTCGAGACCACGTATCACGTCTGCGTGAACGAGCTGGTCGTCGAGCAGTGCGCGAAGGACATCGCGGCGTTGAAGATGCCGAAGTTTCTCGGCTGGCATTGCCGGAACCTGATCGACTTCACGCCGGATATGCAGTTTTTGTGGACGCGGTCGGGCCTGCGGAGCTGGTTCTTCACGGATCTGACCGAGGGCTGTTGGGAAGGCTCGACGGTCACGATGGTGGCGATCCAACTGGCGTATTACATGGGGTTCAGCGAAGTGGTGCTGGTGGGCGTGGACCACAGCTACAAGTTCGCCGGCAACCCCCACGCGGCCGTCACCAGTGAGGGGGATGATCCGAATCACTTTGATCCGAACTACTTCGGCAAGGGTTTCCGGTGGCATCTGCCCGACCTGGAGGGCAGCGAACTGAGCTATCGCGTGGCGAAGCACGTCTTTGAAACCTCGGGACGCCGGATCGTGGATGCGACGGTGGGCGGGAAGCTGCAGGTGTTTCCGAAGGTCGATTATTACACGCTGTTCGACGCTGCCCGGTCGCGGGCGGCCTAAGAGGAGAATCGCGCGATGGCCGCTACGGCAACAGGATGGCAGGAGCGGGTGTGCCGGGTCGACGGGATCGACCCGCGCGGCTGCCTTTTTCACGTCGCGTCGGGCGCGGAGAACTTCCGCGTCACGCAGTACGGCGGCGAGCGCGAGTTCACGCAGCGGATGATCGAGGCGGTGTCGCCGGGCGAGACGTTCTTCGACATCGGGTCATGCATCGGGTTTGTCGCGGTTCACGCGGGCCTGCGCGGGGCGAACGTGTACGCCTTCGAGCCTGACCCGGAGTTTCGCGGCCGGCTGCACGAAAACCTGAGGTTGAACGAACTGGCGAACGTCCGCGTGCTGGGCTGGGCGATCTCCGATGCCGACGGCGCGGCCACGCTGTTTACCGATGGCCAGCACGGCCTCTCGCCCACGCTCGCCCCGAGCGCCGGCCGCGGAGCGGTGCGAACGCCGCTGCGGGCGATCGACTCCGCCATCGCCAATGGTGAACTGCCGATGCCGCACATCGTCAAGCTCGATATCGAGGGCGCCGAAGTCCGCGCCCTTCGTGGCATGAGGCGCACGCTCGTCGCCGTCGATCGGCCGAGGCAGTTGTTCCTCGAAGTACACCCGCCGTTCATCCAGCAGTTCGGCGACGACCCGGCCGAGGTGGAATCGATCCTGTCCGGCGCCGGCTATCGGCTCGTCGATCGTCGCGGGCGGTACGAACAGCTTCACGAAATCTGGGAGGCGGCATGAAACCGCGAATCGCCGCGATCGTTCCGATGCGGAACGACTCCAAGCGCGTCCCCGGCAAGAACTGGCGGCCGTTGGGCGGCAAGCCCTTGTTTTGTCACATCGTCGATTCGTTGCAGCGATCGGGCTGGATCGACGAGGTCGTGATCGACACCGATTCGGATGCCGTTCGAAACATCGCCGGCAAGGAATATCCCGACGTCACGCTGATCGACCGTCCCGAGCGCCTACGCGATGACAGGCTGCCGATGAACGACGTGCTGCTGCACACCACATCGCAGGTGAGCGCGGATTTCTATCTTCAAACGCACAGCACCAACCCGCTGATCACGCCCGCGACCATCGGCCGTGCGATCGAGCAGTTCGTTGAGGCCAACGGTGCGTACGACTCGCTCTTCGGCGTCACCCGCCTGCAACAGCGGCTGTGGGACCAGCTCACCCGGCCGGTGAATCACAACCCCGCCATCCTTCTTCGCACGCAGGATTTGCCGCCGATCTACGCGGAGAACTCGTGTCTGTACCTCTTCTCACGGGCTTCGCTCATCAACCATCACAACCGCATCGGCGCTCGGCCGCTGATGTTCGAGGTCGATCGGATCGAGGCGTGGGACATCGACGAGGAAACCGATTTCACCATCGCTGAAATGCTCTACGCCGCCGTTCAGCAGCAGCACCGGAGGTCTGCGGCATGAAAACTAAATGGAACGTCCTTCTCTCGGCGCCTTACATGATTCCGTTCGTCGATCGCTTTCGCCCGGTCCTTGAGGCCGAAGGCTGTCGCGTCGTCGTGCCGGCCGTGAATGAACGGCTCGAAGAGGCCGACCTGCTCGAGCTGACGCGCGACATCGACGGCACGATCTGCGGCGACGATCGTTACACGCGAAGGGTGCTCGAGAACGCGCCGCGGCTGAAGATCATCAGCAAGTGGGGCACTGGCATCGACTCGATCGATCGCGCCGCCTGCGATGAACTGGGCGTCCGCATCGGCAACACGCCGAACGCGTTCACGATTCCGGTCGCCGACAGCGTGTTCGCGTATATGCTGAGCTTTGCCCGCCAGACGCCCTGGATGGACCAGCATATGAAGGCCGGCCGCTGGGAGAAAATCCCTGGCCGAACGCTCGGCGAGTGCACGATTGGTATCGTCGGGGTCGGCAATATCGGCAAGGAGGTCGCCCGCCGCGCCAGCGCCTTTGGCATGAACGTGCTGGGGACCGACATCAGGCCGATCGACAAGCACTTCCTCTCCGCGACGCGCATGGAGGTGACGTCGCTGGACGACCTGCTGAAGCGAAGCGATTTCGTCACGCTGCACGCCGATCTGAACGAGACCAGCCATCACCTGATGAACGCGAAACGCTTCGCGCTCATGAAGCCGTCGGCCGTGCTGATCAACACCAGCCGCGGGCCGGTGGTGGACGAGAAATCGCTGGTGAAGGCGCTTCAGAAAGGCCTGATCGCGGGCGCCGGGCTCGACGTCTTCGAGTACGAACCGCTGCCGGCCGACTCGGCGCTAAAGGACATGAGCAACGTGCTGCTCGCCCCGCATAACAGCAACAGCTCGCCGGCCGCCTGGGAGCGGGTGCATCAGAATTCGATTCGCAATCTGCTCAATGGCCTCACTGAGGTTCGGCGTGGGAAGCGGGCAGCTTAGTGACACGGCCGCGGGACAGCCGTGCGACTGGAGACTCAAAATGAAGCGCGTCGTCGCCATCACCGGGGTTTGTGGAGGGATCGGGCGGGCGACCGCGCGCGTGTTTTACGAAGCCGGTTGGGTGGTCGTCGGCGTCGATCGGCGTGAGGAAAACGTGCCCGGCGACGTGCATCAGTTCATCCGCGCCGACGTGTCGAAGGTGGACGCGCCGCACGTGCTTTTCGAGCAGATCGCCTCGAAGCAGGGCCGGCTGGACGCGCTGGTCAACAATGCCGCCTGCCAGATCTGCAAACCCCTCGTGGAGACGACGGCGGAGGAGTTCGACACGATCATGGCGTGCAACGTGCGGTCGATCTTCCTGTCCGTCCAGAAGGCGCTCCCGCTCTTGAAGGCCAGCGGCGGGGCGGTGGTGAACATCTCGTCGGTCCACGCGGTGGCCACCAGCAGCGATATCGCCGCCTACGCTGCCAGCAAGGGAGCGCTGCTCGCGCTTACGCGCGCGATGGCGCTGGAGTTCGGCGAGATCGGCGTGCGGGTGAACGCGGTGTTGCCCGGGGCGGTCGACACGCCCATGCTGCACGCCGGCCTGTCGCGCGGCCATGTAAGCGGAGCTGACGTGCAGAAAAAGCTTCGCGGCCTTGGCAAAAAACACGTCATGGGCCGCGTCGGCAAGCCCGGCGAGATCGGCCAGACCATCCTCTTTCTGGCCGACAACGATCGGTCCAGCTTCATGACCGGCCAATCCCTCGTCGTCGATGGCGGGGCGACGGCACGGCTGTCTACTGAATAGCAAGGTCAAGGCATGGCGTCGGCGTGCGAGATATCATGACCGCGGTCGCCGCTTCGATGGCCGGTTGAGGAACTCGTGCAATGCGACGGCGTTGTTGTGCTCCGTGTCCTTGGCGGCGTAGAGCAGCGTCAAAACGCCGTGTGAGCCGGACAGCTTGTCGATCAGGGGGCGATGGGCTTCGAGTTCCTGATGATATCGGCGTACGAACTCGGGCCAGCGTTCCGGATCGTGACCATACCACTTGCGCAGCCCGTCGCTGGGCGCCACTTCCTTCAGCCACTCATCCAGTTTGGCGGCTTCCCGCGACAGCCCGCGGGGCCAGAGGCGGTCCACCAACACACGATGGCCGTCGGCGTTTGACGGCGGTTCATACACGCGTTTGACCCGGATGGTGGGCCGGCGCTGACGGCGTTGCTTGGGTTGTTTTGCGGGCGCTCGCATTTGTTCTTGCCTCATCTTCCGCAGCACGCCGGCCGCCACTTCAAGCGCGCCTTCACGGCAGAGCCCGCGAAGCAGGGCATCTTCGTACGCGTCATGGGCCGCCTGAATCGTTCGTTGTTGTCGTATCATGCCTGCCATCCAACAATAGGCTCGCTTTTCTCATTGAGCAGTCGCGAATCGCGGGAACAGGCCAGCGCGTCGCTTAAGGTGCCTTGCCGACGCGGTTCGCACGATCAGACGAGGCGTTGAGTACTGCGGTCATCTCGTTGTCGCCGCGGCGGCGCGGACGTTGGTTTCGACGCTGTAAAGGGATTTTCTCGCAGTGATGAAAAGGGTGGTGCCGGACGGGCCGCCGAAGCAGAGGTTGGCGCCGCCTTCAGGAAGAAGGACGCGGCCGACGCGATTTCCGGCAGGCGTGAAGACCTGCACGCCATCGCCGGAGGTACTCCAGAGGTTGCCGCGAATGTCGCAGCGGATGCCGTCGGGGCCGCCGACGTCGATCTTCGCGAACTCGCGTCCTTCGCCAAGCGTGGCGCCGTCAGCGTTGACAGGGTAGACCCGGATGTTGCGCGGCGCGCCGCTGTCGGCGATGTAGAGATGTCTCTCGTCGGGCGAGAAGCAAAGCCCATTCGGCATGTCGAGATCGCGGGCGACAACGGCGAGTTGGCTTGTCTTCGGATCAAACCGAAAGACGAAATGCCCCGGTAGCTCCTTCAACGTCTCCCATTCGTTTCGCGGCAGTCCGTAGGGCGGATCGGTGAACCAGATCGTGCCATCCGACTTCACGACGACGTCGTTCGGCGAGTTGAACCGCCTGCCCTCAAAGCGGTCGAGCAGCACGCGCCGCTCGCCTTTTTCGGTGATGGAGACGACGCGCGACCCGTGCTCGCAGGTGAGCAGATTGCCGGCGGCGTCGAGGGCGTTGCCGTTGGCGTTGTGGCTGGGCTTGCGGAAGGTGCTGAGGCCGTCGGTTTCGCTCCAGCGTTTAAGTTCGTTAGCGGGGATGTCGCTGAAGACGAGGTAACCGCCGGCCGGGTCGTCGATCCAGATGGGGCCCTCGGTGAAGATCATGCCCGTCGCCAGCCGGTGAACCTTCGCGTCGGCGGAGACGAGCCGGTCAAACTGTGGATCGATCGCCTGCACGGCAAGCGGCGATGGGGGAGCAGGATCGGCAGCGTATGAGTCGGCCATCAGCAGCACTCCGGCAAGAATTGTCGAGATCGGTTTGGTACCCACATTCCACTCCATTCTAAGGTAAGCCGCTAAGGCAGCGGCGGAGGGGTTGGCCCGCGTGGCAGTGGAAGAGTGAGATAGAGCGTCAGCAGGTTTGCCAGGATCACCGCTGCGGCGATGATGAGGTTGACGTTCAGCATCCGCACCGTTTGCTCTTCGGCGAGCCTCATGTTGTAGAAGCCGGAAAGGATCGTCACGCCGGCCGCAACGACCAATGCCACCAACGCGCCCACCGGGATGTTCCAGCGGATCGACAGGCCGACGCCCAACGTCACCAGCGTGGAGAACCCCAGCCCGACGCAGATCAACAGCACCATGATGCTGGCGGGCGACGCCGGATTGGGCGGCGAGCCGTCGCTCTTGGCCTCCTGGCCGAAGACAAACAGCCAGAGTACCACGGTGACCAGCCACCATATATAGAGTGCCGCGTAAAGCAGCATCCACCAGCCGAATCCGATGAGAAACCGTACCACGCCCATTTGGGCGATTTTACCGCTTCCGGTGCGATTTCAACCGAACGGCATGCGGAACGCGGCGGATGGCCTTTGACCGGTGCCCGGTTTTCCCCTACATTCCGCGACTCGATTTTTCCGGAGAACCGATGGCAGACTTGAAGATGATCTACGGCAACGACGCACCGATCGCACCCCTGTCGGGCAAGACGGTCGCAATTCTCGGCTACGGCTCGCAGGGCCACGCCCACGCTCAGAACCTTCGCGATTCGGGCGTGAAAGTCATCGTCGCCAACCGCCGCGACTCGGCCAACGGCCGGCTGGCGATCGAGCACGGGTTCGATCCGCTCTCGGTCGAAGACGCCGTCAAGGCCGCCGATTTGGTCATCGTCACGCTGCCCGACGAAGTGCAGCCGGAAGTCTACAACAAGTCGATCAAGCCGCACCTCACCAAGGGCAAGACCCTCGGCGTGACGCACGGCTTCAACGTGCACTTCAAGACGATCGAAGTGCCGTCGGACATCGACGTGATCCTCGTCGCCCCGAAGGGGCCGGGACACCTCGTCCGCAGCGAGTTCGTCAAGGGCGGCGGCGTGCCATGCCTGGCGGCGATCCAGCAGGACGCGACCGACAACGCCCGCGCGATCGCCCTCGCCTGGGCCAACGGCGTCGGCGGCGCCCGCAGCGGCATCATCGAGACCACCTTCAAAGACGAATGCGAAACCGACCTCTTCGGCGAACAGGTCGTCCTGTGCGGCGGCCTGGCGGCGCTGATCAAGGCGGGCTTTGAAACCCTCACCGAAGCCGGCTATCCGCCGGAAATGGCGTACTTCGAGACCGTGCACGAGGTGAAGCTCATCGTCGATCTGATCTATCAGGGCGGCCTCGACTACATGCGCTACAGCATCAGCAACACCGCCGAGTGGGGCGACCTGATCACCGGCCCGCGCATCGTCACCGAGCAGACCAAGGCCGAGATGAAGAAGGTGCTGACCGAAATCCAGAACGGCACTTTCGCCAAGAACTGGCGCGCCGAGTACGAAGGCGGCCTGAAGAACTTCAAGCGCCTGTACGAAGCCGACAACAACCACCCCGTCGAGGTCACCGGCCGTCGTCTCCGCAAGATGATGACCTGGCTGAACGCGAAGGAACCGCCGAAGGCTTAACGCGCGCGTCGCCGATCACAATCTCACAAGTCAAGCCGACCCCGCGGATCACACCGCGCGGGCGGCGGT